>CAZTTD010000097.1:0-6985 GCA_964616925.1 uncultured Actinomyces sp.
GGCGGACCACTCCGTCCCTCGCGCTCACCTCTAGATAGGCTTGTAACGTGAGTGTAAAATCCTTGGCCGCACGCGCCGTTACGCGACTTATGGGCTACCGCTTTGTCATGGAAGACCCGCCTCCCAAAGAGGGTGCCGTTGTCATCGGTGCGCCCCACACTTCCAACTGGGACTTCCTTTTGATGCTCGTCATCGCGGGGCAGGCAGGCTTCCCCGTGAAGTGGCTCGGCAAATCCCAGATATTCGACAACCCCTTCGGGTTCGTGCCCCGGCTCCTGGGCGGTGTCCCGGTCAACCGAGACGCCCCGGGCGGCATGGCAAAACAGTTGGCTGAAGAACTCAAAGCCTCTCCCGGAGCCGCCATCATCTTGGCCCCGGAGGGGACGCGCAAAAAGAAAGACCAGTGGAAGTCCGGTTTCTACAGGATCGCAAAAGATGCGAACCTCCCGATTGTCACGGGCTTCGTCGATAGCACCACCAAAACCCTTGGCGTTGGCCCCACTCTCTACCCCACGGATGACGTGACCGCAGACATGGATTTCCTCCGTAAGTTCTACGCGGGTAAAAAGGGCGTGCGTCCGGGCTTAGAGAGCGAAATCCGCATTAGCCTTGAACCATGATTGAAGCACTGGCGGGGGCTCCGCTTCTGACACTTTTCCTGGTCGTTGCACTCGGCGCAGCGGTGGGCGCCATCCGGCTTGGCCCGGTTCGCCTAGGCGCCGCCGGAGCACTCTTCGTCGCACTCATCCTCTCCGCACTGAACCCGGAGCTGGCTGAGGGTTTCACACTTGTGCAGCAGGTCGGCCTCGCCCTCTTCGTATACACAGTCGGCATCGCATCCGGCGCCACGATCGGCACCGCGCTCCGCACGAACGTCCCGCTGATGGTTGGTGCGGTCGTGGCCAGCATCGGTGGTGCCGTAGTAGCGGGACTCATGGGGGACTGGCTGGGCCTACCCCGCGGTCTTTCCACGGGTCTCTTCACGGGCGCGCTGACCGCAGCCCCGGCCCTTGACGCGGCGACCCGATTGGCGGGGGACTCCGCTCCCGCGGTTGGTTACTCCACCGGTTATCCCATCGGCGTCCTCGTCGGACTCCTAGCGGTCAGCATCGTCGCGGGCCTCAAGTGGCCCGGGAAAAAGGACACTCCGCCACTGACGGGGAAGGGTTTGGATGCCCTCACCGTGCGCGTTTCCAGAGCTGTCCAGCCGCGCGACATCCCCCAGTGGGCCGACCAGACCGTCCGTTTTTCGTATGTTCGGCGCGAGGGCGTCACGCGCGTCCTCGTCCCCGGCGAAGAGTTGCGCGAGGGCGATGAGGTCGTCGTCGTCGGACTCCCCGGCGAACCGCAACTGGTGGCGGAACAGATTGGCGCCCCCTGCGCGGACCACCTGGCCGATGACCGGTCTGACGTCGCTTTCGAACGGGTGGTCCTGTCCAACGACCGCCTGCCGGGCCGCACCATTTCCGACCTTCGTCTGCCCGCGCGGTTCGGCGCAGTGGTCACGCGCGTGCGCCGCGGCGACCTAGACCTCCTGGCGCGCGATGACCTACCCCTGCAGGCCGGCGACAGTTTGGCGGTGGTCGTGCCGACGGAGGATGTCAAGGGCGTCAAGCAGTTCCTTGGCGACTCCCAACGTTCCATCGCGGAACTGGACTCCCTGTCCATCGGCGTCGGCCTGGTGCTGGGCGTACTGGTCGGCATGGTGGCAATCCCGCTGCCAGGTGGGCAGATGTTCCAGTTGGGTCCGGCCGCGGGGCCTCTGCTGGTCGGGTTGCTCCTTGGGTATCTACGCCGGACGGGCCCGCTTGTTTGGTCCATGCCGGAATCCGTCAACTTGACCGTGCGCCACCTCGGGATGCTCCTCTTCCTGGCGGCGCTAGGTCTGTCCGCGG
Organism: uncultured Actinomyces sp.; assembly: GCA_964616925.1. Lineage (GTDB taxonomy): Bacteria > Actinomycetota > Actinomycetes > Actinomycetales > Actinomycetaceae > Scrofimicrobium. The sequence continues at coordinate 1,896 of CAZTTD010000097.1, forward strand.
GCCCCAGCGTCGCGGAGCTGCTGAGTTCCCCGATGGGTCCGAAGGCGTTGATTAGTGCGACCATCATCGCCCTCGTCGGCTGCCTAATCATGGTCATCGCGGGTTGGATGAGCGGCATGTCCGCGCCGCGCACGGCGGGCGGAGTCGCGGGTTTCCTTGGGCAGCCGGCGGTTTTCCAGGGCGCGATGGCGCGCGTGCGGGATGAGCGCGTAGAGAGCGCCTACTCCGTCCTCTTCGCCCTGGCTATTTTGGTGAAGATCCTACTGGTACCGCTGGTTTGGGTTTTGTAGGGCGAGGGCGTGTGCTCGGGCATTTCCAGACGCCGTAGACAGGCGGTGGAAGGTCCCCCAGAACCACAGCGCAGCAAGCGCGGAGAACGCAAGTGCCAGGGCCTGGGCCGCGATGAACATGTTGTCGTTGAAGACGGGGTCCAGATGCGCGGTCAGTTCCGGGGTGACGCCGGCGGCTTTAGCGGCTGAAAGTTCGCCCATCAGTCCGTAGTTGCGCACGGTCAGAATCGCGACCAGGCCGCCGGAAATCAAAGTCGTGACCGCGGCGGCGGCGACGAATACAACCAGGAACACGCGCCCAACGTACTTGCGGCCCTCTTCCTGGACTATCGCGTTTTGCTTCAGCAGCCAGTACGCAACGATTGCCCCTACCGTCAGTGCCAGCATGTCCGCACCCAGCGTGTCGGAGAACCGGTGCCATCTGGCGGTCACCGTCGCTGACCCCACAGAGACCGCCCAGGTGATGGAAAAGAACATCACAACACCGCGCCACCGGTATGAGGACACAATGATTAGCGACACCAAGATCGCCATCGCTATGGTCGTGTGCCCGGAGGGGAATGAGTTGTGCGCGTTGTTCTCATATATGGCAGCCAGATCTGGCCGCTTGAGCAGGACGCGCTTCAGCAGCTCCGCCAGAACCGCAGACCCGCCCAGTGCCGCCATCCCCGCCAAAGCGATGCGCCACGACTTGCGAACCAGCCCGACTATCGCGAAGCCGATCATCATGATTACCAGCGACGCGATTGAAATGACGTTCAGGTTTTCGAGGGCGCCATCCACAGCTTCGGTCGTCGCCTGCTTCGCGCCCAGCAACGCCGCGTTCTCCAGGTACTGACCCAGGTAGGTCCGCACCAATCCCAGGTATGTGGCCACGAACACGAGCACGCCGACCACGCTCATGAAAATCCATCGATATCCCAAAACACTGTTCGTCTTCATGGACAGTTATTCTACGTTCCCCAATCCGGGGCTCCGGGGTCCTGTCCTCCTGTGGGAGTGACTTTGCAGACAGAATCGGTTGAACCCGCGACAATAGGGGGATGGAAGATAACTGGGCAGAGCAAAGACGTAAGAATGCGGCCGCACAGGCGGAGCGCCTGCGGGAGCGTGAGGCGGCAGAAAGTGCGACGGCGAGCAAGCATCTAGCAGCGTTTATCGCGGCCGCCCGCCGGGACGGGATTGAGCCGGAACCGCTGCTCGTGAGCGCGAAGGACGGGAAGCACCGCGCCAAGACACCGCTGAAGGGGTGGTACCTGAAGGCGGACCACTCCGTGGCGGTGGATGAGGACGGGAACTTCTACATCCTCATCGCGCCACTTACCCTCATGGAGCGACTAAAAGGGGTGAAGCCAACCCCCAGCCCGCCCCCACTCATTCTGGGTAAGGGTGGTCGCGATGGTGAGCAGATCGACCTGGTGGAAGCGCTGGACATGCGCAACCCGCGCTGGCGCGACTAACGGGCGTCAGCCACACGGCAGTTCCCGCCGCGGCCGGGAATCGCCGGTGTGCCGAGCTTCTGCGCGACTGAGGACGGCCACCGCCACAGGGTTACTCCTCCGACTGGGCTTCTCCGTCGGCGGGGCACACCTTTACGAAGTCCTCATACTTCTCACTCATCTCAAGGTAGGCGGCCATTAGGCTTTCCTCGTCCTCGTCCGCAGCTGCCTGTAACCCTGCGCGCTGAAGCTCCGCGATCGGTGTCCAAACGGCTTTCACTTCGGGATTGGTAACCTCGGTGTCCAACCTATCTAGGTTGGCGCTTGCGATTTCCAACATCATTTTGAGGTCCTCAGGGGTGTCGCTGCCCCCTACTTCCGCCAACTCCGCCTCCAGCGTCGACAGCCCGTCGTAAATCATTTCGCAGGCAGCCTCTGTGGTCTGCTCCCCGCCACTTTGTGCGCTGCTAGTTCCGCAACCGGTGAGGGCCAGCGCAACAACTGCTGCCCCAACCATTAGCGACTTTGTACTCATCTTCATTCTCCAGATCATCGACATAACTCCATTGTGCCCCCGAAAAGTACCATTCCGCCCCGCCAGAGGGTGAGGAAAATATGACATGGGTCTAGGGTGGAGGATGTGCCGAACTTCAGACATACCGCAGTAAACCGCCCGCGGCTGCGCCCGAAGGGGGTTTCGTCACCGTCCGCACTCACCTTGGTTATAGCCCCGGCTGGGTACGGGAAGTCGACGCTGGTCTCCCAATGGGTGAGTGACGGAGTGCTGGATCCAATGGTTGTGCATTGGGTTCGCTGCCGTTCAGAGCCAGTCGCGGCCAATCCGCCCTCGAACGAAGAAGTTGTCGAGGACGACCGATTTTGGCGTTCCATTTGCGCCGCGTTGGGTACCGATCCAGGGGTCAGCGCGCATGACGCAGCCCTGCGATCTATCGACGTTTTGGCCCAGCCGACCATGATCATCCTTGACGATTATGAGACGGTGACCAGTCCCAGGTTGGACATGGAGTTGTTGACGCTGCTGCGATCCGACTCCAATCTCTACATAACTGTGATCGCACGTTACGTGTCTCTCTTGGATGGCCCATTGGTGAGCAGCCAGATCACGGTCAACTTGGTTGACTCGAATGACCTGCTGTTCACCCAGGCGGAAACCATGGAGTTGGCGGCTGAGCACGGACTGCCCGGCACGATGGTGCCGCATGTCACGACCAGCGTCATACACGGCTGGCCGATAGCGGTCAATGCTGCGTTGCAGGGGGCGGCAAGAGGTATGGGGCGCGCGGACCTGGACGCGCAGTTTGGCCATTTGGTTCGCCAGCAGATAAGCCTGATTCAGGACCCACTGGCGCTGCGGATCCTGTACTGCATCGTGATCTGCGACCGTGTAGCACTGCAGCAGTTGGCGAAGTGGGAGGGCGTCCACATTGCCGAAATACGTCAGGCCGTTCAGCAGCTTGAGGCACTTGGCTTGGTTGACCACCTTGTGTGCCAGTCGGGGGTTAGGTACCACTCCCGGTTTCCGGAGCTTTCCTTCCTGGCGAATGAGGCGCTGCATGAGTTGGGTGCAGACACAGTGACGGAGTTGCGGCGGAGTCACCTGATAGAGCTGTCGGATGATGACGCGGACGCGGCGGCGGCTGAGCTCATTGAGGTGGGCGAGCTGGCGGCCGCGGAGGACGTTCTGGTTACGCATTTCATAGCGGTGATGACGCCCAGCATTCGTCTAACCGAAGCGGTTCGGCGGGTGCCGAAGGCGGACATTGCGAAGCATCCGGTTCTTTCCGGGGTCTTGCTGCTCATGGAGCTGGCCGACCCCCGCACGCCGCAATCCACGCTGGATAGGCTGCACCTTCAGGTACGCCAGTCGGCAATGCGGGACTTGGAGTCAGGTGCGCCTCACGTAGCGATTGTCTCCCTTGCAGGCTTGATCATGGCCCAACGGATGAGGGGGTCTGGTTCAGAAACTCTGAAGCTTTCCGCGGAGCTGGAGCGCAGACTGGAGACCGCCCAGGAGAAGGATTTGGACTATATTCGCTCCTCCCTGTCGGTTATCCACGCGGTCGGAGCCTTCGCATCGGTCATGAACGGCAACGCGCAGATGGGCGAGCGGGGTTTTCAGAAGACCTATGAGGCCGCACTGGCCGCAGGAAACGAGTCCGAGCAGATAAGGGGACTGAGCGGGCTGGCAATGGTCGCCGCGATGAGCGGAAACGTTGAGGAAGCGCGCTCCCTAAATGCCCGCACCGTGGAACTGGTGCTGGCCAGTGGCGTCTCAGGCCCGGTGTTTGCGCGTGTCAACCGTCAGACTGCGAACGCTCTGGTTGCCGTGGATGATAGGAACCCCCTGCAGCTGCAGTCCATTTTGGAGCCGCTTGAGGCAACGCTGCCCTCCCTAGAGCAGGCGGCCGTCCTCATTTATGCGGAAACGCAGATGTTGCGGATGACAGAGGGCCCACTAGCGGCCCTCAAGTCTCTGGAAACACGGGTTCAACAGGTCAAACAGGCCCGTCGCATTCCGCCATACCTGATGACTGAACTCCTTGTCTTGAAGGCAAACCTACTTCTGTACATGGGCGGATACGCCGCTGCGAAGGCTATTTTGGACAGGGTCCCGCAGAGGATGCGCGTGGCGTCGTTGTCAACGGCTCGGCTGGCTCTGTTCGAGGGCGACGCTGACGAAGCCCTCCGACTTGCAGAAATGATGCTGGAGCAAGAAGGCAGCGACCGATTCTTAAACCAGGGCAGGATTATTGCGGCGGTTGCAGCCTGGGAGTTGGGTGCCCGCCAAGACGCGGAAAACTACCTGGTGGCCCTTGGCAGCTCATTGCTTCACAGCGGTGGCGTAAACGTTCTGGGTACCGTGCCACATGAACCGTTGAAGACCGCGGTAGAGACGCTTCTCAGCGACCAAACTTCCAACGTCCTCAAAGTCAAAGACGATGTACCACTGGACACGCAGAGCCGTCCCGCCCTTGAGCACATCATGAAGGAAGTCGAATCTCTACCCAAGTGGCTGCGCCCCGAGAGATTTGAGTCTCTGAGCCAGTCGGAGCACCGCATCCTCCAGGAGTTGAGCACAGGGGCCAGCCGCGACGCCATCGCCAAAAAGTTGTTCATCAGCACCAACACGGTGAAGTTCCACCTGCGCGGAATATACCGGAAACTTGGTGCCACGAACAGGTGGGAGGCGCTGCGCAGAGCAGAGGACCTGGAGCTGATAGAGGCCACCGAACAGTCGCCGGACAGCTGACTGAGAACCCCGAACAGCCAACTGAGGCCCCCGAACAGCTGATCGAGGCCCACGAACAGCTGGATCGAAGCCCACGAACAGCTGGATCGA
>CAZTTD010000098.1:0-6953 GCA_964616925.1 uncultured Actinomyces sp.
GCGGACCTCCACGCAGTTCGGAAGTATGGCTCCAAAGCGCACGGAGGACATCGCCGGGGAAATCCACCACATCTGGAAGCTGAACCTTCCGACGGGGTTCACCGCGGGGAGCATCGACCAGTTTGTTGAGTGGAGATGCTACGTGCCCGCACCTCCCGAAGAAATAGAACCTCCAGAGGAGGGTTAGGCGCGTCCCAAACCCGCCCTCGAAATGAAAAACCGTTCGGCCCCTGGGGCCAACCCAAAGTCCTTCCAACACCCAAAGCAAGCGAAAGAGCATCATGAATCCTCCAAGCGTTGAACAGGTTCAGTGGTTCCAGCAGACATTCAACCTGCTGGTAGATAACGTTGGGCAGGTCCTGCTGGGTAAGCGCCCGCAGATTGAACTGGCCTTCACCGCGATGGTTGCGCGCGGACACCTCCTACTTGAAGACGTGCCCGGGACCGGAAAGACCTCTTTGGCGAGGGCGATGGCCGAAACCGTCGGCGGCCACTCATCCAGGATCCAGTTCACGCCCGACCTCCTGCCCGGTGACGTCACCGGCATAACGGTCTACGACCAGCGGAACAAGGAGTTCCAGTTCCACCCGGGTCCGGTGTTCGCGAACGTCGTCCTCGCTGACGAAATCAACCGCGCCTCACCCAAGACCCAATCCGCGCTGCTGGAGGTCATGGAAGAGGGGAAGGTGACCGTTGACGGCAACAGCCGCCCCGTCGGTCAGCCCTTCACCGTTATCGCAACCCAAAACCCAATTGAGCAGGCGGGAACCTACAGGCTCCCCGAAGCTCAACTGGACCGTTTCCTTGTGAAGACCTCTCTTGGATACCCCGACTCCGCCTCCACGGTGCGTATCCTCCAGGAGAGTTCTGAACCGACGCGAGTTGTGCCCGCTCTGATTGCGCCAGCCCAGATGTTGGACATGAGCCAGATCGCCTCCACCGTCCACATCGCCCCCACTATCGCGGACTACATTTCCCGCCTTGTGGATGGCACACGTGACGCCGTGCAGGTACGGCTGGGATCCTCCGTGCGTGGCGCAATCGGACTGGCCCGCGCCGCCCGCGTCAAGGCCGCGTCCGTGGGCCGCAACTACGTGACTCCTGATGACGTGAAAGCGCTGGCCGAAGTCGTCCTCGCCCACAGAATGATTCTTGACGCGGAAGCGGAGTATGACGGAGTGACGGCGGAGCAGGTTGTTCAGCAAATCCTGCTTGATGTGCCACCACCCACTGAGGGTGAGCAGTGACGGCCAGGGAGCCCCACCACTCTCGAACCCGCACCCGCGGCACGAATACGAGGACGCGGGGGACCGGAACTCGAACGCGTGGAACCGGGACACGCACGCGGGGGACAAGGGGCGCCACCGGCACCCGCACCAACGCGACCGCCGCACGCCGTGTCGCGAACTCTTTCCGGTACACGATTGCAGACTGGTTTCGCCGCGCCTCCACGTGGATGGTCCAAACGATAACGCCCGGTGGCTGGCTCCTGATCATCGTGATCTTCCTGGCGCTCTTAGTTGGCCTCCCGCTGGGGTGGATTGAACTGGTGGCCCCCGGGATCATGGCCGCCGTGCTGGTGGTTTTGGCGCTCTTCTTCCTGATCGGAAAGAAGACCCTACACGTGGAGCTGGAAATCGCAACCGATCGGGTGGTCGTAGGGCGGCTGGTCGATGCGAATGTCACCGCCTCCAACGTCGGAAAAGGCGCGCGCATGCCCACCCACGTGGACGTGCCCGTCGGCGAGGAACTTGTGGAAATCCCGCTGCCGTTCATGCGGCCCGGCGCAGAAATATCCCAAGCCATCGCGATCCCCACCTCCCAGCGTGGCGTGATTCCCGTTGGGCCTGTCAGCCTCACGAAATCAAGTCCCATCGGCATCGTCTCTTCGGACATGACTTGGGGAAAAGCCCACCAAGTTTACGTTTACCCCGAAACCATCCGCCTCCCCAGCACTCAGGTGGGCCTGATGCGTGACCTGGAGGGGATCAGTTCCAAACGCATCGTCACCGATGACCTTTCCTTCCACGCAATCAGGGACTACGTGCCCGGGGACTCCCAGCGCCACATCCACTGGAAGTCCACCGCGAAGACCGGTGCCCTCATGGTGCGCCAGTACGACCAGACCGTTCGAAGCGAGTTAATGGTGGTACTGGACAACGACATGGAGTCCTATTTGGACGAGGACGAATTTGAGTTAGCCGTCTCCTGCGCCGCCTCCTTCGCCGTCCAAGGGATCACTGAGGGACGCAACCTCTACATGGTTTCCGGCCCCCAAAGCGAACGCGCCCTTGCGGTCACCGGCGGGAAACCCTTCACCATGGCAACAACGTCCAGAAAAGCACTCCTTGACGATATGGCACGCCTGCGGTCCCTTGAAAAGGGGGAGGCGCTCAGCCAGATTTGCACGCGCGTCGCAACCGAGGCCGACATGATCTCCATTGTCATCCTTGTCAGCGGGTCACGCGTGTCCCTGAAAGAGTTCCAATCCTCAGCCCTACGGTTCCCAGTTCAGGTGGGAGTCATGGCTGTGCGGTGCGACCTAGAGTCACCACCGCGACTAAACATGATCGGTGAGACCGCCATTGCCACCGTCGCCGTCTTAGAAGACCTGCGCCAAGTTCTGATTGGACGGGCAAAGAGATGAGCGATCTACAGACCCCCGCCAAACCCGGTGGTGCCGGCCGCGCGAAGAAGCGGCGCGAGGGCGGATTGCAGTGGATCGGGGACCTCGGTTTCTTAGTTCCCGCGCTACTCCTATCCTTCACCTTCGCCTACCCGATTTACGGTGTGCCCTGGTACTTCCTGATGGTCGCCATCGGCTTGGCGGCCGGCATCGTGAACGCCTGGCTGATCAACGCCAAACGTTTGAGCATCTGGTGGAGCGTTGCTGGCGGGGTGGCCTCGTATGTCGTCCTGGGTCTGCCCGTTGCCTCTCCGGAGGTGTTTTGGGCACCAAAAACGGTGGTCAAACAGTTCGTTGGCATCCTGGTTGCTCCACTTGCCGGTCCGCGCGAACTTCTCACCCTGGACGTTCCCCTTGGCACCTACCAGCAGGTGCTGGCCCCATTCTTCTTCCTTGCCATCGCGGTGTCGCTTGCGGTGTTCAACCTTGCGTGGCGACGTAACAGGATGTGGGCGGCGGCAGCCCCGATCGCCCTCGTCCCGATGGTCGCCGGAATCGCGCTTGGGACAACCTCTAACGCGCCCTTCTTTACGCTCCCGGAACCGTTTTCGTGGGTCGGAACGCAAGCCACATTCGGTATTGCGACTGTACTTTTCCTTTTCGCGTGGCTGTTCTGGAGGCCATGGGCCAGAAGGCGCAGGATGGTGCGGGTTGCGCCGGAGATGCTGGGCGCCGGCACCACGGGACGGTGGATTGCTTCGCGCGGCGTGCGCGGCGTGCTTGGCGTCCTGATGGTCGCGGCGGGGCTGGGTGCGTCCGTGTTTGCTGCGCCGATACTTCTTGAGGGACGGACCAAGGATGTCTTGCGCACCGATACGCCGGTTGAGGTGAAAACAGTCTTGGAGGTCACTCCGCTTTCGACCTACCGGCAGTATTTTGGGCGGGACCTATACGACGCGGAGTTGTTCAGTGTCTCTGGTGCGGAGGGGTTGGAAAGGGTCCGCATCGCGACGCTGGACTACTACGACGGCCACACTTTCCAGGCCGTAGCGCCGGATTCGAAGCAGTTGTTCCAGCGTGTTCCCTCCGTCATCAAACCCGACATAGTGCCGGGGCAGGACGCGGTGGGGCCCGTGAAATCCTCCGTGGAGATCGGGGCGTACGACGGCGCGTGGGTGCCGCTGCCGGGTGCGCTTGGGAGCATTCGGTTCGAGGGCGAACGAAGAGCCGACCTGCAGGACTCCTTCTTCTACAGCAAGAAAACAGAGACGGGCGTGCAGTCGCTGCAGGGCGGGATCACGGAAGGAACCAGGTATGAGGTTGACGCCTGGGGTCTCCTAGCGCCCACAGCGTCCATCAATGGGTTCACGCCGGGGACCCGTGGCGGGCAGATGGCGGACCTCATGCCGGACACCCTGCGCAGTTGGCTAAAGAATCAGGACCAGCCGCGGAGCGGGGCGGGTCTGGTTGAGTTGGTGGACCGGTTGCGGTCGCGCGGATACCTGAGTCACTCCCTGATGGATGATCAGGCCGCGCAAGCCTGGGTCGCCGGGTTGGGTGCGGACTACCAGTTCCAGGCAAGCCGCGCGGGGCACTCCCAAGACCGCATTGCCCGGCTGTTCCTCCGCCTGAATGAGCAGGAGGAAGCTGCGGGCGACAACGCCACAGACGAACAGTTGGTTGGTGGCGTCGGGGATGACGAGCAATTCGCAGTTGCCGCCGCCCTCATCGCCGACGACATGGGGTTCAACGTCCGCGTCGTGATGGGCGCCAGGCTTCAGCCGGACTCCGATGGGGGACTGACGGCGTGCACGAATGGTGTGTGCAAGGGTTCCGACATGGCGGTTTGGGTTGAGGTGCAAGACGGCGACGACGGGGCCTGGGCGCCTTTAGACGTGACGCCGCAGCACACCCTGCTGCTTGCTCCACGCACCCAGCAGACGTCCGACCCGAAGAACCCGACCACGGTTGCGCCGGCGGAGATTCAGGTTATGCCGCCCCCGCAGGCTGAGCCGTCGGGCGGAGAAGCACAGGTCGGATCGGATGATGAGAAGGCGTGGGAGGCCCGGGAGACGTCCCTGTGGGTACGCATTGTTGGCGTGACGCTCATGTCGTTGCTGGTCATTGCGGTTCTGCCGGCCACGGTGGTTGCGGTCAAGCGGGTGCGCACGATGCGCCGCCAACGCGCACCCTTCGGCGCGACCCGTATCCGCGGGGCGTGGACCGACTACGTTGACCGGGCGCGGGACTACCGGTATTTGGTGGAGCCGTCCTCGACCCGATTGGAAACCGCCGTACAGCTGGCGTTCGAGGACGATAGTGCAGTCCACCTGGCCCACGCCGCGGACTATGTTTCGTTCCAGGTGCCCACGGAGGCGGACTTCGATTCAGAGGGTGCGTGGGTGTTGTGCGCGAATGCCAAGGCCAACCTGGCGGAGGGAACGACGTTCTGGCAGAGGGTGAAGGCGCTGTTCTCACCCAGGTCCCTCTTCCGCGGGGGTGGCATACGATGACGACGCGATGTGTTCTGGTTGCTTGTGGTGACGGGGCGCGGCAATGCGGCCCGCGTTCCACCGGCGGCGACGTATCCGTGTCCCCTAGGATGATTGCAGCAGGAGTTCGAAGGGCTACCCAAAGGTGGGTTTCGGTCCTTTTCCCATACCCAGGATTAGGAGTCTCATAATGTCCTACCCAAACAAGCCACAGGCCCCGACAACTCCGGGTCTGCCGCGGGAGATGTCTGCGGAAGAACTCTACAAGCTGGCGCGGAACCAGCCGCGCGCGTGGCTTGCCATAGCGGCACACCCCAATGCGTATCCTGACCTGCTGAGCTGGTTGGATCGCGTTGGGCCGCCGGAGGTGAAGGAAGTAGTCGCAAGGCGCAAAGGTGGGGGCGGCCCAGCGCAGGCTGCGCCTGCGCAGAGGTCTGCGCCGCCGGCGGGTGCTCCGGGTGCGCCGGGGGTTGCCCCGGGTGCCGGACGCCCAGGCACGGGTATTCCTGCGGTTGGGCAAGCCCCCGCAGGTGGAGTTGTGGGGCGACCACAGTCTGGGCCACGGCCGGGCGCGATGCCTGCCAGGGGTGCGCAGGGAGGACCTGCTGGCATGGGGCAAGCACCTGGGCCGTTGCCGCAAAGAGGTCAACAGCAGGCTGGTGCTGGACCCGCGCCGGGAATGGCACGGCCGGCACCGGGGATGCCACAGCCCGGGGGTGCGCAGCCCGTTGCTCCTAAGGTGCAGGGAATGCCGCAGTCTGCACCCGTGATGCCGCGGCCCGCGCCCGCGCAACCAGCAGGAAGTGGGTTTGCGCCCGCTGCCGGGCCTACGCCGGGGATGGTTGGTCCGGCACCGGGGATGCCGCAGCCCGGGGGTGCGCAGCCCGCGTCCGTGCAGCCCGGGCAGCCCGCACCTATGGTGTCGCGCGCTACGCCTTCGCCCTCGCCCCAAAGCGGAGCGTCCGACAGTTCGGATGACGTCAACCAACTGCCCGCCGAGCACACCGTGTTGGCGAAGCGCACGAAGCGGACCAAGCCGCTGGCGACCCTTTCGTGGGACGGCGGAGAACCGGTTCGCGTGACGAAGGAACAGGTGATTGTTGGCCGCCGTGTCCCGCGCGTGTTGCGTTCGGACCAGAGCCAGATCATTGAGGTCAACGACCCCACTAAGACCGTGTCGGCGAAGCACGCGCGGCTCAGTCGGATCAATGGGAAGTGGTTCATTGAGGACCTGGAATCCACGAACGGGATCTACCTTGTTGCTGAGGACGGGAGTGAGTTGGAACTCCAGAAGCAGACTGAAGTGACGGAGAAGTTTTACCTGGGTGACGTGGCGTTTAAGTGGGAGCAGCACGGGTGATTTCCGATAGGCCAGTCCAGTTTGTGGCGTCATTTGGGACAAACGTTGGGCTGAAACGCACGCTAAATGAGGACCACCTTCTGGCGCAGTTCCCGGTCTTCGTCGTTGCCGACGGGATGGGCGGACACCAGGCGGGAGAGGTCGCCAGTCAGATGGCGATCGACTGCTTCGTGCCGTTGACTGACAGGGGGGACGTTCTTCCTCAGGAGGTTTATGATGCCTCCCGGGCGGCACAGGTGCGTGTGTCGGAGCTGGCGGATGCTCTCGAGGGCGGGGCCGGGACGACGCTGACTGGCGTGGTTGCGGTTAGATCTGCGCCGCAGGTTTTGTCGTGGATGGTCCTCAATATCGGGGATTCGCGGACGTACCGGCGTGTGGGGGAAGTTTTCGTTCGGTTGACGGTTGATCACTCGCACGTTCAGGAGTTGGTTGATTCCGGGGAGATAACGGAGGAGCAGGCAATTACGCACCCGTC
>CAZTTD010000099.1:0-1238 GCA_964616925.1 uncultured Actinomyces sp.
ATCGCGCGTCGGACCCACACGACGGGCTGACTCACGCACCCCGCAGCGCATCCACCGGTTCGATCCGCGCTGCCTTGATTGCGGGATAAGTCCCAGCCACAAGCCCGACTAGGGCCCCCATCCCCACACCTGCAACCGGCACCCACGGGGCCAACACCGGCGTCCAACCCTGAACCAAACACACTCCCACCACGACAAACAGACCTAAGGCAACCCCAATGAGGCCACCCAACACACCCGTCGTGAGCGACTCCAACATGAACTGCTGGCCGATTTGGCGGGTGCGGGCGCCAAGGGCTCGACGTAAACCGATCTCACTTCGACGTTCCGTGACAGACAGCAGAGTAACGTTCGCAATCCCGATGCCGCCACCGATCAGCGCCACCACACCGATCGCAACAAACAGAACGTTGATATCCGACGCAACCTGCTCTTTCATCCCAGAAGAAACCGTAGGCGTCTTCACCTTGTACGCTTCCGGATTATTCGGATCCAGCGCAATCGGCGCCTGCCGCCCCACCAACTGCCCGGCACCAACCGCCACGCGGATATCCAGGGAAGCAATGGTGGACAACCCAAGCTCCGCCCTCGCCACCCCAATCGGGACAATGGCCGCGTCCAGCAGATTCGCCCTCGTCCCCACCGATCCCAAAATCCCGATCACCGAATACGCGCTATCCCCAATAAACACCGCCGGCGACCCACTCACCCGGTTTATCCCCAGTTTGTCGGCGGCATTCTGTCCGAGGACGACCACGCGATCCCCTCGCTCATCGTGGCCGGAGTCAAAAAACCTCCCCGTCGCAATCTCCCCATCTACCACGGACAGCATCTGCGGGGAAACCGCGACCACCGGCGGGGGCGCCACGGCCGCTTCCGCCGGGTCCACAACCTGCACCGCCAAAACCCCAGGATTCGGCTCCACCGGTGCGTACAGGAACGACTCCTCCACTCCCGCCAAGTCCGCCACCCGCTCCACGGCATTCCACGGGATCACCGCCGTCAACTTCTCCGACCCGCCGCGCCCCTGCGCCTTACCCGGCTCAATGGTCACGCGCGTGGCAGCCAACAAATCGAAACTCTGCGCGATCTGCCCCGCCGTTGTCTGCGCCAACCCCAATGTCGCCACCAACGACGCGATTCCCAGAACCGTCCCCAAAAGCGTTATGAACAGGCGAGACGGCCGCGCACCCACACCCTCTAGTGACTCGTGGACAAGGTCGCGCATCGTGAACCCG
>CAZTTD010000099.1:1338-6836 GCA_964616925.1 uncultured Actinomyces sp.
CCGCACCCGCCCGCTTCATTCGGGTAGCTCCGTCAAGCGCCCATCATTGATGCTGACGCGGCGGTGAGCGCTCTGCGCCACCGTCTTATCGTGCGTGATCATCACAATCGTGAGCCCGTCAGCGGAGAGCTCCTCAAACAGGCCCATCACCGCCTGAGAGTTCTCACCATCCAAGTTCCCCGTCGGCTCATCGGCCAGCAGCAACCGTGGCGACGTACTAACCGCCCGCGCAATCGCCGCCCTCTGCTTCTCCCCACCCGAGAGCGTCCCCGGATAAAAATCCACCCTATGGCCCATGCCGACGCGGTCCAGAGCCGCCCTCGCCCTCGCCTCCCGATCCGCCCGCGGAATACCGGCATAGGCTGTGGATAACATGACGTTTTCCAAGACCGTCCTCGTCGGCAACAGATGAAACGACTGGAAAACAAAGCCAATGTGCCCGCCGCGCAGCGCCGCACGCTCATCTTCGGAAAGTTCCGCGACGTCGCGCCCCTCAAACAGATACGTGCCAGTGCTCGGCCGATCCAGCAGCCCCAGCGTGTTCAGCATCGTCGACTTCCCCGAACCGGACGGCCCAACAATCGCCAGATACTCTCCCGGCATCACCTCCAGATCCACACCGCGCAGCGCGTTCACCGCGGGCGGTCCCGGAAATATGCGTGTCACGTCGTCCAGTTTGATGATGGGGGCGAGGGCGAGCTGCTCTTCAGTCTCCTCCTCGGTCACCCTTTGCCACTTCACCGGCCCACCACGATCTTTGCTCCCGGCGCGATCCGCACGTCATCAGATTTCACCTCAACGAACCCGCCCGCGGCCAAACCGGCAGACACCTGCACGATCTCCGTCGCGTACGGGTCATCGTTAGTTGGAACCAACAGCTCCACGCGGTTTCCACCATCCGGGGAAGCCGACAGCGCAGCGATGGGCACCGCCATCACGGTCCCGTCTGTTGACGCAACGGGAATTGTGACGCGCACGTTCGTGCCGCGCAGACGACTGATCTGGTCTTCCGTAAGTGCTTCTGGGTCCAGGGTTAGTTTGTAGCGGTCGGTGGATGCGGTCTGCTCGCCCTCGCCAGAATCGTTTCCCGAGGACGACTTTGGCGCCACTATCGACGCGATCGTCGCTTTCAAATCCTCCCCGTCGGGGCCCGCGTAAAGGGCGGGCATCCCGACGGCCAAGAGTTCAGCATCCTGCTTGGAGATGGTCCCCTGGATCGTGAGCGTCGCTCCCGAGACCGTCATTGCAGGCCCGCTCAAAGCGTCAGCTCGCTCCACGAACACCTCATCAACCCGGCGCGGCAGAGATGCTAGGTACAGGACCTCTCCGGCGGGAAGAGTCGGCTGGACCGCGACCTGGGCTTCCTCCAGGGCGGAGTACGCGTCCGAACGCATCGCCTTCGCTTCCTCTATTTCTGCATTCTCCACGCTCAGGTCCGTTGCCCCGCCTTCAGCCGCAGCGTTCCAGGAGGCAACCGCGCGCGTCACCGCAGTTTCCGCCGAGCGCACGTTGTTCTGCGCCATCCGCAGGTTCTCCGCCGCATCCGGTCCTCCGGTCGGTGCAGAGTAACCAACGCGGGTGTACAGTTCACCAACCGCGACTGAGGTGTCCCACTCAAACAGGTCCGAATCGGGATTCCCAGCCCAGTACCCAAGTGCCGCAAGCGCCTTTTTGAGCTGGTACACGTCAGGCCCGCTCATCCCAATGCTCAACGAGCGGTAGGCGGGAAGCTCGCCGGGAAGGACGATGACGGGGCGTCCCGTGACTTCGAGGGCGACGCTTGCGGGTTCAAACACCGCCCCCACATCCGGCACATGACCGGTGACGATTGGGCGCCCCTCAATTGCTGAGGTGTCGATAGTGACCTGCACCGGATCCGCGTACGTCACCTCACCGCGGGTCGTCACGGAATTCTCTATGACGCGCTCTTCCACCAGTGCCGTTACCGGACCGGCTTCTGGAGGTTCGGTTCGCGCAGCCAGTTCCGCCGGAGAGACGATGAACTGCATGATGGCGATGCCCGCAAGCAGTGACACCACCGCCACGCCAGCGATCAGCGCCACCAGCCGCGTTCCCGCCCAGACCTTCGGCTTCTTTCCGGGCGGATTCGTCCGTCCCTGGTTCTCCGGCCGCCCCGGGTTCTCCGGTTGTTGCGCGCCCTCCGGTTGTTCCGCCTCCGATGCCTGCACGCTCACAGCGTCCTAGCCCTAACTCTTCTTAGATGAGTCAACACCGTGCTTAGCGATCAGCGCTTCCAGTTGGTCCCGGTGTGAATCCACGAAGGCCTGCTGGGCTTCATAGTCCACCTTTTGCAGGCGCTCCGTGTAGTTAACTTCGTCCTTGCACTTCCAGTCGGCGGTTGCAAGCACTATCTCTTCAGCCCGCAGTTCCTCAAATGCTTCATCATCTGGCTCCGTCCACTCCCCGCTGGGGCTTTCCGCTGCCATGTAGATTTCGTTTTGGCGCTCGTACATGAGGTTCTGAGCATCTTCTGGTGAGCTGAATCCCGGGTGACCTGCCTTATCCATGCATGCGGCCCATTCCCCGTTGGCGGCCACGATGTCCGGGGCGTCCATGGTTTGGGTCCAGAGATCTTCCATTTCTAGGAACAGATCCTCGAATTCCGGATCCTCCCAGGCTGCGGCTGAGGCGTCTTCCGAAGTGATCTGGTTATCCGCCCAACCCCAGCAACCGTTGTCTTCCCAGTTGTATTCGAACGCCTCATCCTCAAACTCATAGTCTTCGTCATCAACCGTGACGGTCTCACCGTAGAGGGTGGCGTAGTAGGCGTCCTGTTCCGATTCACTGAGGGAGTGCAAGTAGTCCTCATTGGGATCCACGTACGCCTCAAGGCCATCCAGTCCCTCTATGTCTTCGCGCCCCGGCCAGTCCACAACGCCGTAACCGTACTGCTGCGCGAACTCGAGAGAGTCCCAAGCGGGCCCCTCGCTCTCATCCCCCGAAGAGATTAGCGTGCCGCCAGAGTCAGTGTTCGGGATATATTCGAAGCCCTCTTTCGCCATGCACTCTGAGATCAACTCTTCACGACGTAGGTTCTCTTGGTCATATTTTTCTTGCGTGTACTGCTCATCATCCCAGAGGGCTGAGAAGTACTCCATTAGTGGCCCGCCGAGGTCATCAGCGGCAGCAGATCCAGACTGCCCAGAAGACCCTCCGGCCCCTGCGCACGCAGTTAGTGCAAGCACACTGGTGGCTCCAACGGCCAACAACGAAATCAGTGGTTTACGCATGACATCCCCGATCAACAGGTCGTAACATAACAGCTCCAAGGATAGTTCCAAGATTTACGAATCCCGCCCCACGTAAGGGAACAATCAGGGACCAATCAGGGTTGTGGTTACAGACTTGTAACAATCACGCCTTAGGCTGGACCGTGTGAACATTTCTTCAAACACCCTTTCCCCCTCCCCAAAGAGGGATCCCCAGGTCCAGGCGGCAACTGTCTCCGTCTTCGTCGCATTCATAGGTGCGGGAGTCCTTCAGTCCACATGGGCGGCGCGGATACCCCAGTTGAAAGCCGCCCTCGACATGGATCCAGCCGCTTGGGGACTTGTCCTACTGGCGATGGCGGCTGGATCAGTTTCCGCACTGACCGTGACCGGCCTGATCATCAACAAGTTCGGTGAAAAGACAACTGTCAGGGTGTTTGCTGGTGTCGCGGGCCTTGCTCTGGTTGGGCTCGGCCTTGGTTACGTCGGCGGCGTCATCCCCGTGGTGATCGCCCTTTACACCATCGGTTTTGGCCTGGGAGCGTGGGACGTCGCCATGAATGTCCAGGGCACTCTGGTGGAACACCGCCTTGGCAAAGTCATCCTTCCGAAGTTCCACGCGGGATTCAGTGTGGGAACGGTGGCCGGTGCGCTCCTTGGTGCCCTACTGATCCAGTTCGGCATTGGGATTGCGGCAAACCTGGTGGCGGTGGGATTGATCGTGGGCGGCGTGGTCGCGTGGCGGGTCTCCGGATTCCTGGTGAACGCAGCCGACGACCCCTCCGGCGAGGCGACCTCGCATCCACGTACCTCCCAAGACACCTTTGCAGACCCCGCGGACGCGGTGCTGGACGCGGGTTTGGGCGAGGGCATTGTTTCTGGCGAGGGCGTTGGCGGACCGCCCTCGAAACAAAAACTCACCTTGGGTCAGGCGTGGCGGGAGCCGCGAACGTTGCTCGTCGGACTTTTCGTCCTCATCTTCTCCTTCGCGGAGGGCACCGCGATCGACTGGATCGGGGTTGCGATGGTTGATGACTACAAGACCTCAACCACCATTGGCACGTTGGGTTTGGCGACGTTCCTTGCGACAATGACCATCTCTCGCTGGTTCGGTACCGCGCTTTTGGACAGGTTCGGACGGGTTGCGGTCCTGCGCACGTTGGCAGTGGTTGCGCTTTCCGGCGTGCTCCTCTTCGTCCTATCGGGGAACGTGGTGGTCGCTTTCCTAGGGGTTGCCCTATGGGGCCTTGGCGTGTCGTTGGGATTTCCCATGGGCATGTCGGCCGGGGGAGATGAGCCACGAAACGCCGCCGTCCGCGTCTCAGTTGTTGCGACAATCGGCTATGTTGCGTTCCTGGCCGGACCCCCGGTCATCGGACTTCTTGGCAACAGCGTCGGTGTCCTCCAAGCAATCATGGCGGTAGCCGCACTTCTGCCAGTAGCGTTCCTGATCGCAGGGCAGTTGAGGGAGCTAAAGGCTTAACCCGAGTTGCACAGGCCGGGGTGTTTTGGGGGTTTTGGTCTTGCGTTAGTGCAGGTGAAGCCTGTTTGAGGCTGGCTGTGGGGTTTCTTTTCCGCGCGCACTTGGCAAGGTGCTTCACAAAAGGGGCTGTGAGGACCACATGATTCACGATAATTCACGGCTGGCTAATACCTCATGGCCAGCGGCGCGCGAATTCACGGCTGGCCAATGCCTCATGGCCAGCAGCGCGCGGCTAGCTGGTGGGATGGCCCTGGAAGTCTTCTTTGGCTTGTATGTATCAACGCCGAGATGGCGCGGCACGGATCAAGTTGGCTCTAGAGGGGCCGAGTTGGCACTCGTTGGATCAAGTTGGCTCTAGATAGGCCAAGATGGCATAGCCATCTTGGGGGTTCCCGTGCCATCTTGACTACTTCTGTGGTTGACCGTGTGCTGCATGCTGCGGGACAGGCACAGCTCACCCCAACTTAAGCAAGCGGCGGGTCAACTGGCGCTTCATAAAAGGGGCTGTAGGAGGGTTAGTCGGTCCATCTTGGGCTTGGTTGGTTGGTTCGTGACACATCGTTGCATTTTGGGCACATCGTTCGCTGAACGCCCTGTTTTTGGGCACAACGTTCGCAAAACGCCCTGGGATGCCGACCAGCTAACGATGTGGCACGAAACTAACGATGTTCCCGGGCACAACGTTCGACGGCGGGCACATCGTTGCAAGTTGGGCACATCGTTCGCTGAACGCCCTGTTTTTGGGCACATCGTTGCAAAGCGGGCACAACGTTAGCCGAACGGCC
>CAZTTD010000100.1:0-2335 GCA_964616925.1 uncultured Actinomyces sp.
ATCGAAAGATGTGGCGCGTGATCGAACGATATTCCCGGGCACAAGTATCGATGAGGCACCACATCGTTCGACCAGGCAGGATCGAGGCAGCGAAACTAGTCCGGTGACGGCAGGGTCGAGGTAGCACAACTAGGCCGCCGATGGCAGAAGTATGAAAATGAACCCCAGTTCACTTTAATATGTCGCGAACCATGAAAATGGATTTGCATGGATTCATAAGTATGAAAATGAAACGCCTCAGATTTTCATACTCCGAACGTTCCTCGCCTTCGATACTCCAAAATCAAGCGCTACTGTTCGTATTCCATCGGCGCGTCCATAATCGCCAAGACTGCGGACGCAACCCACTGCTCTGCGCCACCTCGACCGCTCGGGCCGATGCTTTGTAACCAGCCTCTTTGGACCGCGTTCTTAATCAAATTCCTTGATCCCTGGTTAGTCATACCCAGTTCATCTTGAACGTACTTGGCACTCAGATACGGATTTCGAACCATCATTTCGACGAGCCTAGCGAGGTTAGACCGTTCCCTAAGTGCTGCCGCCATATAGTCTTCACGTATTCTGACGAGACGTCGGGATCTCTCTATCCCATCCTTCGCCTGCGCCTGCACCGCTTTAAGGAAGAATACAAGCCACTGATCTAAGTTCCCCTGCTCACGAACCATCTGTAGCCCACCGTAGTACTCATCACGGTGGGTTTCGAAATAATTGGATAGGTAAAGCAGAGGCAGCGTGAGTCGTCCTCGCTCCCTCAGTAGGACGTTAATCAAGAGTCTTCCAACGCGCCCGTTGCCGTCTAAGAAAGGGTGAATAGTTTCGAACTGGTAATGCATTAACGCCGCTTGAATCAGTGCGGGCAGCTTGCGTCCGTCCGCATTCACGAACTGCTCCCAATCCGTCAGCAGCGGCCCGATATGCTCCGGGAGCGGAGGCACAAACTCAGCCGTCTCAGGAGTAGCCCCCGGGGATCCGACCCACACTGGGCTGGTCCGGAACTGGCCCGGTAATCGGTCGCTTCCGCGGACGCCATCAAGAAGAGCCCCATGCACCTGAAGGATCAGTCTCTGCGTTATTGGCAGACGCTCTACGAGGTCGAACGCGAGGTTCGTCGCGTCTAAGTAACGCAATACCTCCGCAGTGTTCTCATTGTGCGGCCGACCCTCTATCTCAGACTGCAGGACGTCTGAGAGTGACGCCTGTGTGCCTTCAATTCGCGTACTTGCTAGGGCTTCTCTGCGAATGTATGGCCCCAAGAGCAATCCCGGGTCCGCCACGACCGCGCCCAGCCCTTGGAGTTGACCCAGAGCCGCATCAGCCTCCGAAAGCTCAGCAACTACGTTTGAGGAGAATTCGAGATTCCTGGGGATCCGATTGGGCAGGTAGTAGGTAAAGGCCCACTTGTTGCCAGGTTCCCGCGTAGGCCTACCGAAAACAGTTATGGCGTATCGATCGTTCTGCATGCCGTGATTCTACAGACGTTCTGGGCTGCTTTTTCAACTGAACATGAAAATGACTTGCATGTTCATTTTCATGTGTCGCGAACTATGAAAATAGATTTGCATACATGTAAAAGTATGAAAATGAAACGCCCCAGATTTTCATACTCACGGGCGCCCCATTAGCTGGGCCCCTCACGGAAACCCCGCCTACCGTGCCCGTACCCCAGTCCGAAGCCGTCCCGACGTCCGAAGCAGACTCCGACACTGCAATGCCCAAGGCGCCACCCGGCTCCCCCACGTCCGAGGCCGACCCCACCGCCAGACCCAACGCCGGTTAACAGTGCCGCGCTGCGACAAACAGGAAAACAACCAACAAGTAGGAAAACAACCGGCCCCCGGGTTACAACAAGCAGGAAAACTCACAACATCCAGGAAAACAACCACTGTTTTGAAACAATAATGGGGAAAACGGACCATTCACAGGAACAACTAGGCACCCCGGACTTGCAACAAACAAGCAATCTAACGGGACCATGCGTTTACAGGGTGCGTCACAAAGCGTGGCATCAACAGGAACCGCTACACGTGGCTTCGGATCAACCAAGTAGTGCCGCAACCAACGCCCCAAAACAGAGCCGATCAGCCAACTGTGCCCGTTTTGCAGCGTTGTGCCCGAATCAGGGCTGGTTTGCGAACGATGTGCCCGCAGACTGGAGTGCACAGACTGGGACCCAAAGGGGGCCGCTGACGTGGCCGCTCAGACATGCAAATGCCCCACGGGCATAAACCCGTGGGGCACTTTGGATGCTATGCCAGATGGCTTCGCGCTTTACCTACAGAGGCAGACCAATCTTCTTCAGCGCATCACGCACCGGCTGGAACTGGATAGCGATCAC
>CAZTTD010000100.1:2435-6729 GCA_964616925.1 uncultured Actinomyces sp.
AGCTGGTGATTGCCTCCGCGAACTCCCTGAAGCAGTCAACATACGCATCGATCGCTTCATCAGTGTGCGTGACCGACAGCGTCCACTCTTCTTCACGTCCCGGAGTCATGAAGATTCCGCGGTTCATGTTGAACAGCCACGCCAAGTCGGACAGTTCCGCTGACTGGTTGGCCTTGAAGGACTCATAGTCCACAACCTTCACAGGTGAGAACGTCACGCAACCCTTCGCGCCTACACCCAGCGCGTAGCCCGGCAGGTCGAAGTCTTCGACGACCTGCTGGCAACCGGAAACGATGCGGTCGTTCAGGTGATCAAGATGCTCATACGCCTCCGGTGTCAGAACATCGATCAGGTTCGCGCGGGTTGCAGCCATGACCAGCGGGTTACCGTTGTAGGTTCCCACCTGGTAGACACTTCCGTCCTCGACCACCTGCATGACTTCGGCGGAACCGCCAATGGCACCCGTGGGCAGACCCGCACCCAACGCCTTTGCCATGGTTACCATGTCCGGCTTCACACCGTACAGGGAGGTGGCACCACCGGGGGCAATACAGAGTCCCGTCTTCACCTCGTCAAAAATGAGGACGATTCCGTGGCGCTCCGTGATGTCACGCACCGCCTGCAGGTAACCGGGCTCTGGGAGGACAACGCCCAGGTTCATCATTGCCGGCTCCATGATCACGCAGGCGGGCTTGCGACCCTCCGCGTCTAGGCGCTCAATGCGACGTTCCATTGCGCCCGCATCGTTGAACGGCACCGGTACAGTCATCTCCACAACGGAACCGGGGATACCCGCACCGTACGGGAGGGAAGCCAGGTTCTCCCTGTCTCCGATCTTGTCGTACTCCACACCAATGGAAACCATGACGGTGTCGTGGTGGCCGTGGTAGGAACCAAAGATCTTCATGACCGTGTCACGACCTGTGAAGGCCCTGGCGATGCGGATGGCGTCCATTGTGGACTCCGAACCTGAGTTCGTGAAGCGCCACTTCGGCAGATCCCACCTGCGAGCCAACTCATCACCAACGATGATGGCGTCCTCCGTCGGGGCGGCAAAGTGGGTGCCCAACTTGTAACGTTCTTCAACGGCCTTCCCAATGATGGGGTTCGCGTGGCCCTGCAGCATGGAACCGAACGCGTTGTGGAAGTCCCACATCTCATTGCCGTCGACGTCCCAGACCTTGGGGCCCTCTCCGCGCTCCAGGTAGATTGGCCAGGGGTCACGCAACTGGTAGGAAGAGGCGACTCCACCGGCCAGGTGCTTCCTTGCGACCTCGTACATTTCCTGCGACTTCTGTGTGCGCTTGTTCAGCTTCTCTGCCTCAATTGCAGTTAGCTCGGCTACGCGCTCCATGTCTATTGGCGACATATTTCCTTCTTTCATTGAGATTTCGTATTCCCGCCTCCAAGCGGGCATGGTTTAGTTACTTCTTCAGTGCATCCTGTTTGGATAGATCTTCGGGAATCACCTCAAAGTCGTCATCGACTCCGGCCTCCGACTTTCGGATGGTGCCACCCCTGAAGAACGTTGGATCGTTGAAGTACTGGATGATCATCAGGACAACGCCTGACAGGATCAACACCAGGGTAAGGATGAACACCAGCCCCACTCCGAACAACTCTGAACCTGAACCGAAGTTCGGATCAATGGAGTCAACCAGCGTCATTACAAGCAGGACACCAAGCGTCAAACCGCCAACCAGCGGCGCGAAGAACTTGAAGAAGAAGTCCCTTACGGAGTTGAACCACTGCTTGCGGAAATACCACACGGCTGACAGGGCCGTGAGACCGTAGTAGAAGCAGATCATTGCGCCCAGCGTCTGAATGGTGTCCCACAGGACGCTTTCCGACAGGAAACGCATGACCGCGTAGAACACCGACGTTCCGATTGCAGCAACAATCGTGGCGTAGCCGGGGGTGAAGAACCGCGGGGAAATCTTGCCAAACCTGGCGGGAAGTGCCCCGTAGTGCCCCATGGCCAACATGGTGCGTGCCGGTGAAACAAACGTTGACTGCAATGACGCCGCCGACGAACTCAGGATAGCCATGGACATGAGAATCGCGAACGGACCCAACACCGGCCCCGCCAGGAAGAAGAACACGTTGTCTTGAATCTCCGGATTCCCAAGCCCAAATTCGCCAACTCCAGAGCCCGCGAACGCCAGTGACGACACAGTTACGAACAGGTAAATACTAACAATCGTAACAATCGTTACGAGGGCGGCTTTTCCAGGCGTGGAACCAGAATCTTCCGTTTCCTCATTCACAGTGAGCGTGACGTCCCAACCCCAGTAAACAAACAGGGACAGGGAAACACCTGCGGCAAACGCGGAGAATGAACTGACCTCAAACGGGTTGAACCAAGCCATTTCAATCGGGGTCGCATCAAACGCCGTGCCGTTGTAGGCACGGATCAACGCAACTGCGCCGAACCCTAGGAATACCAGCAGTTGGAAACCCACCAGCCAGTACTGCAGGCGCTGCGTGGTCTGCATATCCCGGTAGGAAATAAGTGTTGCCAGAAGCACGAAGACCAAACAGGTGACAATGTTGATCCCAACATTCTTAGCCAGCAACGCGATGTCGGGATTGTTGAAAATCTGGGCCAGAAGCAGATAGAAGAAGTCCACCGCGATGCCAGCCAGGTTTGAAAGGACCACGACGGTCGCGACGACCAAGCCCCATCCGTTCATCCAGCCGATCCACGGCCCAAACGCCCTCGTCCCCCACGTGAATGAGGTGCCGGAGTCGGGCATGGCCGCGTTCAACTCGCGGTAACCAAAGGCCACCAGCAGCATCGGGATGAATCCGACCAAGAAGATTGCGGGTGTCTGGAGGCCAACTTCCGAAGTTGTCGGGCCAAGTGCGCCGGTGAGGGTGTATGCGGGGGCAATGCAGGAGATGCCGATTACTACTGCGCCGACCAGGCCGACCGTGCCGGCTGACAACCCCTTCTTGGAGAGCTTTCCGCTGGCGTTCCCACCAGCTTCTACGTTTGTGCTTGAGCTCATGGCGACTCCTCCCCAATCTTCGACGTAGGAACAACAATCAGGGGCACGGGTGTGGCCCGCAGAATCTTATTTGCCGTTGACCCCAGGAAAAGGCGTCCAGTTTGGGCCAGACGGCTGGACCCGACCATTGCGATTTCGTGCTTCTTCCACCTCAGAGCGGCAACCGCATCCTCAGTGTTGTCCCCAACTTTCGCCTCAACGGTGATCTCCGTGTGTTTCTTCTTGGAGTGCTCCTCCGCAATTCTTTCGAGGACGCCCACGGCCTTTTCCTGAAGCGCAGGGTCATCTTGGTATTTGGCGTCGGTGAGTAGCGAAACCAGACGCAGCGGACACTTCGCGCGCGTCGCGTAGTCTTCGGCGGTTTCAATGAAGTGCTGGTAGGCCTTCATCCTTTGGCCGACCATTGCGGTTACGCGGTCCAGGCGCGGGGCCCTGTGGTGACGGTACCCCCTAGGAGCCAGTGCAACCGGGATCGGTGAGGAGTGCAGAAGCGTGTTCCCCACGCTTCCAAGCGCGACTTTCCCAAGTGCACCGTGCCGACCTCCACCGATGACCATGATGGAACTATCCAGGTCTTTTGCGGTCTCCAACAGACCTTCGGCAAACGACTCTGAATACCGAAGGTTCTTAGTTACGTTCACTCTTCTAGGCGAAGAAGCGATGACCTCATCCATCCACTCATTGGCCTGCTGGATGACTACCTCTTGCCACTCAACGTCAGTTTCGTTGATGATGGCGCGATTCTCACTGCCACGTACGACCGTCACAAGGTCTAGGTCGCAGTCAAAAATCTCTGCAAGTGCACACGCCAGGGCAAAGGCATCTTTGCCGCCCAGCGTGTTAATAAATGCTACAAGAACTCTCATTCTTACCCCTTCCAAGGGTCCACGCAGCTGCGGCCACCGCAGTTAGTGGCCGCAAATGCGTCGATTTCCTACCTAATGGGAACTCATCACGTGCTTGATTCGGGTGTAGTCCTCCACGCCGTAGACGGAGAGGTCCTTCCCGTAGCCGGAACGCTTGAAGCCACCGTGTGGCATTTCCGCTACCAGTGGGATGTGGGTGTTGATCCACACGCATCCGAAATCCAACTCACGGCTAAACCGGTTAGCGCGCTTGTGGTCTGCTGTCCAAACGGAAGATGACAGTGCGTACTGCACGCCGTTGGACATTTCAATCGCTTCGTCCTCGGTCGTGAACTCCTGCACGGTAATGACCGGACCGAAAATCTCGGTTTGAATCAGTTCGTCATCCTGACGCAAACCGGTGATGACTGTGGGCGC
>CAZTTD010000101.1:0-6526 GCA_964616925.1 uncultured Actinomyces sp.
GCTAACGTTGTGCCGGTTTTGCAACGTTGTGCCCGCCGTCGTTGTGCCACGAACCAACTAACCAGGCCCAGGAGGGACCAACACCTCCCACAGCCCTTCTTATGCGCCCCGTTTTCCTGCCTGTTGTCCGTTTCCCTGGCTGGGACCCCTTCATAAGCAGCCAAACTGACGACTGAGGAGAAAACTCGTGGTTTCCCTGCTTGTTGTCTCGCGGCGCCGTTTCCGGCTGCCCGCGGAGGTAGTTATCCTCAGGGTGAGGGGGACATGGTTGCGCGGTGGCGCTTCCGCTTGCCTGCGGAGGTAGTTGTAGCCGCGGTGATGAGGACAGTCCCGACTGCGGCGGCGTAAACCACAGCCCAGATGGGCTTCGGGGTTTGCAGGTGGCGGGCGAAGTCGTGTCCTGTGGAGCCTGTGGTTCTTTCGGCGGTCACTAGGAGTCGGTGGGTGTTGATGCCGTAGGGAGTGCACGTGATCAAAGTGAGCAGGTCACGGCCCGGTTCCGGGACTAAGTGCGCCGCACCTTCTTCCGGTGTATCGACCACTATTGTCACTACGCGGTAGGTGAGCAGTTGCCCCAGAACCTCGATGAACACATCGTCGCCTACTTTGACGTCGCTCAACCTGTCGAACATGGAGGCGGTGGGCATACCGGTGTGAGCGCTGATCGCAGAGTGCGTTCCGACTCCACCCACCGGAGCGCTGGTGGGTGGGACATGGCCGGCGCCTCGCTTTAGGTCCTCATCGGAAGAGGACGGATATATGGGGACCTGTATTGATACTTCGGGAATGCTGACACTCCCGATTGCATCACTTCCTTCTACACGAAGGGACACCAGCGCAGATTCGGTGTCACCAGCGGTGTTGGCGGCTAGGGCGTCCTCGAACTTCTGCTCATGCCCTTGGGCAGCCGACATCGTGTAGGCGCGCAACTCTTGGTGCTGTTTGGTGGAAGTTAGCCATTTGGCGGCGTAGGGGAAGGTCAGAACGGTCAATCCCGCGATCACGAAGATGACGGCTATCGTCACCCAACGGACCCGGCTCTTCTCAGCGCGGACAGTATGCCTATACATACGGGTCCTGGGGCCGACAAAGGCGGATTCGTTTTGTGTCTTGATTAGGATTGTGCCGGTCATTGACCTTCCCCCACGCACGGTTTAGCGGTCCGTGCCGCGGCGGGCCCCGCGGCTACGGGCCAGTAGGGTTGCGCCAGTTCCACCAGCCACTAGCACCGCGCCCACCAGCAAGAACACCGTGGTGCCACCCGCACCCGTCGCAGGGAGCATGCCCCCGGCGTTATGGGGTGTGTTGGCCACGTTAATCACATTGGCAGAGGCAAGCGCGGATTCAACGGTGAAGGGGATAGGTTCGGCCAGAAGCTCATACCCGTTCGGGGCCTTTGCTTCCACCAGCCAGTAGAAGTTGTACTTCCCCGACCCCTTCGCAACAGTGGCGCCATCAGCGAAGCCGGAGTAGCGCAGTCCGTCTACCGCCGTCTTGCCTTGGGCGTCCGTCGTCCATTCTTTCTTTCCGTTGACGGTCACCTGCGTGGCGGTCTTGAAGTCATCCTGATGAGAGCTCCACACCTCAAAGACCGCATTCGCCAGGGGAAGAGAGTCACTGGTGTGCTTGAAGACATTGATGCCACCGAACTTGGTTTCAATCAGGGGAGAGGGCACTTCCGTTTCCCATTCGCCTGCGCGTTGGAAGGTTAGTTTCGCGTCGTTCTTGATTTCCCCGGAAGCCTTCACCTGCACCGTGTGCGTGACGGATACCTGAGCTTTGTTGTCGCTCTGTAGGGCGGTGTAGGCCTGTGCTCGCGCAGTACCACCCAGGGTGACGGTCACCAGACCGTTGGAGTGCGTGGCGGTGAAGTCGCTGACGGACGTGGAGCCAATGTTCACCTTCGTGGACTTGTAGTCCAAGCGAGAATCCAACTGGTCTGTCACAACATACTTGGTAGTGACGGCGCCACCGGGGATGTCCGACTTGATGGTGTAGTCGATTGTTTGCCCAGCCGACACCGTGTTCGCGTCGTTCACTGACTTCGTGACGGAGGAGATGACGTTCTTCGGGTAGGCGTGGACGTCATACACCCAGCGCGTCAGCCCCGTCGGATCCGTGAGCGGAACCGTTATGAGGAACGGCATGGCTTTGGAAACCGTCTGGTTGGTCCCCGCGGGTGGAGCCTGTGTTTCCTCTACTAGGTAGAGTCCGACGGGCAGGTTCGTGAAGCGCGCCAACCCTGCGGAGTTGGTGGACAAGGATGCCGGATTCTTCAATTGGAAGCCCCCGGAGGTAAGCGATGCTGCTGGCGCGAAAGGATCAAACGCGTCAACAGCCCGCTGCGCATCAGCCCAACCGGAGTTCTGTGCAAGGTTGATGTTGGATACCTGCGCGATCTGGAAAGTTGCCCCAGCCAGGGGAGTGAGGCCTGCAGTTGCCTGCGCAGGCAACTCCATTCCCTGGCTCTCTGGACCGTAGTTCACGGGCTGGGCGAACTTGTGGACGCTCAAACTCCCCTTTGCCTCCGGAGGTATGAGGTTGTCCGGCTGGGCCAGCGCAGTTCCCGTAAGGGATGTAACGCCTGCTATGGCGATGAGGGCGCTGAGTGTAGCCAGTCGGCGCGCACGGATGGTTTTCATTATTGTTCCTTTCGAACTTTTCTTAACTGTTGCGGTTCTTGTTGGGTCGGGCGAGGGCGAGGCCGCCCCCGAGGATCAATGACATTCCCAGGCCTAAGAAAAGCCAGGTGCCGGTACTGCCGGTGAGTGGCAGATCTATGTCCACCGCCGGCGGTTTCAAGGGAGTTGTCGTCTCCCCGTCCTGGTCGGGCAGACCAGTGACGGAGGCGACTGCCACGTTGTGTACTTGGCCGGCGTCCACGTCTTGGTCCGTAACGGTGTAGTCGTATTGGGCACTGTCAACGCAGGTGACGGTGGCCGAGGGAGTCAGGATTTGGCCCGACGGGAGGCACTCGACCCTGTCCGCACCCAGCAGTGGATCGGTTATGAACAGTTGTGGAATGTCGGCGTTGCCCGTGTTCGTGGCTGTGAAACCGTAGTGGATGGTGTCGCCCGCGATGGCCTCGCCCTCGCCCACATCCACCCCCGACGGATCCTTGATGGACACGACCTGCTTGGTGAACTCATACGACGGTTTCAAGGTGGGGGTGGTCGTTTCGGAAGGCTTGCAGTCCAAGCCCAAAGCGGGGTTGACGCAGAGCGTTGCATGGTTGGTCACGCTGCCAGCAGTCACGTCGGCGGCGGTGATGATGTGAGAGTGGGAGCCAAGGCACGCTCGCGACTGCCCCGGAGCAAGTGGCGCGCCGTTGCCCAGGCACGCGACCGACGTCAGGTTCAGCAGGTCATCTGTGAGCGTCGTGCCCGTCAGGTTGACGTCTCCGGTATTGGTGACGGTGAAGAGATACTTGATCGTGTCGCCCTCATCCCCGACCCACCCGTTTTGGTTGATGTCCTCCACCTCAGAGGACTTCTTGAACGTGAAGCCAGGGGCTCCAACTGGCGTGGTGACAGTTGCGGAACACGTTGAGAGAGTGTCGCCCGACGAACAGACACTGTCCGCGACGTTCTCCACGGTGTTTACCAGAGACTTAGACGCTGGAATGCTGGTGATGCGCGTGGAGATCGTGTCGGTGAACTTCCCGGTGGAGGTGAGGATCCTGGGACCCCAAGTCACCTTCCGGGAGGCGGCGTCGTATGTGCCGGAGCCGCTTGCGGAGACGAACTCCAACCCCTGCGGCAGGACATCTGTTGTGATGAGGCCGGTGATGGCGCGACTGTTCGTTGAGCCCGGCGTCGTCGTGATGGTGTAGGTGACGGTGTCCCCGATGGAGGGTTGCGCGCTGCCCGCGATGGTGGTGAAAGAAGCCGACTTTTCGGTGAGGAGGTAGAGTCCGTCTGCGCCAGAGGTGGGCGGCACACCGGTGGTGGCGCCAACGATCCAATCCCTTGTCGTTTCGGATGGGGTCCGGGATAGGGAGGAGCTAAGCGTGGCCGTGTAGTACGTCGCGGGCAGAGCGCCCGCCAGAGACGTCCGGAAGGTCACGGGGTAGGTGGTGGTGGCGCCAACCGCGTCCAAGTCGGCGCGCGTGATTAGGTACGAGGCCGATGTGGCCGTGCATGTCACCGGCTCTATCTTCTTGATCCGGTCGACTATGAATCCGTTGGCATTAGGTGCTCTGTTGAAGATGGCACCGTCGCAGACGGGGGAGAGGCCGGACGACATTTTCGACAGGGTGACGGTCCATCCGCCAGCGGGTACTCTGGATGCGGCAATGCGGATGTACGGCTCAATCTGCGGCTGGCCGTTGGCGTAAACACCGCCGTTTGCGGAAACGGTTGGTGTTGCGGGACCCTCACCGGCGACCGTCCAGGTGCCGGAACGGCCCAGTTCGACACCGTCGCTGGTCAGGATCACGGGGACCAGTTGTTGTGTGCTCTTCAGCCAAGGCGACAGCATTACCTGGATAAAGCCGATCACTTCCGCGTGGGATTCTGCGGCGTCGGTGAGCGTGATCTCAAGTGAGGCGTAGCGTGAGGGTGCGCCATCGCGGGTCACCCAAAGCACCTTGGCCACTGCGAAGACGGTGCCGTGGGCGTCTTTGATTTCTAGGCCGGAAGCCAATCCAGGAGGGTAAACCCACGGGACGTTGAGGTCGGCGACGTACACGTCGCCTGCCTTCGCGGTCGCGGGGACTGTGATGTCAATGCGCACAGTTGGCAGTACACCTGCGGCCGTGGAGCCCGTGTTTGGGGTGATTCGGACGCTCAGAACATCGGCTGCGGAGGCCGAGGCCGCACGTGCCATGCCGCGCGCCAGGACCCCCAGTTTCGGGGCTTCCACCCAGTGGGTGATGCCGGAAACAACCTCAGTTTCAAGTCCGGTTTCGTCGTCCACCACAGTCACCACGTCGGCGTGGTCGGGGTCAGAGTAGACGTTGGTGCCCGTTTGGGGGTCGAGGTCGGAGCCGCCTGAAATGCCCTCCAATCCGGTCCAGAAGCCACTTCGAAGAGCCGAAGAACGCCCGTTGTCCTCCGGGGTCGTCGCGGGTGTCTTGCCGGTTTCGTTGACGTTTTGATCGGACTGGCTGTTGCTCTGGGATGCTGTGAAGTACTGGTGGGCGTCCACCGGTGGTGTCGCGCCGGCGCTCAGCGAGGCCGATAGAGCCGCGCACACGCCAAGAGTTCCGCCGAGCAGGCGTAACCCTCTTCGTATCTTTCGTTGGTGGTTCATTCCTTCTGGTCTCTCCTTAGTCGGCAGGATCCGAGTGCAAGGAGGTCTCGCACTGGGAACCAAACTAGGAACGCCAGGAAGGTTGGGTGAGGCAGAAAAGGTCAGCCTGTGGATTCCGCCAGAACGGCTGTCCTGTGGATAAACGTGGGCCGCCCGCCACACGAGCACAAAAAAGAGGGGCCCCGCCTAAGCGGAACCCCTCTTGAAGATTCTTTTCGAACCCAGTTGTTTTAGCGATTCAGGGACTTACACGTCCCAACGCCCAGTCTCAGCGACTGAAGGACTGAATCACCTGGACAATGCCGTAGATGACTGCGGACAGGCCGATGACCCACCACAGAGCGATTGTGCCCCACACCGGGGTGAAGAGCAGCGTCAGACCAGCCAGGATGGAGACAATGCCGTAGAAGACCGTCCAGCCCTTGGATGGGGAGCTACTCATGTTCGCAAACGCCAATATGCCCTCATAGATCCACGTGATACCGATCATGATTGCCATGAATACGAAGAAGAACGCGGAGGTGGCCTTCAGGCTTCCCAGCGCGATAACGCCGGAAGCAACGAACAGGACGCCAAGCAGAATGCGCCAGAGCCGAGCCCCAAAGCCCAGCCCACTGGAGAACAAACCGGCGCCCACGTACGCCAAGCCCGCAACGATCACGTACACGGCGAAGATGCCGGTAACGATCATGGAGGTCTTTAGTGGCCAGATCAGGATTGCGATGCCCGCAGCCAAAGACAGTAGGCCGAAGACACCCAATGCTACGCGGAGCTTGGAAGCCGCCGCCTCTAAGGTGTTAACACTCATTTTAATACTCTCTGCGATAACGATTCGGGTTCGGGAGTCTGCAATCAAGCAGAAAGTCGAGGGTTCCCTTTACCTACGCCAAGTCCTCAGCATCCAGAAGGCCCTTCTGGTAGGCCTTTGCCAAACGACGAGGGATCGTGATCTCACGGCCACCGACCTTAATGGTCTGAAGTTCCGTCATCTTGGCTTTCCATGCCGAGCGGCGTGTACGGGTATTGGAACGCGACATCTTGCGCTTAGGAACTGCCATGCGAAGTCGCTCCTCTCAACTCTCATCTCAGTCTGTCTCCCACCTCAGATTACTGCTAACAGCGTATTGAGGCGCGCGGGCACGATCCACGTGCCCTCATCGAACTGCCTAAGTCTGCCACGTTTGCCAGCGGCGTTGCCAGTTCGAAGGTGCGAAAAGAGCTGTGAGGTTGCTCCCCGCTGGGCGGCTCACCCATTGGGGCGAGGGCGACCTGC
>CAZTTD010000102.1:0-6526 GCA_964616925.1 uncultured Actinomyces sp.
CCTGTGACGTCGAACTTGACCTCTATGCGCGGCACTTGGCCAGGTTCAGGTCCACCGTGGCGCACCGCGTTGGATATGGCTTCCATGGCGGCAGCGTAGAGGGCGGTTGAGGCCGGCCCGATCTCAAACCCAGCAAATTTTTGAGGACACGTCACGTAAATGAAAGGGTGATGCCGGGTAAGGACACTGGCCAGGTCTCCAGCTGTCTCTATGGGTTCGCCAGCAAGGCGTCCGCGCATGACTTCGTTGGCGTTTTGGGCAGCCCTCTGGAGCTCTCGCGTGTTGGTCCGGTACATGCTGAACGCGGTGAGCACCGACAAGACGTGGTCGTGGACGAACTCATTGGTTCGCCTGCGCGCGGTCACCGCGGTTCGCTCAACAACAAGGGACGCTTCTGAGGAGCGTCGTTCTGCGCGTACCTCATCCAGCCTCTTTGAGCGCGCGAGGAGCCAGGAGACAGCGACCAGAATCGGGAGCGTGAAAGTCACGCGATAAAGGACGAACACCGTGTATTCGTACGAGGTGGGAACATCGAAGCGGACTGGCAGGGTCAGGAGCAGTGCCAGTACGACGCCGAAGAAAATGAGGCGTCCGGAGAATGTGAACAGCGCGACTGAAACTGCGGTGGCTGCCATCCAATATGAGGTGAGAAGAGAGAAAAGCGTGGGTTCCAGAGACGGATCAAGAGTCCTGGGCTGCACGATCATCAGAAGCACGTACACAAGCAGCGGTATTGTCCCGCATAGCCACCAGAGAATGTCGACCATTCTGGCGATTCTTGTGCTCGATTGGCTGGCGTAGGACTGACCTATTATCCTTGGGTTTCCACCCAGAACCAGCACTATTGCGGCTGTGATGCCGCCGATGGTTGGCACCCCAAAAAGCATGAACGATAAAAGCGGCGCATGGGTCAAGACCCGGGCGACCGAAGGCTCAAAAAGAAGGATCAGGGCAAGGGTTGCCAGTACGCCAACAGCGGCTAAGACGGCCGCTAGACGCTGCGCATAGCCGAAGTAGAGCCCGGTCCCATTTGAGGGTTCACTCACTACCGGTGGTTCCTGCACGGGTATTCCTACCGTTGGTCACCGTAGAACGAGACTATTCCGTCCTCCGCCGCACGATGGAACAGGTCTATACGCGACTCCACGTTGCGACCGGCCAGCCGATACTTCTCCCTTATCCGCGCAACCGCCTTGTTGACCGTGTGGATGGAGAAAGATAGGGCGCGGGATATCTGCTCAGCCGTCTCCCCGGAGGCGTACAGCTGGAGGATCGCAGTCTCATTCGGCGTCAGGTTCTCACTTACGAAATCCCGATCCGCATCCAGGGCGGCTGCCCAGTCAAGTCCTGCTGACGGCTCTCCGTTTGCCGCGGCAATGATCGTGTCGACTAATTCTTCCGGCGGGGAGGATTTGCGGACGACCGCCATGGCGCCGCCCGCAATCGCTTCCCTCACCAGGACCGGGTCGTCAGCTGACGTGTAGACAACGACGGGTAGGCCGCGCCGGTTGAGAATCTCAATGGACTCTGTCGGCGTGGACCCGTCATGCAGTCGTAGATCCAGCACGGCCACAGCCGGCTGCTTCACGTCAGCGGACACGCGGATTGCAGAAGTGGAGTAGAAGATCTTGGCGTTCAGGTTCTGTGTTTCTAAGATTCTTTGAACACCGAACGCCACGATCTCATGGTCGTCAATGACGGCAACGGAAAGAACTGCGCCCTCAGGCAGTCCTTTGACGGGAGTTTTTCCTACGTGGTTGGCCATAAAAGTCAGCTCCTTCCGTATGTAAGCGCGCGTTAGTCCCGGGTCAGTTTCCTGTAGGTAACGGACTTCGGCCGCGCGGCTTCCGCGCCAAGACGCTCCACCTTGTTCTTCTCATAAGCATCAAAGTTGCCCTCAAACCAGTACCACCTGTCGGGGTTCTCCTCCGTGCCCTCCCAGGCAAGAATGTGCGTGGCAACGCGGTCAAGGAACCAGCGGTCGTGCGTAACAACAACTGCGCATCCGGGGAACTGTTCCAGCGCGTTTTCAAGCGAGGAAAGTGTTTCCACGTCGAGGTCGTTCGTGGGCTCATCCAAAAGCAGCAGGTTCCCGCCCTGCTTCAGCGTCAGCGCCAGGTTGAGCCGGTTGCGCTCTCCACCCGACAGGACACCGGCTGGTTTCTGCTGGTCAGCGCCCTTGAATCCGAAGGCGGAAACGTAAGCACGCGACGGCATCTCCACGTTCCCAACCTGTATGTAGTCCAGTCCGTCTGAGACAACCTCCCACAGTGGCTTTTCTGGATCGATGCCCGCGCGGTCCTGGTCAACGTAGGAGATCTTGACGGTCTCCCCTATCTTCAAGTCACCGTCATCAAGTGGCTCCAGGCCAACGATGGTCTTAAACAGGGTTGTCTTACCGACACCGTTCGGGCCGATCACACCGACAATTCCGTTCGGAGGCAGGTTGAAGGAGAGCCCATCGATAAGGACGCGGTCCCCAAAGCCCTTCTTCAGGTCGGAGGCCTCAATCACCGTCGAGCCCAAGCGCGGCCCAGGAGGAATCTGGATCTCCTCAAAGTCAAGCTTACGGGTGCGCTCCGCTTCGGCCGCCATTTCTTCATACCGCTCAAGGCGCGCCTTTTGCTTAGCCTGACGGCCCTTCGGGCTGGTGCGGACCCAGTCCAATTCGTCCTTCAAGCGCTTTGCAAGCTTCTGATCCTTCTTACCTTGGATCTGCAGGCGCCGCTGCTTCTCTTCCAAGTAGGTCGTGTAGTTGCCCTCATACGGGTAGAGGTGGCCACGGTCCACCTCAGCAATCCACTGCGCCACGTGGTCCAAGAAGTACCTATCGTGAGTAATCGCGATTACCGCGCCCGGGTACTTCTGCAGGTGCTGCTCCAACCACAGCACTGATTCGGCGTCAAGGTGGTTCGTGGGCTCATCCAAAAGCAGCAGGTCAGGTGCCTCAAGGAGAAGTCGACACAGTGCGACGCGACGGCGCTCACCACCGGACAAAACGCTGACCGGAGTGTCTGGTGGTGGGCAGCGCAACGCGTCCATGGCTTGGGCCAGCTGGGAATCCAAGTCCCATGCATCGGCTGCGTCAATCTCTGTCTGCAGCTCCCCCATTTCATCCATCAGGACCTCAAAGTCAGCATCCGGATTCGCCATCTCTTCTGAGATCTGGTTGTAGCGGTGCAGCTTCGCGATGGTGTCCGCGACCCCCAGCTCAACGTTTTCGAGGACGGTCTTGTCCTCCTCCAACTTCGGCTCCTGCTCTAAGATCCCGACCGTGTAACCCGGCGTCAGCCGTGCCTCACCATTTGACGGCTCATCCAACCCCGCCATGATCTTCAGGATCGATGATTTACCGGCGCCATTCGGGCCCACCATGCCGATCTTCGCTCCCGGCAGGAAAGCCATGGTGACATCATTCAGAATCACCTTGTCGCCATGGGCCTTGCGTGCCCGAACCATTGAGTAAATGTACTCCGCCACGATTCTCCGTATCCCTCATATAAAAGTCGCTTGTGCAACCATATTATTAATTGCGGATGGTCGCGCACACCGACTGACGAAGAAACGCTAAGATTACGCGGCAAGCAAGACCCATGGCCTCCAAAACATCGTTATGCTGCGACTTTCACCCCTGTGGCCCTCTCTGAGTCGGACAACTTCTCCGCGTCCTCACCATCACGTCCCAAAGCAGGTTCTTGCGGGTGCGAGGGCGTTTCGACCCCTACCCCACCCCCACCCGGACCCTCTTTGACCCCACCTGAGTCGACCGCGTTGCCGCCTGCGGGGCGATTCGTGATTGTGTTGTTGTTCTCCGAATCCGCGAAGGTGGAACCTGGAGCCATCCTCTTGTAGAAGGATCCGCCCATCCCTAGGTCATGGCCACCCGTGAAAGCGTTTATGGCCAACTCACTGCGGACTTCCCCCGCGCCATCAACCCAGGCGCTGGCCACCGGTCTGCCAACAATCACGACCGGCTGCCCTTTCCGTAAAGACATCGCCATGTTCTCTGCCAACGCACCCCAAGATCGGATCGTGTACCACAGAGGATCCATGTCCTCCCACGCTCCGTTGTCGCGCCTGCGAGACCGCGGGACGACCATCCGGAAACGACAGAAAGTCCGGCCTGCGCCGTTCTCTGACCGACTGAGAGTTAGGTCTGTTCCAACGCGCCCACGTAGAACCATTAGGTCGCTAATACTCATTGCACTGCTCCTGAGTTGATCTGATTGCGGCGGTTCCTCCGCCCGGTTCAACCCTTCCGCAGTGCACGAAGTCGGCCAAGGCTCACAAAGCCAACCTGTGGATTGGACGCGAAATGCGCGCCTGTGGATAACAGCTGGGCTCTATCCACAGGCCGCGAGAAGCCCAGCCCTAACCACCCGCCGTGGTAAGTGCCCCATTCGTCCTCGCCCCGAACGTCCCCCGAAACCTGGCCTTACGAGCCCATCGCGCGAAACGCCGCGTCGGCTTTGTCAACGACCTCTTGCGCGATTACCTTGTACGCGCCCTTTGTCGGATCCAGCTCCGCCGGGAGCAGCGCTGCACGGTAATACTGGAGTTCCACGATCGAGTCCTGGATGTCCCCAAGGGCTCTGTGTGCCCCATTCTTGTCAGGCGCGCAAACGTAGACGCGCGGGTACCACCGCTTCGCCAACTCCTTCAAAGTGGAGACGTCGATCATCCTGTAGTGCAGATGCTCCATCAGTTCCGGCATGAATTTCCGCAGGAACCTCACGTCCTGGCCGATGGAATTGCCCGCGATCGGCGCCACGCCCGCGACCGGTACCAGGTCGCGGATGTACTCCAGAACCTGAGATTGGGCTTCGGCGACGCTCACCCCGCCCTCGAACTCATCAATCAAACCCGAGTCCGTATGCATCTTCGTCACGAACTCCGACATCTGCGCCAACGCTGCGTCCGAAGGCTTGATCACCAGGTCGATACCCTCCGCGAGGGGCTGCAACTGGGAGTCGGTGACGATCACCGCGATCTCCACCAGGTCGTCAACTTCGGGGTCCAGCCCCGTCATCTCACAGTCAATCCACACGATCGGCGATTCCGCCGCTTTGCCATTGTTGTTATTCACGCCACCACTCTACGACTTTGCCGTGCACCATTTGGCCGAGGGCGACCAAAAGTCGTCCTCGAACCTAGACTGTTGGGCGTGAAGAGCAGTATGAGCAGAACCCCGGCGGTGCGACCCGTTCCCATCGGGGTGATTCGAGGGCGCAAGAACGCGGGGCAGGATCAACTGGCCGTGAGCGCGGCGGACGTTGAGGCGGCGGCGGCGCGGCTGAAGGATGTTGCGCGGCGGACCACGGTTGAGCAAATCGACCGTCTGACGGAGGCGGCCGGAGTGCCGGTGCTGGTGAAACGTGAAGATCAGCAGGTCGTCCGGTCTTTCAAGTTGCGTGGCGCCTACAACCGGATGGCGGGACTGTCTGAGTCTGAGCGCCAAACAGGGGTCGTGTGCGCTTCTGCGGGGAATCATGCGCAGGGTGTTGCGATGGCGTGCTCGCGGTTGGGGATTCACGGGACGATTTACCTTCCGTCCTCGACCCCACGGCAGAAACGCCAAAGAATAACGACGATTGGCGGCCCGTGGGTCACGCTTGAGTTCGTTGACGGCACGTTCGACGATACGCAGAGGGTCGCGCTGGCAGCGGCTGAGAGGTCTTGGAAGACGTACATCCACCCATACGATGACCCGGCTGTAATCGCAGGTCAGGGCTCGGTTGCGAAGGAGATCGCGGAACAGGTCGGAGAGGATCTGCGGACCGTCGTTGTACCTTTGGGCGGTGGAGGTCTGACGGCGGGTGTCGCCGCGTGGCTGCGTGAGGTTCGGCCGGACGTGCGGATTGTTGCGGTGGAATCGGAGGGTGCTGCGTCGATGGCACGTGCGCTGGAAGAGGGCGCACCTGTGGCGCTCCCGTCCATCGACCCGTTCGTGGATGGCACGGCGGTTGGGCGCGCGGGTGACTGCACGTATGAGATCATTCGAGACCTGGTTGACGACATCGTCGTTATTCCCGAGGGCGCAGTTTGCACTGAGATGCTGGACCTCTACCACTTGGACGGGATCATCGCGGAGCCCGCGGGTGCACTGTCAACGGCTGCGATCCAGATGGCTGCGGAGGGGTTGCTGCCGGAGCTCCCCCTAGATGGTGTAACCGTTGGGATTGTTTCCGGAGGTAACAACGACCTGTCTCGTTACGATGAGGTCCAGGAGCGTAGCAAGGTTTACCGCAATCTGCGCCACTATTTCCTTGTGTCCTTTCCCCAGAGGCCCGGTGCGTTGCGGCAGTTCTTGGACTCAGTTTTGGGTCCCGAGGACGACATTCTCTACTTCGAGTACACAAAGAAAAACAACAGAGAAACAGGTCCGGCTTTGGTGGGGATCGACTCCGCGTCTGAGACCTCCTTGTTTGAGCTGCGTGAGCGCATGAAGGCCGCTGACCTGCGGATAGATGAGTTGGACCCGGACTCGGAGCTGTTGCGTTTCCTGGTGTAGGGGTTGACCGGGGCT
>CAZTTD010000103.1:0-3545 GCA_964616925.1 uncultured Actinomyces sp.
CCCGGGAAGTTCAGGAATACTTCTTCTCCAAACGCTCCTCGATCTCTTCAAGGCTGTAACCCTTGGTCTCGGGCACAACCTTTATGTAGAAGAGCAGCGCGCCAACGTTGATCGCACCGAAAATGGCGTACGTCCATGCGGGCCCAAGGTCGGCGATCATAACGGGGAACGCGAAGGTCACAACGGCGGTCATGATCCAGAGGCAGCCAACCGCAATGCCCTGCGCGACCCCGCGAATCCGGGATGGGAAAATCTCCGACACCAAAACCCACGCCACTGTCCCCGACTGTTTCACGAAAACGAAGACGGCGACCAGAATCAGAACGATCCAAGGAAGGACCGCCGGGATCGCTGACGCAATATTGCCGTCGGCATCCATGTGGGGCGCGATCCCAAAACCAAACACGATCGCCAACGCGAACAGCGCCAACACAATGCCCGACTCCTGGTAAATGCCCACATGGCGCCTCTTGAACCGGAACACGAAATACAAACCAACGCCAGCACCGATCGCGGACGCCACCCCCGTGATCACGTTCAACATGATGGAATCCGCCAGATTGAAACCCGCCGCAGTGAGGATCTTCGGTAGGTAATACATGGCCGTATTGATGCCGGTGAGCTGATCAAAGAAACCGATGAAAATACCGATTATCAGGACTTTCCTGGTCCACTTAGTGCGGATTATCTGCCTGAAGTGCCATGTCTCTTCTTGTTGGGCGTCCTCGTTCGCCTGGATGATCTCATAGATTTCCTCCTCAACGTCATCAAGGTCCTCCTGCCTGATGCGTTTCAGGGCCCCGATCGCGTCAAAGTAGCGTTCCTTCGTGCCGT
Source organism: uncultured Actinomyces sp. (assembly GCA_964616925.1). GTDB lineage: Bacteria > Actinomycetota > Actinomycetes > Actinomycetales > Actinomycetaceae > Scrofimicrobium. The sequence continues at coordinate 835 of CAZTTD010000103.1, forward strand.
ACCAGCGCGCGGTTTCGGGCATCATCCGCATGCCGAACCAAAGGAGGATCGCGGGAATGGTCGCCATTGCCAGCATGTACCGCCACGTCATCCCGTTCCCGCCGGTAACCGCCGCGACCACGTCAACGTTGTTGGCGACGGAGTCCCACGCGAGCATGTTCTCCGATCCCTCCACACTGACCCTCGGCCCACCATTCGCGAACGACAGCCACGCGTTCATGGAGTACGCGATCAACTGCCCGAAAACGATCATGAACTGATCAACCGCGACCAGGCTGCCACGAATACGTTTCGGCGCCGTTTCCGCCAGGTAGATCGGGACGGTCGAGGACGCACCGCCAACCGCCCAACCAAGGACAAAGCGGAACGGGTAGAGAACCCAAATTGTGGGGGCGAGGACGTTCCCCAGAGTTCCCACCACAAAAATAACCGCCAACACCATTATGTTCTTGCGGCGTCCGTACCGGTCGGAGATCTGACCGCCGATAATCGCGCCAAACGCCGCACCGATTGCCAGCAACCCGCCAATCAGCCCCTCTTCCCAGGGGAGCAGGCCAAGCCCGCCAGCCTGGGAGGGCATGTACATGAACGGCAGCGCCCCGGCGATAACGCCGGTGTCGTAACCAAAGAGGAAGGACCCCAGCGTCACCACCAGAGCCATAAAAATGATGCCGCGTTTCGGACCAGACGGCGGCGTTTCGGCCACCATTTCCGCAACTTCGGTGCGGGTCAGTTTCGCATCCCGACTCCGTGCAGTTGACACGTTCTACTCCTTGCTTCGGACGCCCTCGTCCACCAAGACGCGCCAACAGTGCAGCCCGGCATAGCCGAACAAATCAGTCGCGGTCACGTGTCGCTACCGACCACACCTTCCGGGTTCCACCGCGCCCACTTATGTAGACAAGGTACGCGGCACCCGCGATACCCACAAACACCATTCCCTTAGCGATGCCGCGCTTGATGATGTCCGCCTTCTCATACGCCTTCATTATCGGCCAGCCGTTGGCTCTGGCATGAGCGCGCAGGGCCCGATCCGGGTTCACGGCCACCGGATTACCGACCGTGGACAGCATGGGGATGTCGTTCGCGGAGTCGGAGTAGGCCCAAGATTTAGACAGGTCCAGGCCGTTTTCCTCCGCGATTTCCATGACCGCCAAGACCTTTTCCTTGCCGTGCATGATCTTTCCGTCAACCTCACCAACCAGCCGCCCGTCCGCGACCTTGGTTTTTGTCCCGATTCCGCCCATCGCACCGACTTGACGAGCAAACTCTTCCGCAATCAACCACGGCGTCGCCGACACCAGATAGACGGTGTGTCCCGCGTCCACGTGGTCCCTCAAAAGTTCATACGTGGCCTGATAGACCTTGGGGACGAAGTACTTCTCATAAATCTCCTCCCCCATTCGGCGCATCTCTTCAACCGTCGTGCCGTCGACCAGTTGGGCCGCGCGGTCCGACAGCGCGCTCATCTTCCCCGTGTTCTCACCAAACAGCACGTAGCGCAGCGTTTGGCGGCCGGCATAGAAGATGTCGCGAAATCCGAAGAGGGATCGAGAAAACATTTCCTTCGCCGCCCAGTACGCGCTGGCTCCACGCACCAAGGTCTCATCTACGTCGAAGAAGGCGCCAATGGTGGAGGGGTCCGGCGTGGGCGTGGTCTGGTTCATTTCCCCAGTCTACGGGGTCGGCGCGGACAGGTCAGTCGTTGATGTGGACGAGGGCGGCCTGCTGTCACGAATCCGACCTCGCCCGAACCCTCCGCCCTCGCCCGAACCCTCCGCCCTCGCCCAAACAGTCCGCCCTCGCCCAAACAGTCCGCCTACCCGTCGCTAAGATTGACGAATGTTGCGTCTGTACCCGAACACCACTGAACGTCCTGCGAGTGCTTGGGCCGAAGTCCCCGTGCCAAAGTTTGCCCAGTCCGTCCTAGATCTTGCACGAGGGCGGCACGCCGAACGCGGATGGCTTGGCCCCGCGATAGTCGCCATCGACGGGCGTAGCGGTGCCGGCAAGTCGACTTTGGCGAGGGCGCTCTGCGACATCTCCGGCGGCACCGTCCTCAGTAGCGATGACCTGATGTGGTGGGAGCCGATGTGGCAGTGGTCGAACCTTGCTGTTCAGGGCGTATTGGAGCCGCTCCACCGCGGCGCAAACGTGGACTTTACGCCGCCGAAGTGGACGGAAAGAGGAAGGGAGGGCTCGATAGTCATCCCGAACACCGCCCCCCTGGTGATCTTTGAAGGTAACGGTTCTTCTCAGTTGGCGTTCTTCGAATACCTAGCGGCCACAGTTTGGGTGCAGTCGGACGTCGTGGTCGCAAGGGATCTGGGATTAGCGAGGGATATAGAGGAGGGCGCGAACGGGAGCCCCGAAGAGGCAGCGGATTTTTGGGACCGGTGGGAGGCGTCCGCGCAGTCGTTTTTCGAGGACGACATGCCGTGGGCTAGGGCGGACTTCACCGTTGTCGGCGCCGCAGACCCGATGCCGCGTGCGGGAACCGTGCGGGTGGCCGGCCGGACACGCCGCAAGCCCGACGCGTCGGGAGCCTGACGCGTCGCAGGCATGACGCGTTGCGAGCCGGGCTTTTGGGCGCAGCCGGTTGGGCATGCCGCAAGCCCGCGGCTCGGCCTTGACTGAAAAGGGGTTCTTCAAGGGGAGACCACGGGCTTGCATGTCAGTGGTGGTCTAACCCTCCTCAGATTCGGTGGGTT
>CAZTTD010000103.1:3645-6442 GCA_964616925.1 uncultured Actinomyces sp.
GCGGGTTTGGCCTCGTCCGGGTGGGCGATTCTGTGGGCTTGCTCGGCGGCAGCAGTTGCCGCGCGAGCCTTCTGCTGCGCCTGAGCGAGTGCAACGTCGGCTTCCGCCTCTTCCGCCAGCGCTTCCGACTCAATGGCCAATGCCTTGGCGGCGTCCGCTGCCTCCTGAGCCGCACGTGACGCGGCCAATGCCGCTGCCGCCGGATCGGAAGGTAAAGCGGTCGAGGCGACAACATCGGGGGAAGCGGGTGGGACTGCAAGCCGGGGCTCGGACGTCTGGGCGACCTGACCGGTTCGGGCGTCCTGACCGGTTCGGGCGCCCTGACCGGTTTGGACGGCCTGACCGGTTTGCGCGGCTTGCGTGCCGGAGCCTACCGCGCCCTTCGAACTGCCCGTTTGTACGCCTACGGAACTCCCCGCTCCGCCCTCGCCCGAAACAGAGACCGTAACCGGAGCGGACGACTGCTCGTCCTTCGTGGGCTCTCCCCTGTGCTTGACGTTGGCGTATTCGGGGGGAAGTATGATGCGCTCGTTCGGCGGGTACGGCCGGCTAATCGGCATGCCCATGGCATTTTGGTCTAGGGACATCATCTCGGTGGGAACGTTGGAGAGGACCTTACCGGGCTTCTTCAGCCCCTCGATCTGCCACGTGAACGGTGCAAACTGGTTGGTTGGATCCACCCAATCGTGCTTGCGGGAGGCGCGGTAAAGAAGGAACGACGCCGCCACCACAATGGCGATGATCACCAGAATGATCGTCACGTACGTCGTGCCTGAGCCGACTTCCTTCTTCACCTGCGCGGGCGGGTAGAGGGCGAGGACGATACCGAAGATCGACGCCGCCAGACCGGTGCCGGCCACTATCCAAGCGCCAACATCGCCGCCCGGAACTTTGAACGTGCGCGGCCTGTTCGGCTGGTCGCGACGCAACCTGAGGAACGCGATGAACATGAGGACGTAGTAGCACATGTACAGGATGGTGATTGCTTGGGTAACGAGGATTACGAAGCCCTCGACGTTCGGCAGCAGGAAAACCACAAACGCAATGATCGTCATGAACAGCATCTGCAGGTACATGAGGCGGGAAGGCATTCCGTGCTTGTTGTCGTTCTGCAAAGCCTTGGGGAGGAAACCACTTCGACCTGCCTGGCCCAGCATGTAGGAGGGACCCGCAAAGTTCGTAATGAGGTTCGCAATGCCTGCTGCCAAGCCGAGGTATACAAACACCAGGTACAGCCAGGGAGCACCAATGGTCGCTCCGAGCTCCCGGTACACCGCCATCAGGGAATAGAGAACGTTTAGTTGGTCGTTCGGGATCACGATCGCGATGATCAAGGTTCCGACAATGAAGATCACCAGCGACAGGACCATGGCGATGAACATCGCGGCTGGGAACTGTTTGCGGGGATTACGCAACTGCTTGATGTGTGCGGCGTTCATGTCGATGCCGGCGAAGGAGAATAGAACGCCAGCTGCTAGAGCCAAAGACGTCATTCCGTGCATTGGTGGGATGAGGCCTTCGGGCGTGAAATCGATGTTTGGCTTGTTCCCTTGCGCAAGCCAGACGATGGCCAGGATGGTCATGACTGCCAGAGGGAGGAACGTTCCAAGCAGCACGCCATATTTGGCGACGCTTGCAAAGACCTTCACGCCCTTTGTGGCGATCCAGCAGATCCCCCAGTAGTAGACCAGCCAGCCACACATGATCAGGAGTTCATGGGATGGATGTTGGGCAAACTTTACTGCCCAGTCAAAGTCGGTCGTAAAGAAACCGACAGTCGCGGTTGCACTTGGGACGCCGGATCCAAAGTTGAAGGTCACTTGGGCCCAGAGAATCAACAGACAGGCGAAAGCCCAGCCTGAGCCCATTCCCTCGCCGACCCAACGGAAAATGCCTCCGCGCTCCGCCCAGCCGGACGCAAGCTCAGCGGCGACAAGTCCGGTCGGGATGAAGAAGATCAGTGCGCCGATAGTGAACAGTGTTACGGATGACAGACCATAGAAAGCCTGCTGCACGTCGTTGCCGATGCCAGCGACGATCGTCACGTTCATCATCACCAGTGCCATCAGGGTGATGTAACCGGTGCCCTTATTTGCTCTCTTGGCATCCACAGGCCCGGCGTGTGAGCCTTGGACACTGGTGCCAGATGTCGCGCTTGTACTCATAGGTGAGCCTTTCACTGCAAGAGTTGGAACAAAAGATGCACTTGTGAGCAAGATCGCATCTTTGGTCACATGTTAAGAGCCCATTTCCCCTTCGGCGCGCCAGAATTGGGCCGCCGAGGGGCCCTGCTTTGCTCGGTCTGTAGTTTTGTGCCAGGTTTTCACTTTGAGAGTTACGTCTCACCTGCGGTTTCGCGTGGGCACCTGTGCATCTATGCCTTTCAGCGTTGGTTTCGTGTCAATTTGTTGGTGCTTTGACAGTGGCCCTAGGAGCCCACCCAAACGCCACCAAAACGCCACCAAAATGCCACCAAAACACGCGTCCACCACCGGATATGGTCAGGGTTTGTGGGGCTTGCTTGGTTCAGGGCTGGCCGTGCCATGTCGCCACACGCCACACGCCACACGCCACACGCCACAATGGTGCGTGACTAACTGGTGGGATGGCTGGCCCGAGAGAGGTTTTCTTGGGGTGCATATATGAGCGCCGAGTTGTCACTCCTTATGTCGAGTTGGCTCTGGATGGATCAAGTTGGTTCTGGATGGGCCGAGATGGCTCTGTGCGGATCAAGTTGGCTCCGGAGGGGCCGAGATGGCATAGCCATCTTGGGGGTTCGCATGCCATCTTGGCGATT
>CAZTTD010000104.1:0-6285 GCA_964616925.1 uncultured Actinomyces sp.
GGGGGGTCGTCAGGTTCGCCGCATTGGGAGCAGGCCGGATGGTTCTCGACTAGATTCTGTGCTCGTGCACGCGTGGTCAATGGGCGGTCGCCTCGCAGTGGTGGAGTCCGGTGGTGCCGTTTATGTGTGGAACCCCAAAGGCGAGGAGGACTTGACGCTTTTAACGGCATTCGATCTCTTGCTTGCCATAGATCCTCTGCCGCTCGGCGCCAGCAACTGCGCCGTGCGTGACCGGGAGGAAGCCTTTTGGGCAGCGGCTGCTTGGTTCGCGGACGGGTCGATGATTGCGTTGATGGACGAGGGCGGGGTTGAAGCGCACCGCCGCCCCTACCGGCGGATGCTCTCCTGGTCCCAAGATGGGGCGACTCTAGCCGCTTCTGGAGTTGGTGCGAGCATCCGCCTGATAAGCACGGACGACGGAACCGAGCACGACGGAGCCGAGCACCGATTTGTCCCCCAATTCCCGCCGCCCGAACTTCCTGAAACAACCGAAGCGCGCGACCCCCGGAGCGACTATGAGCGGACGCCTAACGCAGAGGAATCCCCAGTCTTATCGGCACTTGGATTCGTCCATCCTGGGGTGCTTGCTGTGGGACTTAAGGATGGACGTCTGTGTCTGGTCGGCTCAAAAGGGTCCACCACTGTTCTGTATGAGCACGTGTCCCCAGTTGAGCGCATCGCATTCGTTGGATTATCCAGTCGAGGGCTCCTAGGTATCCCCTCCCGCACCCGCGTAAGCACTGGCAGGAATTGATCCGGTTGCCCAAGTGGATGTAGGAACCGCCCCTGGCGCCCGTCGCGGATCCCGCCCACGACCTCGCACTGTATTGTCGGAAGGGCTCTGTAGTCTGGGTTACCGGATCGCGTGGGGAAGGAGGGCGACGTGAAGAGGTCTGCGGGTGGCGCCGGCGCGGGGTCGCGACACTCTGCTTTCAGCGCGGCTGCGGCGGCAGACGGATTGACACTGACACGTGAGTTCACAGACGCCCTCGCCCTTCTTGGCGCGGGTGCCAACATCTTCCTTACGGGAAAGGCCGGCACGGGGAAATCCACTCTGGTCCGCCTTTACGTTGAGAACACCGATCGGCGCACCATAACGGTTGCCCCCACCGGCATTGCTGCGCTGAACGTTGATGGATACACGATTCATCGGCTGTTCTCCTTCCCGCCGAATGTCAATGAGGACTTCGTGCGCGGACCTCGTTACTATCCGCGCCGTTTCATCGACACGTTGGCATCCTTGGAGACCTTGATTGTTGACGAAGTTTCCATGGTGCGGGCGGATACGTTTGATGCGATGGTGGCCGCCCTCGAACTGTATGGACCACGCCCGGGAACCCCGTTCGGTGGGGTACAGCTGGTTCTTGTTGGCGACCTCTACCAACTGCCGCCGGTTGTCACGGAGACGGAGCGCGCGTTTATTGACTACCGTTTCGGCACCCCGTACTTCTTTTCGGCGGATCATTTCGAGGGCGAAGAGTTCCCCACTGTTGAGCTCTCCACCGTGTTTCGCCAGATCGGGGACAACCGGTTGGTGACCCTCCTGAACGACGTGCGGGAAGGGGCCATGCTGGACACGGCGCGCACGGAGTTGAACACGCGCACGAACCCGGATTTTGAACCGGACTTGGATGAGTACTGGTTGACCCTTGCCACAACCAACCGCATAGCAGATTCGCGCAATAACCGGATGTTGGAGCGTCTGGGTGGGGTCCCGCGGGAGTTCTTGGCGACCGTAAAAGGTGACCCGGATGGGTTTGAGAAGCCCGTTGCAGAGCGGCTGCGCCTGGCCATCGGTGCCCAAGTCATGCTGCTAAACAATGAGTCGTCGGGACGGTGGGTCAACGGCAGCATCGGGCGTGTGGAGGACATCCGTGGGGATGAGGACGGGCCGGTCATCGACGTGCGCCTGCGCGACGGGCGGCTGGTGGACGTGCGGACCCACATTTGGGAGATCACGCGGCCGTTTGTTGAGGCCGGGTCTTTGCACCACCAGGTCGTCGGCAGTTTCACCCAGTTGCCCATGAAACTGGCGTGGGCCATCACCATTCACAAGAGCCAGGGGCAGACCTTGGACAATGTGGTCGTCGATCTGACGGGCGGGACGTTCGCGAACGGGCAGCTCTACGTGGCGCTGAGTCGGTGTACCAGTTTGGACGGCCTCGTCCTGAAGCGGGACGTTCTTCCGCGTGATTTGAAGACGGATATCCGGGTCCGCCGGTTCCTGAATTCCGCGTCTGCCGCGTCCGCCCACGGCGCCGTTTACGTGGCGGCGTTGATGGTGGGGAACGAGGGCGATCGGTACCGCCCTCGCCCCGTTGAAATCGCGGTCGTAACCGATGACGGGGAAGAACTGAGCACCGTCGTGAACCCAACCATGGATCTGTATTCCGCGCAGACGGAATACGGCATAACTACGCGGGACGTGCAGTTGGCGCCGGTTTTGGCCGAAGCGTGGGATGCATTGTCGCCGCTTCTGGCGGGACGGATCCCAAGTGGCGTGGGGATCGATCAGACATTGGGGTTGATTGACTCCGAATTGAAACGTAACGGCGTGGTGCAGAAGATGCCGCTGGGTGCGGAGCTGCCCACGGAAGGACTCCCGGCGGTTTGGCGAGGGCGGCTGCGGAGCCCGTCGGCCTTGGAGCGGGCGCGCGCAATGCGGGACTTGGGGCGGTCTCACTTCGGGGACGACCCTCAGGTTTTGGCGAAAAGTGGTGGGTCGGCGTTTTCGGGCAACCCTTGGGGTCGCGGGTACCTACTTGAGAGGACCAGCGGACCTAGGGGCGTCACCGGGCCGGAGGGGTTCGGGGTTGGCGGCGACATAGCGGTTGGGGATGACGTGTCCGGGATGCTGGCCGACCTGCTTCGCGGCGCGTGGGGGCGCGTCGTGGATAAGGATGAGGCCGTGGTGTCCCGGCTGCGGGACGCGGAGAAGTACTTCGATATTCAGATCCTTCCGAAGGGCTTTGAGTTAGAAAAGGCCGCGGGCGCTGACGCGGTCCTGGTCCCGGGGGCGCGCGTGTGCTTCACGGGGGAGGTTGTGTCGCCGCGGTATGGGTATCGGTCGCGGGAGCAAATGCAGGACTTAGCGTTGAGTCGGGGCTTGAGGATTTCTGCGAACATGACCAAGACGCGGACTGAGGTGCTTGTTGTGGCGCAACGTGGAACCCAGTCGGGGAAAGCCAAGAAGGCGGCGCAGTGGGAAAAGCCTGTCCTCTCTGCGGAGGAGTTCTTGGAGTGGGCCGAGGGCGGTCAGGGCAATCCCAGCGTTGGTTCCCCAAGGAACTGGTAAGGAGCGGCGGCATGTCTATCTACGGGGACATCCTTGAGAACACCGATGCCAACGGGCGTTTGAGTACTTATGAACTGCCTGATGACGCTGGCCCGTCGGGCGATATGCATGCAGCCCCTTTGCGTTACGCCCCGGGTGCCCAAGAGGGCATCGCCACCTACCACATGGCACATATTGAGTTTGACGAGGGCGCCGCGGAGGCATTAGTCCGCGAAATGTCCCAGGTAGCCAGACGGGTCAGCCCTTCCCTAGAGACAACGTCGGGTTTCAAGGCTCAGCTTGAGCATGCAGGAGGCGACGCGACGCAGGTGGAGTTCTTCGACCCGGACTTTGAATCCCTCGCCGCACAGAACTTCACCATCCACAATGCCGGAACTGTACTTGAGATGTGGGCAAAGACGGATCCCCATCGTTGGGAGACCGCGCTGCTCGGCGCACTTTTGGCGACTACATCCAAAAGGCGTCAGGCGGTGAAACTGGGTACCGCGCTCATCGGATACGCGGGTGCGAACTTTTGGCAAGACGAACTTACCGTGCTTGGCAAGCACCCGGAGTTCACGATCTGGGCCGTCAAAGCACTGGGGGAGACGATCGGGATCCCGGACCGCCGCACGGAAGCGCTCATGCAGATCTTCGAACGCACGGAAGGTTGGGGCAAAGTTAGGGTCCTTGAAGCACTGACACAATCTCCAAGCGCTGAAGTTCAGTACTGGATGCTCCGCTCCGCGCTGGATGAAGACTGGCTGGTCGGTGCTTACTGTGCGCTCCCCATAGCGGAATCTGCGGGCCTTGCCGCAGCGCTCCAAGCGCCGCACCTTGACGATGATTTATTCGAGGGCGCAACCCGCATCTTGAACGCACTAATAGAAGAAGATCCCCCGAACGGAGATCTCTCCGGCTACGGTGACGGCCTGGCGGCAGTGGAGTCTTGGCTCCGACACACTGGCCGCAGAAGGCTGGGCCCTGGAGGCATGGAGCTCCTCGACAAGCTGCGCTCTCTGCGCGAATACGCGTGGTCGGACGCCCTCGAATCACGTTGGGGAAAACATGCGGTGGATCGGGTGGTTAGTGGCGCTTACCAGGGTTAACCCATTCCGGGCACGTGTAGCCCGGACCTAGCATTAAGAAGTCAGGGGTATCGGAATCATAGGTGCGGGACGGCAGACTCCCCGCGGGAAGCAAGGTTCAGATGTTTACCAAGTCTTTAAAGGTGGGAGCGCTGACGGCGGCGTTGGTACTTGGACTCACTGGATGCTCTTCGTCAGGGGATACGAAAGACTCGGGTGCGGATACACCCGGGCCAGATGTGGTGGTGGTTGAAGACAACTCCGCCAGCGCAAAGGCGCTGGATGAGTACGTGAAACTTGAACAGGAAATGATGGCCGAACAGCAGGACCAGTTTGGTGACACCTTCTCCGATATCTCCATCACCGCTGACTATCCAAGCGGCATTGTCTACACCTACACCTATGCGGATGAGATGGACAGTGCGCAGACCGCAGCGGCTCTTGATGATCTGGCTGAAGAAGCCTTGGTGGCGGCACTCCATGACGACGTCTTCCCACTAATGACCGAATACGGAGTGGATTCTCCGCAGACCGCGACTTTCACTTACCTGAATTCTGATGGTTCGGAGATTTGGAGTCGCACGTACACGTCGGAATAGGGTCCCGTCCTCGCCACCCGCGACCTGACAAAAAGACGACGTGGAGTTGCCATGTCCTAGGATTGCTCCTTGGCCAACATTCAAAAGTTAGCAACAGGAGACCCGGGATGACACACAAGAGAGCACTGTGGCCGATGGTTGCGGCGCTGCCGTTAGTTCTGGCTGCCTGCGGATCTGCCCCGACCAGCGCGGGCAATGCCAGCGGAGGTGCGGGGGAGAACACGGTAGAAGAGCCTCAGTCGGAAGTGCAGGCGTCCTCGCCCATCACCGTCGTTGACCGGGCATCTGAGCTCTGGGAACAGATGTCCCCGCGCGAACAGGCCGCCAGCGTCCTCATGCTGAACTACCCGGGAACCGACGCCGCTTCCATGGCTGCCTTCGTTCAAGAAATCCAGCCGGCAGGCCTGATTTTCATGGGTGACAGCATCCCGGAGGACGAATCGTCTCTACCGGGAATGATCGAGCAAATCCAGTCTGAATCTCTGATTCCGCTTCTAATCGCCGTCGATCAGGAGGGCGGCCTAGTGCGCAGGGTCACGACGGACCCCGCACCGGGGGCCGAAGAGTTGCGCGACCAAGACGCCGAGGCGACGAAGGAGGCATTCGCTACTCGCGGTGCTCGCCTGAAGGAACTGGGCTTCAACACGAACTTCGGCATCGTCGCGGACGTCACGGATGATTCGGGATCGTTCATTTACGCGCGCGTCCTTGGGTTGGACCCCGACTCCGCTTCCGATCGAGTCGCGGCCGCCGTTTCGGGGGAGCAACCCTACGTCCTCAGCACCCTCAAGCACTTCCCCGGCCACGGCAGTGTCGCGGCCGACTCCCACACGTCCGTGCCCACCACCGACATGACGTACGAGCACTGGCAGACCAGCGAAGCCCCGCCCTTCATCGCGGGTATCGACGCGGGTGCGGAGATGGTCATGCTGGGCCACCTTGCGTACACCGACATCGACGCTGCTCCCGCTTCGCTTTCTCCTGCCTGGGCAGCCATTCTGCGCGATGATTTGGGTTTCGAGGGCGTCCTTGTCACCGACGACATGAAGATGCTGCGCGACAACGGGATCGCGGAATATCAGGACGCCGGACGGAATGCGGTGGCCGCGTTGAACGCCGGGGTGGACTTGGTTCTGGATATTGGCGAGGGCGGTGTGGCTCCCCAAGATTTCGCAAACGGGCTGATCGACACCATTTTGGAGGCGGTCGACAGTGGAGAGCTACCGGAGGAAACCCTTAAGTCCGCCGGGGTGCGCGTCCTGAAGCTGCGGCTGGCGCTGGAGCTGGAGCTGGAGTTGGAGGACTAAGGCTGGAGGGCTAGGGC
>CAZTTD010000105.1:0-6266 GCA_964616925.1 uncultured Actinomyces sp.
ATGGGGCGCGAAGGTACATTGCGGGGCCCAAGGTACATACGGGGAGCCCAAAAGCGCATAAAGCGCATAAAAACGCCGTAATCTTTACCCGCGATGTATCTTCGACCCCCTAATGTATCCTCGACGGCGCCCAGCCCAGATCTCCTTGGGTAGCACAACTCATTGCCACACCTAAAGCCATGAAACCGGCCCGTTAAATACGCGATGTCGGTCTAGATACGCGATGGCACCTTAAATACGCGATATCGGGGCGGAATATCGCGTATTTATGCGGACATCCAGTATCTATGGTGACATCCAGTATTTAAGCCGACATCCCGTATCTTCCCGGGCCTGCGGGCGCCGGCCTTCTGGATCCGCGCCCTTCTGGCGGGCGCGGATCCGCCTTCCAGGCAGGTACCCATGGTTTCTTGGGCGCGGATCCGCCTTCCAGGCAGGTACCCATGGTTTCTTGGGCGCGCATACCCCTTCCGGGCACAACCCTCGATCACACGCCACATCCCTCGATCATGGCAAACCGACGGTCACAACCACCCAAAAACACCGGTGCATCCGCCCGGTAGGTACGGTGTTCGAGGGATGTGGCAGCCGATCGGCGACTACCGCACGGAGTTGGGTCGGCGTGCTCCGACCGCTGCGGCTGATCCGCCCAGTGCGAGCAATCCAGCGGCCGTAGCCACTAGTGGGCCGACATTAGAGCCGGTCTTGGCCAAGGTCTCGCCCTCCGGTTTCTCCTCCGCTGGCTTGTCCTCTGCCTGCTCCTCCTCCGGGTCTGCGACAGAGTCGTCTTCTTCGGGTTCAGGTGCAGGTTCTGGTTCTGGTTCTGGTTCGGGTTCGGGCTCTGGCGAAGGCTCAGGCTCAGGCTCTGGCTCTGGCGAAGGCTCAGGCTCTGGCTCTGGCGAAGGCTCAGGCTCGGGTTCAGGTTCAGGTTCGGGTTCGGGTTCAGGTTCGGGTTCGGGCTCAGGTTCAGGCTCAGGCTCAGGCGCCGCAAAACGCGCCTCGCCAGTCGCGCTGAGCGCCAGCGGATCGACACTCTGGAAGTGACTGAAGATCTGGCATGCCTTGTTATCATGCCCAATGCCGGGGCTTTGAGCCCAAGACAACTCATCCATCTGCGGGTGGATCCCCGCGATTCCGACCGTCGCAGTCCCCTCCGCTGAGGAAGTGAGACTCAACTCCACCGGCTCCGATGAGTGTATGAACAACCTGTCACCACTTAGTGTCGCCTTGCCAGCGGATGTTGAGGGAACACTGAGGACGGCGCCCTCGCTCAAAGTATCCTTCAGCGCCGCATCGGTGATCGACGTGGAAACCGTGACCGGCACCGCCTCCGCAACCGTCACCTCAGAAAGTTGCGTAACCGTCAGGGCCAGACGGGCCTGGTCCGCGTCCCTCACCGCGTTTGAGAACTTCTGTTGACGATCCTTGGAAATGGCTTGCTCGCAGAACGGAAACCAGTACCGCCCGGCGTCCTCGTCCCACCCACCCCAGTCCACGGGATCCGTGATGCACCACGACATGAACTGGCGCGCCTGCCTGCTCAGCGTGCTTTCGTTGGAAGCGAAGGGGGTCCGTGCCGCGTCCATATTTTCCCACGCGTCACCCGAAATCGAGACGTCGTTCGCAAGCAGGTACACGAGCGACCGGCGCTGATCCGCGAAAAGCTTCTCGTTTGGCGCCTCATTTTGTGCCTGACCGCCAACGGAGGGGAAAGGCGGTGTGCCTGGCAGCGGGATCGCGTCCGTGACGTTCCCGTCGAGGTCGTAACTGCCGCACACCGCGGACTGCTGATCCGTGCAGTAGGACCACTCCGAAATCGGCTGACCATCCTCACCCTTGCGGACCACGCACAGAGGGGCCGTATTCTGCCGCCCGCCTGTCCCGTCGTTCCCATATAGGGGGACCAGATCTCCGTGCTCGTAGGCGGCGTAGCGCTCACCCCACAGACCCAAAAGGTTCACTTCGGGGCCCCACGACGTGTCTTTCGTCGGGTCAAACTGTGTGGTGCCTTCACAGGCCGAGACGGTTAGCTTCGGGAGCTCATGCGTTCCATTGTCATCTGCTGCGGCTACCGGCGTCATCGCAAGACCTGAAGCGATAATCGCGAGACCTGCTGCAAAGCCGAGCCCTGCACGCGAAGTGCGCGCAACGTTGGCGTTCATCAGTGCTGTCACTACTTTCGTATAAGTTTCCGGGATGACCCGGGCTCCTCCACAGTCCGTTGCGCTGCGGCATGAGAGCCAACGGAAACCGTTGGCGACGCAGCACGGAAACACGACACCGAAGTCGTATGATGTCTGTCATCTTTGGTCGACGGTGACGGGCGAGGGCGGCGACAGACGAGGGCGCCCCCCGCGGGACGCCCTCGCCAATCAGCAACGCGCAACGCGCCGCCAAACGGTACTGTCAGATACCGCCCTTGCGGTCTCCGGGGATCTGTGATTGATCTAGGGTCTCTTTGGAGACCCGCTTGCTGCCCTCGCGGAATGCGATGATGGCTGCGACCAACCCGCCCCAAATGATCAGGATGGTGATGACCATTAGGATGATGGCTTCGGGGCTCATTTGATGCCTCCTTCGACAACGGTAGTTTGGTGTCCGCTGGACGTGCTTCCTTGGGTTTCTGTGGACGCCTCTTCTTCGGGTTTGTTGACCTTCCACTGCATCGCGGTCATGACGAACGCGAAGACGATTGCCAACAGAATGATGCCCCAACCGAACACCATGATGTACCAGGTCGGCATCCCGCCGTAGCCCTCCGCCAAGAAGTCGACGATGGCGCTGATCAGCATGATGGAAAGCGCAACCGGCGCCAAGATGCCCACAACGTAGTCCCATGCTTTGGGGAGTTTGACGCTGGAGACCTCGTTCAAGTGGGCGCGCAGCTCCGGGAGCTTTTTGCGCATCGCGACAAACACCGTCAGCATGACTGCGGATCCGACGACGCCTAAGTGGTTGATGAACGCGTCAACAACGTCCAGGGCGTTCAGGCCGGTCATGGTGCCGAACAAGACGACTGAAATAATCATTGCGGGGATACCCATGACCAGTGTTGCCTTCATGACGCTGAAGCCGAACTTGTCTTGGAATGCGCCGCTGACCACCTGAAGCAGGGAGACAAGAGACGTGAACCCGGCCAGTACTAGGGATGAGAAGAACAGGACACCAAACAGCGGCCCACCGGGCATCATGGAAATGATCTTCGGGAAGGTCATGAAGGAAAGCGTGACGCCAGAGAGCCCCTCAAGGTCAGAGATCTGCACGCCTTGGCTGAATGCCATGAATCCAAGTGCGGAGAACACGCCAATGCCAGCCAGAATCTCAAACGAAGAGTTCGCGAAACCAGCGACAAGGCCCGCACCCGTCAGGTTCGCTTTCTTACCAAGGTAGGACGCGTAGGTCATCATGATGCCGAACGCGACGGACAGGGAGTAGAAGATTTGCGCAATGGCTGCAAGCCACACTGATGGGTTCGCCAGCGCGCTCCATTCGGGTGTGAAGAACGCGTTGAGTCCGTCGATTGCTCCGGGAAGGAACAATGAGCGGACGACCATGATTGCAAACAGGATGACAAGGAGCGGCAGGAAAATCTTGTTCGCCGCAGCGATACCACCTTGGATACCGCGGGCCATGATGAAGAGAGCCAGCACCCAGATGAGGATCAGGGGGATGGCGACCGCGGCAACCGGGGTCAGTGAGAACGCCGACTGGGCCTCCGTGACCCGGACGAAGTCAGTGACGAAGAAGGTTGTGGTGTCATCCCCCCACGCCTCATTCACCGAATAGATGACGTAGTGGGCCGCCCAAGCGATCACCACCGCGTAGTAGGTGAAGATGATGAAAGATACAGCCACCTGGAACCAGCCCAGCCACTCCCCCTTTGGGGCAAGCCGACGTAGAGCCAGGGGCGGGGTGCCCTGAAATTTGTGGCCGATCGAGTAGTCCAAGAAGAGGACCGGCAAGCCAATCAGTAGAAGTGCGCCGATGTAGGGGATGATGAACGCCCCACCACCGTTCTCATATGCGACGCCCGGGAACCGCCAGATGTTCCCAAGACCGACCGCGGACCCAATCGCGGAGATCAAGAACGCGGTCTGTGTGTTCCATGTCTCACGTTTGGGTGCGCCCTCAATGGTGTTCTGAGCCAAGTCATACCTCCGGGGGTTCAATTCGCCAGCAAACATGCCTACATTAGGACTAGAGGCGTGAGAAGCAGGGGCAGCTTCCGCCATTTGGCTCAGCCTGCCCCCACCCACGCATGTGCTCTAAATCACTTTCCACTTTTTGCGTCACTTAACCGCCATTGCGTTCTTTCTATCTACGGAGGGCTCTATGTCTGGTGTTTCGATGGATAGAGGTTGGAAAATGGTTGAGCCAAGAGACGTGTTGACCGTGTCTGATATGTCGACCGCCTGTAAGAAGGACCTGCTGGCGGTGCTTCGTCAAGGAAACTTGGCGGCATATGAGGAGCTTTGGTGCAGGCACCACAGGTCTGCCATGACCTTGGCGCACCGACTGGCCCCCGGGCACGCAGAAGACTTGGTCGCGGATTCGTTCACCGCCGTGCTGCACACAACCACGGTCTCTGGGAAGGGCCCCGTGGATGGGTTCCGTTCATACCTATTCGCGACGATGCGTAACAGTGCCGCCCGCTGGTCCAAAGACCGGAACACTGTCTTCCCCGTAGCCGACCCGGACGAGTTCCTAAAGGAAGACGCCGACAACACCTCCGCCCCGCTGGAGACCGCGGAGGACTCCGCGGCCCTAATACGCGCTTTCCGCGACCTTCCGGGACGCTGGCAGCAGATCCTGTGGTTGGCTGAGGTGGAGGAGACCCCTCGCCCTCAAATTGCGGTGGACCTTGGGATCAAGCCCAACGCCGTTTCGGCCCTTCTGCGCCGCGCGCGCAAGGGTCTGCAGGTGGCGTGGTTGGAGCAGCTGCTTCCAAACCGGCTCCGGCACAATAAGCACCACTTTGCGAGGTCGCTCCCAAAATACGTATCGGGGCAGTTATCGGAAAAGAAGCGGGACGAGGTCGCTCATCATCTAGCAACCTGCAGCCAGTGCACGGAGGCTCATGAGGAGCTGACGGACGTCTGGTGGAAGATGGGTAACCAGACGTTGAAGACGCTGGGATTTGGCGCACTTGGGGCAACCTTGCTGGCAGGCCTAAAAACGACAGGCTTTGGCACGGGAGTTGCAAGCGCCGCGACAATGGGATCGGCGGGAGCTGGCACCGCATCAGGCACAGGTGCTGCAGGTGCCGTTTCAAGCGCGGAAGCAGTGGGCCTAGCGGGCGCCGCGGGAACAGTGGGGTCGGGAGCAGTTGGGTCGGGAGCAGCGGGCTTTACCATTGGCGGAACGACTCTGTTCGGGGCTACCGCAACATTGAAGGGACTGGCCGTTGCCGCGACAGTCTTGCTGATGGTGGACGTGGCTGTGCTTGGCGCAGTTTCACTTTTTGGGAACGAGGGCGACTCCGCGTCGGCATCCGGCAACGCGACCAGCGCGACTTTGAGTTTGGGCGAGGACGAAGTAGCCTCGCCAGCAACAAATCCAGTCGAAGATGCGGAACGGCCCACGCCACCTACCGGAGCGGATGACGCCGGCAGCGGCCCGTGGCAGGGTCCTTCCACGGAAGTACCGGACCCATCAAACCCACCCGGACGCTTTTCCGGAGATGAGTGTGTCCCCTACCTAGACATTTCTTCAGGTGGCACTGCGTATCAGCCAGCCGAGCGACCCAACCCTTCCTCCCCCGAAACCGTCACCCCGCCCTCGGGACCAGACACGGAAGAGACAGAGGTACTTGAGACGCCACAATTTGTACCTACTCAGACCTTGGAGTTCATCGCGCCGGTGATGGCGGGAACAGCGAACCCCGGAGCGGCCGTGAATATTGAGGTAGCCGCACTGGCGGGCGCCCGGACTAGTTCTGAGGTGTACGTGACTCACGCTGATGAGACGGGCCATTGGTCGTTCGACCTGTCGACCCTTGCTCTGGAAGAGACTCAGTACAGGCTCCAAGTGTGGCAGTCTGATCACGGAATAGCTTCGGAAGCCGCAACCTCAACGTTTACTTTGAGTGGTGTCGGCGTGACGTTACTCAGCCACCTTTCGGTAGATGCTCTCGACGCGGAGCTGGACGGCTTTCCGGTTGACTTCAACGGTATGGCCAACGGAACGGTCTGTTTGGTGACCAACACTGATCAACGTTTCGACATCCCACTTGACGGCAATGGCACGGCTAGGCGTTTCATACGTCT
>CAZTTD010000106.1:0-2795 GCA_964616925.1 uncultured Actinomyces sp.
CGCAACGTTCGGTCGCATCCTTCGATAATGCGTGCTCCCTCAGAGCACGTCGGCACTCCTCAGACCAGGCCGTGTCGGACCTTTCACTTGCCCGGGTCCAAGCAGGTCGGCCCTTCTAGAGTCACATTGGAACTTTCGCCCCTTTCGGCCCTTTCGCTTGGCTGGAGTCAAAGCCCCCGACCTTTTTGTTTTGCAAAGCCCTCGATGACCCTTCCGTGCTCTCTTGGCATGTGCACAGCCAGCGCAGCCTGCCTGGGGAGGGTCGCTTGGACGCACGTTGGGTGAGCTGAACGCACGTTGTGTTAGTCCAACGCACCTTGTGCACGTACCCAACGTGCGTTCGATCAACACATCGTGTGTTCAACTGACACAACCTGCGTTCAACCTGCCCTGTTGTGCCTCACACGCGACTCCCCGTATTTTGGGCTGTACGAGGATCCTGGAAATCAGAGCCAAGAAGAGCCACGGGATCGTCGAAGGTACATACGGGGGCCGAAGATACATAGCGCGCAAAAATTACGGCGTTTTTTATTGGCTTTTTGTTACCCCGTATGTACCTTCAGCCCCGCAATGTACCTTCGTGCCTCATTCTCATGCCTGGAGTCAAAACCCGCCGACCTTTTTCGTTTGCAAAGCCGTCGAGGGCATGTGCGCGCCCTCTTTGCAGCGCACAGCCAGCATTCCCTGCCCGTGGAGGGCCGCTTGGACGCACGTTGGGTGAGCTGAACGCACGTTGTGTTAGTCCAACGCACCTTGTGCACGTACCCAACGTGCGTTCGATCAACACATCGTGTGTTCAACTGACACAACCTGTGTTCAAGCGACACACTGCGTGTCCGATCAACCCAACGTGTGCAACTGTCGCAACCTGTGCTTGGTGTGCTGTTCAACCTGCCAAGCCAGGCCTCACGGGCAGACTGCAGCGCGCGGTCAAGCACAGAAGTGGTCAAGATGGCATGCGAACCCCCAAGATGGCTATGCCAACTCGGACTATCTGGTGCCAACTTGATCCGCGTCGTGCCATCTCGGCCCCTCTAGAGCCAACTTGGTGATATCTGCCCTCAAGAAACGGATGCCCACCACTGAAATGGTCAAGATGGCATGCGAACCCCCAAGATGGCCATGCCATCTCGGCCCCTCTGGAGCCAACTTGATCCGCGTCGTGCCAACTCGGCCCATCTAGAGCCAACTTGATCCAGACAGAGCCATCTCGGCCCTTCCAGCACCAACTTGGGGTTCATACGCAATTAAATAAAGAGGGCGCCCAAAGTCGCGACACGGCGCAGGCGGGCGCAGGCGGGCTCAGGCGAGCTCAGGTGGGCGCAGGAAGGGCGCCTCGAACGGCCCACTTCAACAAGAGCCCAAAATAAGAATCCAAAAGATTGCGCCTTAGCGCTAACAGATGACACATCCACGACGGACAGGTGATGCTTTGCCTAGGCCCCTGCGCCGGCCAAGTGATGCTTTGCCCGGGCCTTCGCGCCGGCCAAAGGACGCACCGACCCAGCCCTCGCACCGACCCAGCTTCCGCGCCGGACCGGTGATGCTTTGCCCGGGCCTCCGCGCCGGCCAAAGGACGCACCGACCCAGCCCCCGCACCGCCCGGGCCTCCGCACCGCCCCAGCCTTCGCGCCTGCTACCTGGGCGTTTGGTGGTTTAGGTGCATGCTTATGAGCTCGGTCCGCCCCGAAACTCCGTACTTCAGGTAGATGTTCCGCGCGTGCGTCTTCACCGTGTTCTCACTGATGAAAAGTTCCCTTGCGATCTGGCGGTTGGACTTGCCCATCAAAAGGACTTCCAGGACTTCCTCTTCCCTTGCGGTCAGCGGCTCAGCAGGCTCAATGGCGGGAGGTTCCGGTTCCTCCTCCGGAGACTCACCGTACTGGGTCAGGTAGGTGCGGTCACTGAGCAGATGCACCAGCCTCTGATTGAGCGGAGGCAGAAGCGCAAGCGTCACACACAGGACCGTGAGCGCAATGACCGTAACTTCCGCACCCGACAGTCCGAAATTGACCGCGTTTATTCCAAGAACGTCGCCCACCAGGACGCCCAAGACATTCGCGGACAGGCCAATGCCGAATACCCCCGCCGGGTTATCCGTGTGGTCCAGCATTTGCGCCAGGGTGCTCCACCAGAACAGGTCCATGACCCCCAGCGCGCCTAGGAGGAAAGTGTTGACCAGCAGGAAGTCAACCGGCCCGTCACCCAGCATCATGAAGCCGACGAAGCCAACAACCATCATGCCCATGCCAACGTAGAGCAACACCGATCGCTTCACGGTCGAGGGAAGGTTCCGAATCACCACGATTGCACCCACGTACGGCAGCGTCCAGTACCAACTGACCAGCCCCGTCAAGTGTCCGAACGAGGGCGTAACCACCTGATACATCAATCCGGAATTGATCGTAACTATAAAGACGAAGACGGACAGTAACGCTAGGGGGCGGGCAATACTCGTGGGACTCGTCTGTTCATCCGCGCCGCTAGGTTGCGTATCTTTTTGGAGCCCCGCAGCGGCTGGATGCGTCTGGTCCCCATCCGTCCTCGCCCCGCCCGTTTCCCCCGCAACCCGCGGTATGGGAAGCCACGCGATTAGTAGGATCGCCACCAGCAGAGAGACCAGGGATAGCGTCAAACCAACCCTGAAATCCAGGTTCAATGAGATGACGTTGATGACGACCATAATGACGTTGGGCCAAATGAGCAGGTCCGCGCTGGTTTTGAGTCTAAGGTCGCTTGGGGTGAACGCGCGCATGAAGTAGCCCCAGGATGCGACGGCCGTTCCCAGCGCGAAG
>CAZTTD010000106.1:2895-6112 GCA_964616925.1 uncultured Actinomyces sp.
GCGCGAAGATCGCGGAGAGGACGAAGCGCGGGCAACCCCTTTGGCACGCTGACAGTGCCGCGTACAAAATCTGTCCCTCAAACATGAACGTGAGCATGTAAGCAGCCAAGAAGGAGAAGCCTGCGACCGACTGAATGCGGAGCCTGCGCATCTGCTTTTCGTCCACGTACCGAGCCCTGAGTTCCAAACTTTGACCAACAGCGCGGAGGTTCCGCATTCAAGCGGGCGCCTCGCACCGCATTCCATCTTATCGGTTCGCAGGGTCCATCCGTCGTTTGGGCGAGGGCGGTGTTCGGTCGGCTCGTTCGCAGTCACGGCTCACGTCCGGGTCGCGACGGGTCGGGCGAGGGCGACGTTCAGTCTGTCAACGCCACTTCCGATGCGCGTCCCTTCTCTAGGGCGCTCCCGCCCCACGCAGCAGCATGTTGTGGTAACCCGCCTCGAGCCGCGCCGCCTGGTAGCCGGCCTCTCGCAGTTGGTGGACGGCCGTTGCCGCCATGACGCAGTACGGCCCGCGGCAATACGCGATGATGGGGGAGTCCTTGGGCAGCTCTGACATACGGTCCGCAAGGTCCGCGACCGGGACGCTAATGGCGCCTGGGAAATGTCCCGCGTGGTACTCGTTTGCGGGGCGGACGTCGATGAGGGTGAGTTCCGCATCGCCCTCGAGCGCCTCCCTCAACTCCTCCACCCCCATCGCCTCTGCACCGTCCCGCTCCTTCATGAAGGAGTCGGCCAAGGCGTTCACGTCCGCGATGCGACTTTGGGCGACTTCGACGAGGGCGTTGTACGCCACCAGAACGCTGGGATCAGCAATGCTGTAGATCCGCGAGGTGCCCTCCACCCTCCGCGTCACCAAACCCGCAGCCGCCAGCACCTGAAGGTTGCGTGACGTGTTACCAATCGAGGTGTCGATCTGGGTGGCAAGACTTTCCACGGACCGTTCACCTTGGGCGAGGACGTCGATGATCTCCACCCTTTTCGCATTTCCAAGTGCGGCCCCGACGCGTGCGAAGTGACCGAACACTGCGTCTTTGAACTCTCTACCGTCCACCGTAATACCTTATTCTCGACATTTGTAGTATTGTATTCACGTTATTTGTAGTATAACGGTTGTCCGAGGACGAGGACGAGGACGAGGACGAGGACGAGAATCCCCAGCGGACAAGAACCAGGAAGAGGCCGAAGACCGAGACCGGGACCGGGACCGGGACTAAGACCCAGACCAGGGCAAGGTCGAGAATCCCCGGCGGACAAAAACCGCAGGGACTTCCACACGAAACACGAAAGAATGAGATGAAGACGGAGATGGGCGCGGACTCCATAAGTGAGCCCAAGCAGCTTGTTGAAGAGCGGGATAGTGCCCAGAAGCACACTCTTTTCGTTCTTATCCTGTCCCAGGTGATTGGGGCGATTGGGTTGGGTGTTGCGCCCTCGATCGGAATCCTCTTGGCGGGGGAGGTGACGGATAGCGAGACTTGGGCGGGACTGGCCCGAACCGCTGGAACCCTGGGTGCGGCGGTTATGGGTATCCCGCTTGGTAACTTGGCCGCGCGTAGGGGGCGCCGGGTCGCGTTGACGACCGGGTGGGGCGTTGCGACGCTAGGTGGAGCGGTCCTCATTCTGGCTTCCCAGTGGAGTCTTGTTGTGCCGCTTTTTGTTGGATTGTTTCTGTTTGGGGCGGGCTCGGCGGGGAGCTTGCAGGCCAGGTTTGCGGCCACCGACCTGGCTACGCCAAAGAATAAGGCGAAGTCGCTTTCACTGGTGGTTTGGGTGGGCACCATTGGGATGGTGCTGGGGCCAAACTTGGGGACGCCGGGGGAGTTCTTGGGTGGCCTCACCGGTCTTACGACTTATGCCAGCGCGTTCCTGATTGCCACGGTTTTTTCCCTGATCGCGGGCATCATCGTGTTTGCGATGCTTCGTCCGGACCCGATGCTGCTGTCGGATAAGTTGGCGGCAGAGGTGCGGGAGGAAGCGTCGCGCGCGTCGGGGTCGGCTTCGCCCTCGCCCGCATCGTCCTCGATCGGAAGATTGCCGAAACCCAAACAGGGCGCCATCTCCGGAATCGCGTTGGAGATGAAGGAGAATGCGCGGGCTCGGACGGCGGTGATCGCCATCATCATCGCGCAGGTGGTTATGGTGTCGATCATGACGATGACGCCGGTGCACATTGTGAACCAGGGCGGCTCCGTGCACATGGTGGGGATCACGATCAGCCTGCACATCATGGGCATGTTCGCGTTTGCGCCGGTGGTGGGCATGTTGACGGATAGGTATGGGAACCGGGCGACGATGCTTTGGGGCTCGGGAATCCTGCTGGTGTCGCTGGTCTTGGGGATGGCCGTGCCTGACAGTATGGCCGGAGTCCTCGTTTCGCTGATTCTTCTGGGGCTGGGTTGGTCATTTGTGAACGTGTCGGCGTCGGCGTTGTTTGCTCGCGTGGTGTCGTCCGATAGGAGGGCGTCTTCGCAGGGTGGCGTGGACGCGATGTCGAACCTGTTTGGGGCGACCGCTGCGTTCATTGCGGGGCCGTTGATGGCCTTTACCGGGTTCGCGATGCTGTCGGTGGTGGCGTTCGTGTTCATGATCCCGCTGGTGGTGCTGCTTATGACGCCTGTGGCGAAGCAGATCGGCGACGACAGGGTGGGCTGAGCGCTGGTGGCGGCTCAACATCCCCAGTGCATCCCGGGTGCTTGCGGCCATCGGTTTTATTAGACGTAACTGTTGTGGCACATGGCCGAAGGTCAATCCCCGGGATTAACCTTCGATGTTGGGGGAACTCAGTCTTAGAGGCCAGCAGCCGTCGGCGGACCGGTAAGCCGCAAACATGTACCGAGAAGACGCGTTTGTCGAGCCCCAAGAAGGCACTGGATGTCGGTTCGGATACTGGATGTCGACTCAAATACTGGATGTCAGCTTAGAAACACGATATTCGCCTGGCCTTGCCCCGTATATCGCGTATCTAGCGGGACATCGCGTACCTAAACGGATATCGCGGATTTAAGGTTTCATCGCGTATGCGGAGCGTATGCGGAGTGCATGCGGTGCGTTGTGGTGCTCCGCTCAGGGGTTTGTTACGCCTCCGATGAGCGCCAGGCGCTTGGACGTGCTTGAGATTTGCGTTGCGTTGAACGAATCGTTCTCTTGCAGGTCTTAAATCGGCCCTTCATGAAGGAGGCTGTGGGTTGGGTTAGTGGTGTCGTGACAGGACGTG
>CAZTTD010000107.1:0-5880 GCA_964616925.1 uncultured Actinomyces sp.
AAGCAAGCGAAGAACCGACTTGAAGCAAGCAGAAAAACAATTTTGAAGCAAGCGAAGAACCGATTTGAAGCAAGCGGAAAAATGATTTCACGCAAGAAGAACGCAGGAAGAACGCAAGAAGATTTGTACATGCCCGGGGTGTTTAGACTTCGGGCTTTTGGCTCAGGGAGAGTGCTATGGGCAAGACAATGGCCCAGAAGGTGCGCGAACAGCACACGGTGAAGAAGGGCGAGGACGGAGCGCCAGACCTTCTATACATCGACCTCCATTTCGTCCATGAGGTCACCAGCCCCCAGGCGTTTGAAGGATTGCGTCTGGCAGGTCGCCCTGTGCGCAGGCGCGACCTCACAATCGCAACGGAAGACCACAACACCCCGACTAAGGACATCTTCCTACCCATCGCGGATCTCACCTCCCGCCTCCAGATCGACACGCTTCGCAAGAATGCTGAAGAGTTCGGCATCCGCCTCCACTCCCTCGGGGACGTGGAGCAGGGCATCGTCCACGTTGTCGGCCCCCAACTGGGTCTGACGCAGCCGGGCGCAACCATCGTCTGCGGCGACTCCCACACCTCCACGCACGGTGCGTTCGGGGCTCTCGCGTTCGGCATCGGCACATCTGAGGTTGAGCACGTCCTCGCAACCCAAACCCTGCCCGTCATGCCGTTCAAGACCATGGCGATCACCGTCAACGGTTCCCTGAAACCAGGCGTGACGTCCAAGGACATTATCTTGGCCATCATCGCGAAGATTGGGACGGGTGGGGGTCAGGGGTACGTCCTCGAATACCGCGGGCAAGCCATCGAAGAACTTTCCATGGAAGCGCGCATGACCATTTGCAACATGTCGATCGAGGCCGGGGCGCGTGCCGGCATGATCGCCCCCGACCAGACGACGTTCGACTTCATCAAGGGCCGCCCCCACGCTCCAACTGGAGAGGATTGGGATGTGGCCGTGGAGAACTGGAAGTCCCTGGCTTCGGACGAGGACGCCGTGTTTGACGCGGAAGTCGTCCTGGACGCGGCGGACATTGAGCCGTTCGTGACATGGGGGACCAACCCCGGCCAGGGTGTGCCGCTGTCCAGTGAGGTTCCCGACCCGGACTCTTTCGCGGACCCCATAGACAGAGCCTCCGCCCAGCGAGCTCTGGCCTACATGGACCTGGCACCAGGCACCAAGATGCGCGACATCCCCGTCGACGTCGTGTTCCTGGGCTCCTGCACCAACGCGCGCATTGAGGACCTGCGCATGGCAGCCAACGTCCTGAAGGGGCGCAAGAAGGCCGACAACATCGACATGCTGGTCGTGCCGGGTTCCGCGAAGGTGAAGTTGCAGGCGGAAGAGGAAGGCCTGGACAAGATCTTCCTGGACTTCGGCGCGGAATGGCGCGCCGCCGGGTGCTCCATGTGTCTTGGCATGAACCCCGACCAGTTGCAGCCGGGGCAGCGAAGCGCGTCGACCTCGAACCGAAACTATGAGGGACGCCAGGGGCGCGACGGACGTACTCACCTGGTCTCGCCGCTGGTCGCTGCGGCAACGGCGGTGCGTGGCACGCTGTCCAGCCCCGCGGACCTGGAAGGCGGCCCAACCGTCGCTGACCTGGGCGGAATTTACGGTGGCGCCGCGCCCAGTGGGCCGGTCGCCGGTGAGGCCCAGGCCGCCCAGAAGGACCAAGCGGACGATGGGGACGAGGGCGCGACGCCCTCGAAAGCAACGCCCTCGAACGAAGAGAACTAGGGGAGACTGACAATGGAAAAGTTTGATTCCCACACCGGAGTTGGCGTGCCAATGCGACGGTCCAACGTCGACACCGACCAGATTATTCCGGCGGTGTATTTGAAGCGGATTACTCGCACGGGATTCGAGGACGCGCTGTTCGCCGCCTGGCGCAAAGATCCCACCTTCGTGCTGAACGACCCCGCATACGCGAACGGGTCAATCCTGGTCGCAGGCCCCGACTTCGGCACCGGCTCCTCACGTGAGCATGCGGTGTGGGCGCTGAACGACTATGGGTTCCGCGTCGTCCTCGCACCGAAGTTTGGCGACATCTTCAGGTCGAACTCCGGCAAGCAGGGACTGGTCGCGGGCGTCGTCTCCCAGGAGGACTGCGAATCGCTGTGGAAGTACCTGGAAAATGAGCCCGGAGCGGAACTCACCGTGTCCCTAGAAGACATGACGGTCACCGCGGGCGGGGCAACCTACCCGTTCCAAGTTGACGATTACACCAGGTGGCGCCTGATGGAAGGCTTGGACGACATTGGGCTGACGCTCATGTCGGAGGGCGAAATCACGGAATTTGAGGAGGATCGCCCCTCCTGGAAGCCCAAAACGCTGAACCTCTGACCAGGTTCACACGGGGGAGGGGTGGGGGACGAGTAAGCTCGGGGCCAGTACATGTCCCCTCAACTTCCGGGAGAAGCATTGAATCAGTTGGATCAGGCGCTGGGCGCGCCTGCACCGGCACCGGCCAAGACCGTCCTGCGTGTCGAAGGGGGAAGCCCCCTTTACGGAACCATTTCTGTCCGTGGGGCAAAGAACTTTGTTCCCAAGGCAATGGTGGCATCCCTTCTGGGCCACTCTCCCTCTCAACTGCGCAACGTGCCGCTGATCCGCGACGTGGACGTTGTCAAAGACATGCTCCAAGCGCATGGTGTGAGCGTCGTTTTTGACGAGGAAGAGGGCGTGATCAACCTAGATCCCGCCAACATCGACGCAGCAAGTGCGACGGAGATCGACGCGCTTTCGGGCTCCTCGCGCATTCCTATCCTCTTCTGTGGTCCGCTGCTACATCGTCTAGGTGAGGCGTTTATCCCGGAGCTGGGCGGTTGCGTCATCGGAGACCGCCCCATCGACTTCCACCTGGAGACCCTGCGCCAGTTCGGCGCTGAGGTTGTGAAGGAAGCAGACGGGATCCGCCTTCGCGCCCCTAAGGGTGGGCTGCAGGGCACCCAGATTGTGCTCCCTTACCCGTCGGTTGGTGCGACGGAGCAGACGCTCCTGACCGCGGTGCAGGCCCAGGGTCTCACCACTTTGACCGGCGCAGCCATTGAGCCCGAAATCATGGACCTCATTAACGTCCTGCAGAAGATGGGCGCGATCATTTCCGTGGATACGGACCGCACCATTCGGATCGAGGGCGTGGAGAGGCTGGAAGGCTACTCCCACACCGCGCTGCCGGACAGGATTGAGGCGGCGTCCTGGGGTGCAGCGGCACTTGCGACCCGCGGCGACGTGTTCGTCAAGGGCGCACACCAGCCGGACATGATCACTTTCTTGAACACGTTCCGTAAGGTCGGCGGCGGTTTTGAGGTGGAAGAGGACGGAATCCGCTTCTACCACCCGGGTGAGCCGCTGAAGTCGATCGTCCTCGAAACGAACGTTCACCCCGGCTTCATGACGGACTGGCAGCAGCCGCTGGTTGTGGCGCTGACGCAGGCCTCGGGGCTGTCTCTGGTTCATGAGACGGTGTATGAAAACCGGTTCGGGTTCGTCTCCGCGCTGCGCAAAATGGGCGCCAGCATTCAGGTGTACAAGGAGTGCGTGGGTTCGGCGCCGTGCCGTTTTGGTGCGAAGAACTTTTATCACTCGGCCGTTATTTCTGGGCCGACCCCGTTGCATGGCGCCGACATTACGGTGCCGGACCTGCGCGGCGGTTTCTCCCACCTGATCGCGGCGCTTGCGGCGGAGGGCGTCAGCCACGTGTCCGGAATCGACGTCATTTCCCGCGGGTATGAGCACTTTATGGCGAAGCTCCTGAAGCTCCACGCGAAGGTTGAATACGTGTGAGCCCCTCGCGGGCCATGACCCTGCTGGTGTCCTCTGTTTCGGCACGAGGGCGGGCGTTGCGCGTCGGTCGCGACGTCGTCTCAACTTTGCGCCGTGGCGGGTGGGAAGTGGACGTGAAAGTCACTTCCACCATCCACGACATTGCAGAGGAGTCCCGCGGGAACGGCTCCCACTACGTTGGGGCGTTGGGTGGGGACGGGTACCTAGCGTCGGCGGCCTCTGGGCGGGCCGAGCACCCGGGCGTCCTCATCCCCTTCCCCGGCGGGCGCGGCAACGACCTTTGCCGCTACTTAGGAATCGGGGTTGACCCGGTGGCGTGGGCGCGAAGCCTGGCCGAAGCCGACATGGATCAGGTCCAAGCGTGGACTGGTGAAATGGACGCCATTGCAGTCTCCAGCTCCACGGGCGTGAAGATGGCCCTGGGCATCGTCTCCCTGGGGATCGATGCGACGGCGAACCAGGTGGCGAATGACTCTTGGCTGCGGTCCGGCCCCCTGGCTTATGCGTGGGGTGCGTTTGCGGGCTTCCTTGGCAAGTTCCGCCCCCAAACCATTGAGGCGATTGTTGACGGGGAGCCGGTGGACCTTGGCGGTTGGATCACCTCCATCTCCAACACCGGCTGGTTCGGCGGCGGGGTCAACATCCTCCCACAATCCTGCGCCGACGACGGCGTCATGGAAGTCCTCAACGTCAGCCGCATCTCCCGGGCAAAAGCGCTGCCGATACTCACGCGCGCGCTGGCCATGCGCCAAATAGACCACCCCGTCATCAAGGTTTTAAGTGCGAGGACGCTACAGATGAACCGGCCCGTCGGCATGGTCGCGATGGCGGATGGGGACATTGTTGGGCACCTTCCCCTTGTCGCGGAAGTTGTGCCCGGGGCGCTCAACGTTGTGGCGCCGCGAAACGCGCCCGCGCCCCGGGACGACCTCGCGCCTTCGGACGCCCTCGCCCCGAAAGACGCGTTGCGAAACGCGCCCGCGCTCGATGACGCGCCGCGAAATGCGCCCGCGCCTGCGGACGACCTCGCGCCTTCGGACGCCCTCGCCCCGAAAGAGCAGAACCCGCCCCCAGACGGGGCCACACCTTACCCAACCACCGAAGAGTGAGGCAGTAGTGTCAGTGAAGAATGAGTTTGCTCGGCCGCGCAAAGGCAACATCCACGGTTTGTACACGTTCGCGTACTACGTCCTGAACCCCATCATGAAGTCGACGGCGAAACTTGAGTGGGACGGGACGGAGAATCTGCCCAAATCAGGTGGGTTTATCGTGGCGCCGAACCACGTGTCGGAGTTCGACCCGGTGGCCATGGGGTATTTCCTGGGGATCAACGGGTATGAGATCAAGTTTTTGGCGAAGGACGGGCTGTTCAAGATCCCGTTGCTCGGGCCGTTCCTGACCAAGTGGGGGATGATCCCGGTGTCGCGGGAGTCCGGCGGCGGCAACTCTTTGGAGGCTGCGCATGCGGCGTTGGAGAATGGCGCGATGATCGGGATCTACTACGAGGGCACCCTAACCCGCGACCCCGCCTTCTGGCCCATGAAGGGGAAGACGGGGCTGGCGCGGTTGGCGTTGGATACTCGCGTGCCAGTCATCCCCGTCGTTCAGTGGGGTGCGCAGGACATTATGGATCGCGAGGTCGCCCCGAAACTCATCGGACGCCGCCGCAAACTTTACTACCGGGTGCTGCCGGCGCTGGACTACTCCGATATTGAGGGGGATTCCAGTAATCACGAGGGCGTTCGGGAACTAACCCGCCGCCTCACCGAAGTGTTGACGGAGGGTGCCGCGGAGTTGCGCGGGCAGAAGGCCCCGGAAACAGTTTGGGATGCGAAGACTACGGATCATCCGTCGAAGAAGGAACTGCGCCCGTTCTCGAAGTGGCGGAAGTCTTTGGCGAGGGCGACGGGGCGTCAGGATGTTCTGGCGGCGGACCCGAAGTTGCGGGGGTAGGGGGGCGCGCTGGGCTTTGGCAGTGGCGGTGGTGCTGGCCGGTTGCCTCTTCCACGGTGATGGCCGGTGGTGGCGCCTCGGTGACGCTGTCCGGTGGTGCAGCCTCGGTGACGTTGTCCGGTGATGGCGGTCGGTCGTCCGG
>CAZTTD010000108.1:0-5872 GCA_964616925.1 uncultured Actinomyces sp.
CGCAACCAAACCCGTGGCCCAAAACGCGCAGTCACGCCACCCGCAACGAAACCCGCGGCCCAAAAATCCGCAACACAATCACGGCCGCAAGCGCCGAAAGAGCCTCCCCCAGTGACAGCGCGATCCAGATCCCCAGGGGTCCAGCCATGCTAAACACCAAGACCAAGGGAAGTTTGATGGCCACCAAGGTTCCGATGGAAATCAGGTAGGACGCAGTCGGCGCGCCCAAGCTTTGGAAGTAGGCGGAAATGATGTGCGCGATGCCGGCAAAGGCAAAGCCGATCGCGATGATCCGCAGTGCTTCCGTGGCAGCACTCTGCGCCTCGGGAAGCGAAAGGAATGCGTCGACAATCTTTGGAGCAGCCACCGCCACCAACACTGCCGCGCCGACCCCATAGATCAGACTGGCGCGGATGCTCAGGGTGAGCGTTCGGCGCACCCGGCTCTCCATCCCCAGTCCGGCATTGTACGCAGCAATGGGTTGCAGCCCTTGGGCGATACCCGTCTGCGGCATCACGACAAGAGTCTGCACGCGGGCACCGACGGCGTACGCCGCAAGGATCAAAGCGCCCGAAACGGCCAGGCTGAAGTTGATCACCACAGCAAGTAGCGTCGCGCCGAATCCCGCCAAGAACGACGGGGCGCCGACCCCAAGGACTTCCCGAGCAACTCTCCACCGCGGCCACAACTCACTCCAGCCAATCCGGTACGGTCGGTCGCGTTGGACGAAGAAAAACCACATCGCCATAGCCGCTGACACCGCTTGGCCACCGACGGTCCCCAACGCTGCTCCCGTCACCCCCATCTTGAAGATGAAGATAAGGATCGGGTCGAGGACGATCTGCACAGCAACCGCCACCGTCCAGACCATCGTCGAAAAGAGCATGCGGCCCTCTGCGCGGATCAGCGAGGAAAACCCGGTAGAGAAGATCGCGCCCGCAAAGATCACCGCCGCATACGGGCGTGCGTACGGGAGGGTCTCATCCGTTGCACCGACCATCCGCAACAGCGGGTCCAAGAACAAAAGGCCCACAACCGCGACAACGATGGCCGCGGACCAGAAGATGGAAAAGGATGTGCCCGCGGCACGGGCGGCCTCCTCGGGTCGTCCCGCCCCTAGGCTCCTGGAGACCAATGATGCCCCCCCGACCCCACGGTTGTCGAAACAGCGCCGAGCAACAAAAGCAATGGTGCCACCAAGTGCACCGCCGCCAGTGCCGTCTCCCCCACCCCACGCGCCACGAACCAAGCGTTAGTCAGGGCGTAAATGCCATACGCACCAACGGAGAGCGTGGTCTGAGAGCACGTCCACCACAGCAGCCG
This sequence comes from uncultured Actinomyces sp., assembly GCA_964616925.1. Taxonomy (GTDB): domain Bacteria; phylum Actinomycetota; class Actinomycetes; order Actinomycetales; family Actinomycetaceae; genus Scrofimicrobium. The sequence goes on from CAZTTD010000108.1 coordinate 1,324, forward strand.
ACCAACGGGTTTTGTCCCAAGGTCTTTGACGGCGCGGTTAGCCGGGCTCACGACTCAGCTTCAGCCCCCAACGCCGCCATCAGCGTATCCAAATGCTCACGGCCAAAAGCGTAAAGCTCCTCTTCGGTCCCGCGGTACTTGGTTTCGACAAGCATCACCAACGCTAGGGCCAGTGAGTACAGCCTCCGGCGCGTCCTCTCATTCTCCGTGAGCTCCGTGATCCCAAATCCCTCCATAAAGTCAGTTGGGTCTCCGAAGAAGGGGATGTCAAGGCCGGTTAGGCCTGCTTCCATGAGGGGGTTTCCCCAAATGGCGCGCTCATGATCAAGGATCGCAACAATGCGCCCGTCTTTAATCATGGAGTTTTTGGCCCAAAGATCGACCTCGACCAAACGTGGCACGGTGACTTCATCAAGAGCGTCGGCGTGGCGGGCTAGGACGTCCAAAGCGTCCTCGTCCTTCCACCCCAGGTCGACTCCCGCGCGCCGACCGTCCGCCAGGGTGTCCTGGATCATGGCAAAGAAAGCCTCCCGCCACGTCGGAAATCCCTCACCAATCAACGGTCCGAAATGGCCGCCCACTACCCCGTTTATCTCCCGATTCAAAGCACCGAGCTGAGCGTTACCGGACGCAACCACCTCCGGATCCAACAGGCCGTCCCCCGCGCTGAACCCGAAGTTGTCGGCGTCTACGAACTCCATGAAAAACAGGTCCGCGTCAACGATTTCATGGGTGAGGTCAGCGTGGAGGACCTTGGGTACCGGCACGGTTGTCTGCTCCGACACCAAACGCATAGCTTCCAGTTCCGCGCGCATCATCCCCACTTCGCGCGTGAGCACGGGAACGTCGGCCGGCGGCGCGATCTTGAGGACGGCCTCCTGGCCGTCGCGCAGGCGAATACGGTAGGCGACGTTGAACCAGCCCTCCGTTATTTCTTGGGCAAATCCGTCCTCGACCGGAACCTGATCCGTCCCGAAAGCACGCTAAATCAGCGCAAGTAACACCGCGTCAGACTGCCGATTCTTCGTGTAACTTTCCATGAACTGCTCCTACGTCGTGGTGGCGCCCGAAGTCTGCCGCGGTTTGAAACGCCACACGGTGACCGCAAATATGGTTGGAATCAGCGTACAGAGCAGCAGGGCGGTGCGCAGCCCAGAGCCTCCGTCACTGGGAAGCACGTCCGCGATCCCAGACAGCGGCCCATGCGTGGCCTCCGCAATGACGCCGGCGAGGGCGGGACCGAGGGCGCCACCAGCATCCCCCGCAAGCGCCAGCACCGCGAACATCGCCGCGCCACCCAAGGGGAAACGCGCCGCGGTCAGGGAGAACGTACCCGGCCAGAGCAGCGCAACCATGAGCCCGCACAGCGCCGACCCAAGCAGACTGATGATCGGCACGGGGGAAGTCGCCGCGATCATGTAACAAGCGGCGGCGCCAACGCTGGACGCCAGGAGCATCTTGCGCAGGTCGATACCCGCTCCCCACATTCCGTACGCGAACCGCCCACTGCCCATGAGCAGCGCGAAAAGGCCGGGACCAAGGAGATCTCCGACCTCCTTGCTGACCCCAATACCCACCTCCGCGAAGAAGGAGGACCACTGCACCATCGTCAGTTCCGCGGCGCCACCGGTCATCTTGAGGACGAGGGCGGCCAGGAAAAGCGGCGCGCCGAAGAGGTCACGCAGTGAGGTGCGGTGTTCCTCGGCAACCGTTTTGGGCATCGGGGCGCGCATGAACACGAAGGTGTTGATCAGTGGGACTATTGCCCAAAGCGCGGGCAGCCAAGCCCAGTTCGCGTTGCCAATCGCGCTCAGAAGCACCGTCGTGCCGATGACGACGGCCAGCTGACCCCAGCAGTAGAAGGAGTGCAGCAGCGCCATCCCGGACGCCTTCTGATCAGCGGGCGTCGGCAGATGCTCCACAATCGGGCTGACCAGAACCTCAAGCAGCCCGCCACCAATCGCGTACACGACCACCGCGATGCACAAGCCAACAAATGCGCTGGTCATGACGACAGGCAGGATCGCCATCAACAGAAGACCGATCGTGGCAAAAATATGGGCGAGGACGATCGGCACGCGATACCCCACCTTGTCCACAAAGAACATGGCTACGAAGTCGGTGATCAGTTGGACGCCGAAGTTAAGGGATGCGATAAGCCCCAGCTGCGCCAGCGGTATGGAGTACTGGGTGTTGAAGATGATGAAGAGCAGCGGAGCCAAGTTGTTGACGATGGCCTGCACCACGTAGCCGGTGTAACTGGCGCGTTTGGTGAGGGCATAACGCTGCACCTCTGATGCTGTCAACGACGTTGCTCCTATGGTCTAGGTCGGCGCTGTGCCGCGGGCTAAACCATAGCACTTAGGGGGCTTCCGTTACGTCCTCGCCCTCGCCCTCATAAATCCCCTCCACGTTATCGGCAAAGTCCCTAAGTACCATGTTCCGGCGCAGTTTGAGCGAGGGCGTCAAGTACCCGTTCTCCACCGTGAACGACTCATTCAAGATGCTGAAGCGGCGGATGGACTCTGCGCGAGAGACGTTCTTATTCGCGCGCATGATCGCTCTTCGGAGGGAATCCTTGACCTCCGGCATATCCGCCGCGGTGACCGGGTCGACGACCGGGAGCCCCTTGCTCATAAGCCAACCGGGCAGCATCTCTGGGTCCAAGGTCACCAGCGCACCAATGTAGGGCTTGGCGTCACCAACGACGACGACGTGTCCGATGAGGGGGTGCGTGGACAGGGGGTCCTCAAGCGCTTCCGGGGAAACGTTCTTCCCGCCCGCCGTCACCAGGATGCCCTTCTTGCGGCCGGTGACGCTAACCTGGCCGTGCTCGTCAATCAGCCCAATGTCGCCAGTGCGGTACCATCCGTCGGTGAATGCCTCCGCGGTTGCTTCAGGAAGGTTGTGGTAGCCCTCAAAAATGGAGGCGCCACGGAGCAGGATTTCCCCGTCCTGCTCATCAATCATGACCTCATTCAGAGGGATGACGGGACCTGACGTGCCCTGCGGCGTGAAACTGGGACGTTGCACGGTCACGGGCCCGGTGCTCTCAGACAAGCCGTAGCCGACCATCACGGTCAGACCCAGCCCGCGGTAGAACTTCGCGAGCTCCGTCGACAACGGCGCCCCGCCACACACGATGTACTTGAGGTTCGGGCCCATCACGGCGCGAACCTTTTTCAGGACGAGGGCGTTGGCCACCGAATACGTGAAGCCTCGCTTAGCTGCGGCGTCCTGTTCGCGTTCGGCGCCGTGCTCCCGGGCTGTACGCGCGGACCAGGAGAACAACTTCGACTTGATGCCGCCGCCCGCCTTGGCGTGCGCGGAGTTGTAAACCTTTTCCAAGACGCGCGGAACCACGAGGAGCAGGCTGGGTTGGAAGGCTGCGAGGTCGGTAACTAGGTTCTTAGTGTTCGGGGAGAAACCGACCGTCCCCGCGCCTGCTGAGATCCCGTGCATGACGAAACGTGCGAGGACGTGGGCAAGTGGCAGGAACAGCAGGATGCGGGTGTGCGGGTTCTGCGCGATGTCAAACAGGATTGCGTGGATGGAGGCGGTGGTCGCGACAATGTTCTTGTGTGTCAGAACGACGCCCTTCGGCACACCTGTGGTTCCGGAGGTGTAAATGATGGTGGCGACGTCATCAATGCGCATGTTCGCAAGGCGCTCATCGGCTTCCACGGGGGCTACCTCCCGCGCCAATGACTGCAGGCGCATGATTGCGCCCTTGTCGAAGGAGAGGATGTGCCGCAGTCCCTCACTGCGTACCGACTCAACAAGGTCCGCCTGCTGGGAAGTGTCCGTGAATAGAGCGACAATCTTGGCGTCGTTCAGGATGTGGCGAATCTGCTGCGCGGAGTCAGATTCGTAAATCGGCACCATGATCGCGCCGACGGACAGGATGGCTAAGTCCATGACCATCCACTCATAGGAGTTTGCGGCCAGCAGGGCAACGGACTCCCCCGGCTGTACGCCAAGGCCAATCAACCCACGAGCGTAAACTTCCACCTCTGCCAAAAGTTCCTCAATGGTCACCGGGAGGAGGGAGCCAAACCGCATACGCTTTTCCGCAACAACGCTGCCCGGATGCACTTTCGCACGGTGAGCGTACATGCCTGGAATCGTCATGGTGGAGACGATCGGCGGGATCTTTTCCCACTGCTCTGCGTTAAGCTCTGAGGCTTCAGCCAGTTCGACCATGTATCCAGGCTCAGAGGGGTATCCGGGCTCAGAGGGCATGTCCGTCATTTGCGTTGGCTCCTTGCATAGGCGACGACTTGTGGGTGGCGATGCTCCGAGCAATACTACAAAATTTGAATAACCGTGTCTCTGTTGTCCGCGTGTCCGCGTCGTGTGGCCTGGTTTAGCCGCGCGACGCCTTAGCCGTCTTGACCGCGCGTCCTCGTGCAACCGCGCGACGCCTTAGCCGTCTTGACCACTCGTCCTCGTGCAACCGCGCGACCGCCTTCGTCGTCAACGACCCGCCGCAACATCCTTCGTCGTCTTTAGTCGTCTTAGCCGCGCGCCCTGGTGCAACCGCGCGACC
>CAZTTD010000109.1:0-2227 GCA_964616925.1 uncultured Actinomyces sp.
AGCACGACCACACGGCCACACGACAACACGGCCACACCCCGAACCTCAATAACTGGAGACCTGGAGACACAGATGAAACTCACCATTGTCGGAGGCGGTTCCACCTACACCCCGGAGTTGATAGACGGGTTCGCACGCCACCCGGAGCTCGGGCTCTCCGACCTCACCCTGGTTGACCCGAATCAGGAAAGGCTGGACCTGGTCGGAGGAATGGCCAAGCGCATGCTCCAACGAGCAGGCTCAAACGTCACCGTCACCCAGACGAGCGACCTAGTCGAAGGCGTCACCGACGCCGACGCCGTCCTCATCCAACTGCGTGTCGGAGGCCAAACAACCAGGCACGAGGACGAAACCTGGCCCCACCAAGTCCACTGCCTAGGCCAGGAAACCACCGGCCCGGGCGGCCTCGCAAAAGCGCTGCGAACCGTCCCGATCGTCCTCGACATCGCAGACAAAGTCCGTCGCCACGCCAAACCGGACGCCTGGATAATCGACTTCACAAACCCCGTGGGAATCGTCACCCGCGCTCTCCTGAACCACGGCCATCGCGCCGTCGGCCTGTGCAACGTCGCTATCGGTTTCCAAAGGCGATTCGCCGACACCCTTGGCGTCCAGCCCGCGCAGGTCGCCCTCGGCCACGTCGGCCTGAACCACCTCACGTGGGAAACCAGCGTCCACGTCGACGGCCAAGATGTGCTGCCCAAGATGCTTTCGACGCACCTGGAGGAGATCGCGGAGGAGGTTGAGCTTCCGCCCTCGCTCCTCACCATGCTCTCCTCCGTCCCCTCCTACTACCTGCGCTACTACTACGCGCACGACGAAGTCCTGGCTGAACAGCTCCGGGAACCTTCGCGCGCGGCCGCCGTCCAGCAGATCGAGGACGAACTGCTCCACCTCTACGCCGACCCCCGAATCGACACGAAGCCGGACATACTTTCAGAGCGTGGCGGCGCGTTCTATTCGGAGGCTGCCGTGGAACTGATGCTCGCGATTCGCGGTCAAGAGGACCTTCCGCGCGTCGTGAACCTGCGCAACGACGGAATGCTCCCGTTCCTGCCGGACGATCACGTAGTGGAGGTGCCCGCTAAGTACGAGGGCGGAATATTCGTCCCCGAACCGATCGACCCACTGCCGGCAGACGTAACCGGCCTGATCAGCGCTGTTGCGGGGTATGAGCGGCTGGCGCTTGACGCGGCAATCCACGGCGGTCGGCAGCGCGTTGTTCGCGCCATGATGGCACACCCACTGGTCCTGCAATACGACCGCGCGGAACGCCTCACCGATCTCCTGCTGACCGCAAACGCGAGGTTCCTACCGTGGACCTAGAGAACCTGATTGTGGGTGTGGACGGGGGCGGCTCAAAAACGCAGGTGTTGGCAGCCACGCGTTTCGGAGACATCGTGGCGAGGGCGCACGGGGAAGGTTGCAGTCCTCATTTCGTCGGTTTGGCCCAGTCCGTCGCTACAGTAGACGCGCTGGTCAAAGAGGCAGTTGGCGGCTCTCCTGTGGCGCAGGTCGGCGCCTACATTTCCGGACTGGATCTGGAAGTGGAGATCACGGATTACCGGGCCGCCCTCGCCCAAAAACCCTGGGCTCAACGGGGCCTGTTGGTGGACAACGACCTGTTCGCGCTGCTGGCGTCCGGGACCACGCGCGCAGATGCGGTGGCGGTCGTTTGCGGGACCGGCATGAATGCGGTCGGCGTGAACGCGGACGGGGAAGTTGCCCGTTTTCTCTCTCTCGGGCAACTGTCCGGGGATTGGGGCGGGGGCCTGGGCCTTGGGCAAAACGCGCTGTGGCACGCCGCGCGGGACGTGGATGGGCGAGGGCAAAAAACCCTCCTTACTCCCCTGATTGAGGCGCACTTCGGCATGCCCATCCTGACCCTCATCGAGGGAATCCACCTGGGCTCCGTTCGGGAGTCTTCGTTGGCTGGCTTGGCGCCCGTGGTTTTTTCTGCTTCGGACGAGGGCGATGAGGTGGCCCAGTCTCTGGTCGACCGGCAAGCCGAAGAGATTGGCGCGTACGTGCGTGCCTGCGCGAGGCAACTGCATCTGAGCGGGTCTGTGGACGTCGTGCTAGGTGGGGGGATTCTGCAAGCGAGAAACCACCGGTTGATGGCCGCGATAAAGCACGAGGTCGACGGCGTGTTGCCTGAGGCGCAACTTCGGACGCCCAGAGTACCTCCGGTCGTGGGGGCGCTGGTGCTTGCCATGAATGGGGCGGG
>CAZTTD010000109.1:2327-5854 GCA_964616925.1 uncultured Actinomyces sp.
CTAACTTATATAGTTAAGACTCCTCCACCTTTGTTCTGGCTTTTTCGTTGCGCGTAACATGGGCTGAGGTGCAAGGTTGCAAGAACTCGACACTGGAGCCGCCTGATGATTGCAAAGACACCTGCTGGAAAGCCTGCATCCGGGACTCCCGAATGGTTGAGGACTATGAATGACCGGGCCGCGTTGCGTCTAATCATTGCGAATGGATCGCTTAGCCGGTCGCAGTTGGGGAAGCTTTCCGGCATGTCGAAACCCACTGCCAGCCTGATGGTGTCCAGGCTTGAGAAGTTGGGGTTAATCCAACCGACGGGCCTGATCTCTGGCTCTCGGGGACCGACCGCGGTCACCTATGGGGTCCGAACTGACGCCGTGACTGGCGTTGCCGTAAGTATGGAACCGAACCGCATTGAGGCGGTCGTGGTAGACCCTTCCGGTGAGCTTCATCCAGTGGTGGAGATCCCCGTCCCCCAGCACCGTTCTCCGGTCACAGACATTGAGCTCGCCGTGCAGGAGGCATGCAGAGCCGCGGAGGTCAGTTCAAAGCGGTGCAGTCACGTCATGGTCGCGGTCCAAGGGGCCGTCAACGAGGCCACCGATGAACTCAACTTCACGGACACACTCCCCGGATGGCCGGCGAAAGGAGCGTGCGCTGAGATAAAGGAAGCAACCGGTTGGGACGTCGCCATGGACAACGATGCCAATCTGGCGGCTGTGGCAGAACGCGAAGAAGGGACCGCAGATGGATATGAAGACTTCATCTATCTGTGGCTCGGAACGGGTATCGGCGCGGGTCTGGACATGGACTTTAAGACTAGGCGTGGCTCCAATGGGTCCGCCGGAGAAGTTGGATACCTTGAGGTACCGCTGTCAGCCCAGCGCTTCGATCCAGACGCCCGCGACTTCACCGACCTGCTGGCTGACGACGCTCTGATCAAGATGACCGGGAAGCCGACATTCAAGGAGTCCCTGGAGGCCCTGGGTGAAAGCCCCGAGCTCCTTGAGGAGTACGCCGAGCGCCTCCAGCTTCTGGTGAACCCGCTGGTCTCTCTATTGGACCCCGGTCTGCTGTTACTGGGTGGACCTACGGGAGCCGCAGTTGGAGAACAACTGCTACCGCTCTTGGAAGAACTGTCCGACTCCAACGTGACACTGCGCGTGGGTGCCACAGGCGACCGCGGTGCGTTGGAAGGCGCGCGGACCCGCTTGCTGATGCACTTGCACAAGGAGTTGGAGCGCCGGATCCTAGAGTCGGCCTAGCCCAAATCTTGGAGTCCGCCCCGTCGAAGTCCCAGAGCCCGCCTAGTCGAATTGGTTGAAGTCCCCCATCGCGTCCATGACCATGGGGATGTCGAGGACGGCAAGGTGTTCCACCGGGTTTATCCCCGTCTTGATCACATACTGACTCAACTGCTCCGTGACAACGTCCAACAGCTCATCCGCGTCCCAGGGCTTAGCCATGTAGTGGTCCAGGTGAGCCCGGTTCACGGCGCGCACGGTGTCCGACAAGTCCGCCTGCCCCGTCACCAGGACTTTACGCGTTTGTTTCGTGTGCTCCTGCCCCATCATTTGGACCAGGAAGTCCACGCCGCTTTCACCTGGAAGTCGGTGGTCGCAAAGGGCCAGCGCCAGCACGTCGCCATCTTCCTGGATCTCCGCCACAGCCTCCCAGGCATCCCGCACGTCTTGAGCCGGCTCTAGGCGAACGGTCGGGAGCAACGAGATCAGGTCGCGCTCCAAAGCAGTGCGAACCTCCGGTTCATCCTCCAGGATCAAGATTGCAAGCTTCACGTACTCTCCTTGGGCTGCGTGACAGGTAAATCCACCACGACTGTCGTTCCCGTCGGTTTTGTTCGGATGCGCATGGTCCCGTGATGCCTACCCACAATGGAGCGGGATACACCAAGTCCAACACCCATACCAAACCTTACCTGTCCAGACTTCGTGGTAAAACGCGGCTCAAAAATCCGCGGCAGGATCTTCTCTGAGATGCCTGGACCGTCATCGATGAACTCAATGCGGATCCAGCCCTTCGCGGGCACAGACGTGCGCACCTTGATGCTGCCTATGTCCGGGCCCTGCCGCGGAATCATCCCACCGCCAGGCTCCGTGGTGTCCCGCTTTTCGGCCGCATCCACGATCGCCTCAGCAGCATTCGTCAGAACATTGGTCCACACCTGCGCCAACTGGCCCGGATGGCACTCCACCAGCGGAATCTTCTTGTAGGACCGCTCAACAGTGATGTGTTTAAGCTTGTGGGACAGCAGACGGATCGAGTCATCCAAGTTCTCATGAATATCCACGCCCACCACGGTGTCACCGTCGGGTCGGGAGAACGAACGCAGCGACGACACCAGGTCCGTTATCCTCACCGCCGCCGACGCCAGGTTGCGCAGTTGCGTCCCAATCGAGGCCGCCTGCACCGCCCCTTCCAACGTTATCCCCGACCTGCGGTTCAGTTTCTTCACGAGCTTCGGATCGTGGATGCCCGCCAACGCCAACTTGTGCGCAACCGCGGGATCGCCGGTCAGTTCAGCCAGCTCCCTGCGCATCTTGCGTTCCTGACGCGATGAGAGCGAGGGCGCCTCCAACCCACTTTCCAACGCCCTTGTCGCCAGCGCAGCCCACTTCTGGTCGGGACTGCTCTTCAACAAAGCCGTTACGTCCTCGCCCAAGAACTCACTGATCCGCTGGATTGCGGCCATCGGATTGTTCAGCTCATGCGCCAGCCCGGACGACAGCGCGCCCAGGGAAGCGAGGCGTTCTTGCGCGGCCAACTCCGTCCTCGCCCCCTCAAGATTGGCGAGGGCGGTGGCCAACTGGGCCCGTTCCGCGGCCAACTGTTTGGAGAGCGCGGCGGTTCCGACGTGGAGTTGCTCGGCGCGGCGCAGGCGGCGGTCGAGGGAGCGGATGAAGAGGGTCGCTACCATCAGCGCGATGTCGGGGTGGCCGTGGATGGAGGAGTTAAGTTGCTCGACGGTGAGGCGGACGACCACGACTTCGCTGGTGGTGATGGCGTTGAGTTGCGCGCGGCGGCCTTCGCTGACGGCGAGGAGTCCGATGATGCGGCCGGTGGATTCTTCGTGCATGACGATCTCGCCCGCGGGGCCGTCGTGGAGGAGCGCGACCGATCCGCGCAGGATTAGCGTGACTTCTTCGACCCACTCCCCTTTTGTGGTGAGGCTGACGCCTTCGGGAAGGCGGATGCGGGGCTGCGGGCCCAGCGTCATTTCGATTTCTTCCAGGATTTTCCCGATGATGACGGCGTCGGAATACGGCTTCTCAAAGAGGGAGGCGACCTGGTGGGCGGAGTCGGCCTTTTGGTGTTCGTGGTAGCGCCACAGTTGGGACTCAACGGCCTCGATAGTGGGTTCGACTTGGAGGTTATCGGCCAGGCCAACCCAGTCCAGTCTGCCGGAGTCGGTCAGCCATTCAACGCCGGAGACTTCGTCTGTTGTGCACAGGAGCATCAGTCGGGACTGGCGGAATCCGGGCTGGTTGATGATGGGGCGCAGGAGGGCATCGGCGGT
>CAZTTD010000110.1:0-5807 GCA_964616925.1 uncultured Actinomyces sp.
CACTCACCTACGGCACCCAGTCCCCGCTACAGCAACGAACCCCAACATGGGTTCCAGCAAATATGACCGGCTTTGCTCTGCAACGCCCGCACCTGCTGAAACACGTCGCATCTATGTCGCGTTCACCGGCACGTTACGTCCCCGTTGGTGGCGGTGGTGGACAAGCCTGCGACTAGCCTCACGGAAAAGGCCCGCGAAACGGGTTCCATGCCTCGCATAGTTTTTGCCCGTGAAATCTGGTGGCCTTGGGTATGGAGACGATGAGCTTGACCATAGCAGCTAGGTATGAGAACACGGGTCTGTATGTGGATCAGGACGCGGAGGCCTCAAAGAAAGAGCGTGGGCGGATCCTAGATGAGGTGGTCTCGGTGACAGGATGGTCTCGGGATAATGCCTGGCGCAGACTTACTGGATCGGTCAAGGAGCGGGCTGTGCGGGCGGGGCCTAGACCGCGGGGCCGCAGTCCATCCAGGGAGCGCAACCCGCGGGACGATCCACTACTCCAAGGCTGGCGCGCACGTGGTGCCAGCTACCCCGAACCCAGAGAAAAGGAGATGAAAATGGGTTACTGGTATCACCCCGAGATCGAGGAACACACGATCGGAGCCGTCATGGACTACACCGACAAGCACCGGGACGAAATCCTGAAGATTGAGTTCGCGGACGGAGAAAGCTATATCGCCACGTTCTTTGCAGCGTACGAGAGCGAAAACACCGGCGAGCTCGACATTGAGGAAAACGACCCTCGATACGACCAATTCTACGTAGTCACCTTTGTCATCACAAAGATCCTGCAAGATGGCACACGCCGCTACAACGACTCCCTCTCGCTCGACTACCGCGACTTCCCCACCCGCATCACCAACGCTGACACCGGCCACATCATCTACCAAAGCTAAGTGAGTCGGGCGAGGACGAGGACGAGGACGAGGACGGGCCCCACACGAAGCCACCCAACCAACACGCGAGCGAGTCAGGAGCGTAGCAGCCTTCGACAGAACACTATCCGCCCGGCACAGGGCCGTTGCAGCCCGTCCTCTTGAGCACCGGAAACGTACGGGGACTTATCCCGGTGCTTCGAAATAACTTCTGCCAGAATGTGTTTGGTCGAATGTACCGTGTACGAGTCGCCCTACTCTGTCGGGGTGCCGACGGTTGCCAGCAGCTCTTCGTCCAGAGCGTTCAAACCTTCCAGCGCCTCTCTACGGGACTTCTCACGGTCGTGACGAAACTGAAGCACCGCGTCGCGGTGAAGCCGCGTATGCGTGCCGACCTTGAATGCCGGAACCTTACCTTCGCGCACAAGCTTCATCAGAGTCGGGCGGGAAATCCCGAGCATTCGCGCCGCCTCCGTTGTGGAAAGGACCTCCGGCGCACTCATGAAAGAAAGACGCCCCCCTGAGGCCAGCATGCCAAGGACGTTCATCAGGACACCTGATACCTCCGGTCCCAGAGAAAGAACTTCTTGTGCCCCCTCCCCTACCCTGACCTCGAGTGCAACCGGGTCTCCCGGAGCCACAGAGCCAATGACCCGTTGTGCTCTGTCGATGGCCTCCGGGGTTTCAAGTACAACGGCTTCCATGACAACCCTTCCCACAAGTAGAACCACTTTCACTTACAAGTGAAACTATAGTATGTCATGCCGTGACTCCGATGGAAGACGGCCAGAATGGTCGGCACATTCGGATCATTGGATTGACAGGGGGCGAGGGCGCCATTGCACTTACCACCTACTTACCACTGTGGTAAGTAGGTGGTAAGTAGGCAATAAGCAGGTTTCGACCGTACGAAGCCAAGGAGACTTATCGCAGCCCCAACAACATTGAGCCTTCCGGCCCCGAAGCACCAAAGAATCTTAGGCGTGGCATCCAGTCTTCTCTAAGAAACGCCAGCCCTTTGCGCACCTCCGCCTGTGACGACGGAAAATCAGGCGCGACAGCTAGAAACCTGGTTCTGAGAGGACCTCTGCCCACCAAACTCCAGCTTCCCCATGCCAAGTTACGGTCACTGTTCCCGTGTGCCCCCACTCCCAGCCAAGGGGCCACGGGTGCCTACGAAGCCAAAATCGCCAACTCCAGTTGCTCCCATTCTCCATGCATATCTACTGACTGCCTGCCAGAATCTCGTCTGCGTTCCCCCTCGAAGGCCCGCGCGGATGCAGACCGAGAGGCAGGTTTCCTGGTGTCGCTTCGCAAAAGCAACCGTCTGATCTGGTCTTTCAGCTCCGCCACCGGATGCTCCCCGAGCAACCCTTTCGGTCTGCGATCATTCCATGGTGAGCAGTCTGGGAACTCCTCCCTTTCGGGAAATCTTGGAATTAGGTGAGCATGAAGGTGGGGATCGCGATTCCCAAGGAGAGAAACGTTTACCCGCACAGCGTTCGTTGCCTTCTTTATTGCGCTTACCGCCAGCTGAATGTCCCTTAGGTAGCCCAATGCCGAATCCATCGGTAGCTCTTCAATACCTTCAACATGATCGCGAAAGACCAGTATGCATCTCCCTGGGAACCGGTCATCATTGTAAAGACCCAGCCGGGAGTGCTGCGAGGCCACTATTGGCTCCCAAAGCTCAAATCCACACTCTTCACACGGGCAGTCCCTACCGTCAGTTGCTCTGAACCCCATCGCGCTCCTCCCCCATCACAGCAGCATATACTCCCTGGAAAACTTCCCCATAACGGGCCCAGACAGCAAAGCACCGAGTATGCTGTGCAGTTCTTTCCCCTGCTGTCGCATCTGACCATATGAGTCACTTGATTTTCTGTCTGGGCTATGGCCATCCAGCTCGACACGTCTACGCCAGCGAGGATCAGAAGTCTTACCTGTATAGTCGTCGAGTACGCCAACGACACGCTCCACGTTCTTCCGACTATCCGGATCTCGCGTCACAAGGACATCCATGAGCTGCAGCAGTCGAACAATGGAAGGTTGGCGGTACTTGCTGACAAGGAAATCCAGCCTCTCATCCTCGTCGATCAGCTCAACCGCATTTAGCTCGAACAATGGCTCTATTGCAGCGACGTAGCAGAGCTTCCGGGGAATTAGAAGCTTCAGGTATCTCAGCGCCTTGGGTTCATCGCCTTCAGACTTGGCCTGGTAGTCCACAGCAATGGTCCGCCAATACCTGATGACGTCGTTGATAAGGAACCGGGGAATACGTCGAGATCCTCTGTTGGCCGCAAGATAGCGCCCCAGAAGTGCTTGCAACGCCCTATCGTGAACCTCGGGTCGGGCCAGCGACACGGACTCCTCCAAGAACAACACACGGCGTGTGGTACTGGTGTTGCTGTCTCTGTCAAGGCCAATAACTTCGACGAGCTCATCTATATCTACCGAACCACCGAATATTCCAGACGACCCCGGACGCGACACGGTCATACCCTCAATCAGCGAGCTGAGAACATCATCGACTAGCTGCAAATCCACCGCGGGTTCGCATCCCTGACCGATGAACAAGTAATCCAAGTCTGACTTGGGCGTAAGCTCGAATCTGGCCAGGGAACCGAAACCGACAAGATCCGTTCCCTCAGGCATCGGGCTTGTTGCTGTTGCCCTGCGGGCAGCTTCTATTGCTTCGAGGCTAAGATCCGCCGCTTGCCGGATGTGGGCTGATTTCTCTTCGTCAACGCCAATCTGTCCCAGCAGGTCATCTATCAGCTGGCGGCTCTCCTCAAGGGAACTCATCGGCCCTCCTCCATGGTGCACGGACATGAAATCACTATGTACCATTAACAACCTCGGTGGTATTGATTGCGACTATCTGTGGATAACTTTGTTATCGCGTGAAATTCTGGGCGGCCACACTTACGACGAAGAATATCGAAACCGCGGCCTCGCCAGATCCACATGCCTTCACCAGTAAGGCCCTCACAAACGTTGCCCCCAGGCCTACCGGGCAGGCAGGTCAAGGAAGTCGCTCAACCAAATCCGCGCCTCATCCATCGTCTCCGCGCTCACTTGCCCGAGTCGGGTTCCTGTGCACGCGCGACTGGTGGAGCGGAGCTGTTCTGTCATCGCGAAGCCATTGACGAGACCGGAGATCGGGACATGGTTGGCCCAGCGCCGACGCCCCTCTGCCGCCACCACACCTGCACCGTACGGACGAGGGCGAGCAAGCAGAGCAGAAATCAACCCGACCGCAGAAGGTACGTAGAGACGCCGCCAGCCCATTCAGCCCCGGGTCAGCATCTGCCCACTGTTCACGACGGCACGTCCTTCCGGCGCGCACCCGGCAGCAGACCCGGTGTGCTACACACTGCAGCGGACAGCGCCCTCACTTGTCGTCACCTGCTGGCCGACTATCTGGCTGAGCGCGACGGTTTGACGACACTTGCGTGGGCGTTTGAACCGACCCGCGCGGTTGAGACCTAGTATCCGGAAGCGCCAATGATTCTTCACGCTGAAGCCGATGCCCGGAGTCCCCCGGCGTTTCGTAGCCGCGGGATTCTGATTACGTCGCGTTCTCTGGATCGAGCATGAGTTAGGGCGGCACACTCAAGGCCGCGAAAGTGCTCGCCCTATTCCAAGAACTTTCTGATCGGCTTGCTGACGCTGTTGAGTCAGCGCAGTTGTTCGTCGTGCGCGGCGCTACGATGGCGCCTACCTACGATGATCGTCGCGTGGCTCTCGACAGCAACGAACCCCAACACGGGTTCCAGTAGTTATGACTGGTTCCTCCTGACAACGTCCGCACCGCGCCAAAAACACGCCGCACGGAGTCGTGACCGCCTCACCTATACGAGCATCGGCCGCGCCTCGGCCAAATACTGTCGCGGCTTCCTCAGGGGAGACCGCCAGCAGGAGCCGGTACACATCGGCATACTCCTTAGGGCGCAGCCTGTCGGAGTTGCGCCGGAGTTCAGCGGGGTCTAGGCGGTCGTGAATATTGCAGGCCTCGGCGCACAACAGAGCTGTGAGGCTCCCACATTCGCTCACTCAGGTTGGGATCGCCACCGAGGAGTTCGGGTGTCACTCCGAGGTCGCCGTCGCGCTTCGGGACGTGACGATTTCGATCTCAAGGCTTTCGTCGTGACCGGTCATGCGCTCACCGCTAGGAGATGACGGAGTGTGTCTTCTGCTTTGTCTGGTTCTCTTCCGGACCCGGCGAACGCGTCCAGCACACCTTGCTCACGAGAAACGAATCGAATGCCGCCATCGGTTTCTGCACCTTCCAGTTCTGAGCCCGTTGAAGCGATCAGGAGCACCTTATCGTCCGCGCTCGCCTTGTCAGAAAGCCAACCAGCGCGAACCCACCTGGCGATCCATCGGCCGGTCTCCGGCCCGCCTTCCACAGTTGACTTGGCAAGAACGGACTGGAGAACCAACCTCGCTGCCGCAATGGCACTCGGACATTATTCTCACCATTCGATTCGGCCGATCGTTGACGGAGAGACCTCTGAGAGCATGGCAAGCTCCTCCACCCAACCAGCGCGCGACTAGCATCAAGTAGAAGACCCGCGATCATGGACGTCAGCCTATGCGCGGGCGGCCAGGACACCATTATCGTTCGCCGCTCTTCTGCCTGGACCATCGTCGACGACCGCAGTCGCGCCGTGCACCTTCGCATATGCAAGAACCTCTGTCTCCCCAACGTTACGTGTCCCTACCACCAGCCGCTCGGCAAAGACACCGAAAGCCTCGAGCTCCGCGCGAACCCCATCGGGTATCAGCACTGGTCGTGACCCCGCAACAGAACGTAGCATCGACAACCAACCGGCCTCGGCAAAATGTGCCAAGGGGCCGGTGTCGAAGACTAGCGCCTGCTCACCTTCTGAGGTCACCCCGCGACCTGCCAGATCTCGGAACTTT
>CAZTTD010000111.1:0-5781 GCA_964616925.1 uncultured Actinomyces sp.
CGCGCGCCATCGCTTGGAAAACGACGTCGGTCGTGTCGTCGTGTTGCAGAGCGTAGAACTCCACGTGAACATAGGTTTGGGCGAGGTCGATCGCGTCAGCCATCTGCTTTATCGAGTCCTCGTAGTCAATACAGACCCCCGCAGAGTTACCCGAAAGAAGAGGCAGCGCGCCGAGGGACTGCCCAAGGGTCACGGCGCCCATCAGTCCCGGGGTGTCGGCGAGGTCGATTTCCCGCTGCCCACTGATCTCAATCTGCGCCAGTTTCGCGATGGTCTCGTTGACGGCCTCCTGTTTCGCGGTGCGGGCCTTCGGGAGGTTCCGGCTGCCGATGATCGCGAAGAGGACGGCGGCGGGGATCGGGAGGAGGAAGATCGCCATTAGCCAGGCGAGGGCGGACGTGGGTTTCCGGTTGCGCGGCACGATGAAGAGCGCGGCTACCCGAATGATCCAGTCGAGGACGACGGTTGCGAGGACGAGCCACGCTGGCGCCCCTACGTTCACGACTGTGGGGTCCGCTGCGGCCGCGATAACCAGTGGTAGAGCGGCAGGTGTGCCGGGGACCAATGGGAGGGGCATGGTTCTCCGATCTAGTGGGCGGCGGTTTGGGGCTCCGCGATGGCGTTGCCTTGTTGGGCGGTTGCTCCGCGGGGCGGTTGCTCCGTTGGTTCCTTTCTCCGTGGGGCGGTTTCTCAGCGGGGCGTTGCTCGGTTGGGCGGTTGCTCCGCTGGGGCGTTTGCTCCGTTGGTTCGTTGCTCCGTCGGGCTGGTGCCCGGGCGAATCCCGTTACGGGGATAACGCTACCTTGGTAGGGCGGTGTCGGAGGACGGCATCCATTTGGGTTTGGTGTGTCGCCGTCCGCTGGTCTGTCGAAGGTTGTGGTCGATTATCGAACGTTATCCCCGGGTACAACCATCGATAGTTAGCCACAACCTTCGACAGTTGCGCCAGGCCCATCCATTTATCTCTGCAACGCTAGGCCCACCCGAAATGCAACGATGTGCCCAAAACTGGGCCGTTCAGCTAACTGTGTCCCGAATACAACGACGTGCCCGTCGTTGAACTGTGCCACGATCCAACCAAATAGGCGAAAAAGGGACTAACTGACCTTCCTACGGCCCGTTTTACAGAAATGAGGCGTGACGTGGAGACTCTTAGGCACAGCAGCAAAGTCCCGGACGCTCCCGTCGAAACAAGTGTCCGCGGACACGGAAGGCCTGCGCGTTATGTTGCCCTTTGTGGGTCCAAACGTTTCGTTTGTGACTGGTAGTCTTGCCAGATTGTCGGTCGCGGGCACACGGTGCCAGGGGGCTTGAAGCGGCGGATGAACACGGACTCGACCTAGCTCGAAGGCTGACGACGATCGGGTATGTGGTTTGGTTCTCAGAAGTGGGACCTCAAGCAAACGGTTCCCAATGGTTGCGTCGCTGGCGTCGGACCGTGGTTATAGAGTTGTTAGCGGATTGCGGTGGGTTTGCCGGATAGTGAAGGGGGCATACCGTTGGCTGAGTTTGAAGAGAATGTGGATGAACAGATGAAAGACAAAGGCGAAGAGAGACCGCTGGAGGAAACTGCATCGATGGAGGTCACGGAGATACCCGCCACAACGCTTGTAGAAGTATCTCCAGGTATTGCGGTTTTGTTTGGTGAGGTACCCATAGGCTTGGGGCTGCTTGATCTTCCTCCGATGCCAGAGTCGGACAGATCATCGCTCAATGATCTTCTTAGCGGTGCCGGCACGTTTGCCACCGTCTATGGGAACCTCGGCCTCCAAGCCCAGATGGCAAAGGGTGTATACCGCTTGGCGGACCAGTCACAGTGGCTCCTTGATCAAGGAGCGGCGCTTGCGGCGAAGGACGGAGCGAAGATTGGCTCCATATTCATGCAAGGAGACCTTATTGGCCAAGCTCGTTTCATTCCGCTGGACCCCAAGGGAATGTCTTCGATAATGGCTTCCGCGGGGCCAGCCCTACAGATGATTGCAATCCAGCAGAAGCTAGCTGAGATTGAAGACTTGATCGCTACCAACATCGCTTTGACAAAACAGACCCTGAAGACGATCCGCGACGAACAGTGGTCTGAGCTTGAGGCAGTAGTTAAGACAATTCACGGCGCATTTGCGGAGGCCACGCAGATAGGCACAATAACTGATTCCATCTGGGAGCAGGTTTCGCCGCACGGAGTGGTTCTCAACAAACAGCTCAGTCTCTATCGGAAGAACGTTTTTGAGCATGTGAAGCAGATTGCGGCTTTAGAGGGGCGTGAGCGCCGTGAGTACTTGGAGCGCGAAGCGGAGATTCTTGTCTTTGATGCGCACGCCATCTTGAATTCCCTGAAAGCGCACGCAGAGTTCCAAATGCTTCGGGCGGCACAAGTCAGGAAACGTATGGATGAAGATGAGGGTGAGCGCGAACTCTTTGAGCTCATCACCAGGGAGACACCTCTGCAGCTTGGGGAGGCATTCGGGGAAACGGAGGACCTTATTCTGCAGCTGACCCGGGAGCTTAGGATCATCTCGGAGTTGCCTGGACGCGCCACTATGCCGCTTACCAAGAAGCGGCGTGACAAGAAAGCCACGGCACTCACGTGCGAGCAGCTTTTGGATGCGGTTGCTCCTTTGGCAGATCTGCTGCGACCTAAAACTCCTGAGTTGGCGGAACCTCCACTGCTGTGCGCCCCTGAGAACGTGGATCTGGCGCCGTATCTCAAAGTTCTTCGCTGGTACATGAAAGCTGGGGAGTCCGTCTCCGCTTTGGCGTTTGCATACTCTCCGAAGAAGTGGGACGCAGCGGGCGTGGTCCCCGGGCTGCTGGCGAGGCGCGTAGATGCCACGTGGGATTCCCTAGACCAGACGTTTGGAGATGGGGTTCTGAAGAAAGCTGCTCCCACCACGCTTGCGGCGGTCACAAACCGCCGCGTGATTGTCGCCGACGCGGATGACCTAGTTCGTCACGGCGACTTAAGTGCTGACCTGCCTCTTGAATCCATCCTGTTGGTGCGGAAGAAGGATGCGGTTGGTAGTGCGGGCAGGAAGACGATAGATCTGATAACGGACGACTCAGACATCCCCCTGCTGTTCCCGAAAGCCTCGGACGATGTCGACGTGGACGCGTTTGCCAAGTCGATTGAGGATGGGATCTCCTCCGCCGCAAGCGTAGAGGCGGAGGCTGCAAAACCGGAGCTCACCTCTTCCTGATGGGTGCGGGCCTGCACTGTGGCTTGCCTGACCATTTGGACCTACCACTTACTTACCAGCTACTTACCACTGTGGTAAGTAGCTGGTAAGTCAGTGGTAAGTCGAGTCGCTAGTCTTCGGCACAGAAAAGTTGATGGCGTCCGTGCGCTGGAAGGTGGAAGCCACTGGACTTGGGATTTCCGCTCTCCAGGAAACTTTGCTGCCACATGCTGACGCAACATCGCGCGACCGCGTTTCCAGACGCAAGTCGAGAGGTTAAACACCGACGATGCAGCAGCTATGTGCCGATCCCGGATGCAACGAGGAAGCCAGTACAGATGCCTCTTCAGTATCGACTTGGTTACTCGACCGAAAGCTTCCAAACGAGGTGCCCGGAGTTTACGTTCTCATCTGTGTTGAGATCCTCTTAACTCGACAGCCACCACGTCTACCCGCGCACGGCGCTATGACGGCTGCGAGCCTCAGAGCGGTTCAAGTCTGACTTTCGCTTATGTGGTCACCTGTAGCAAAGTTAGGCTCGATTTCGTAAAAAAGTTCCCAAAAAGTGGAGCCCGCGCTATCATGAAGTCATGATCCTTCAGTTCGAGTTCTCTGGTTTCCGGTCTTTCTGTGATCGGGCAACGCTAGACCTTGCATCCAACTCACTACGCACCAACGTGCCCAGGAAAGGGGTTACATGGGCTGATTCTTCTGAAAGGGTCGCCGCTGTGTTTGGTGCAAATGCCTCGGGCAAGACAACGCTGCTGAACGCGATTTGGGCACTGGCGATATCCATTCGGAGACCAGGTTCCGGTGCCATTTATCAGCCGCCCGCGAATCGAGACAGTCATGATCCTTCGTCGGAGTACCGTGTGGATTTCGTGGCAGAAGACGTTCGGTACCGATATGAGGTGGTCGCACGTCCGTGGGGCATATCCTGGGAAGCGCTGTATTCTCTCCCGCTGGGTTCTGAACGAACGCTCTTCACACGTGAGCAGGACAGTCGGGACGCTGAGATAGCCTTCAAGAAGGGCAGGAGTCTGGGTGGTCCCACTGCCGAGGTTCTGAAGATCACTCGCCCGGGCGCTCTGTTTCTGGCGACTGCGCTCAAGTACGGGCATAGGGACCTTGCTCCGGTGGCTGAAGTGCTGGCGGCAGGTTCAGGCATCGAAAAGGTGTCGTTCCGTGACACTCAGGACGAGGACGTGGTCAAGCGAGTGGTGGTGGAAATGCTGGCGATGCCAAAGGAGCAGGCGGACCTAGTCAGCGCGCTACTGGCGGCAGCAGACCTTGGAATCGTCAAGATTGACATTAAATCGGAAGAGATACCGCAGGAAGTGCGCGACACAGCGTCACGGATGCTAGAGGCAATACGGGAACGCAGTGAGGAGGGTCGCGTTGACGACATTCCTCGAATCATGGAGAGGATTTCGTTCACTCACCGCGGCGAAGGTGACGTCACTTTTGACCTGTCGCTAGCGAATGAGAGCTCGGGAACTCTTACCTGGCTGACGATCGCCTGGCATGCCCTTAATGCACTCGGAAGTGGTGGGGTCCTACTGGTCGATGAGCTTGATGCCAGTCTGCACTCAGAGCTTGTTCGCTACATCGTCGAACTCTTTGTGTCCCCAAATTCGAATCCTCGTGGGGCGCAGATCATCTTTACAACGCATGACGTTGCACTTCTTGGGAATGCACCTGTGCGTCTGCTGGAACCTAGTAACGTCTGGTTTGTTGAGAAGGGGCCTGGGGGTGGTTCAGAGCTGTATTCCCTAGATGCGTTTGACAACCGCGGCGGAAACAACAATGAACGCAGGTACATGGCCGGCAGATTTGGTGCTGTGCCTGACATCGACGACGGTCTTCTCTACAGCTATCTGACGGCCTCGTCGATAGGAGGCTGATGCATGGGGCGTCGGAGAGATTCCCGCAGGCAGGAACGGACCACCGTTCTTATAGTTACCAACGGTACACGCACAGAGATGGCTTACCTGAAGGAGATCAAAAGGTTAGCCCGCTTCCGGCCGATTTCTATTACGATCCAGCCTGTGCCAGGTGACCCTCAAACTGTCCTACGAAAGCTCAAGACTCCGGCGGTTGATGCCAGCGCCTACGACGAGGTGTGGGTGGTCGTAGACGAAGATGGAGTCGACCGAAGTGAGTTCGCGCGTCAGGTTGCAAAAACCGGACCAAAGGTTAAGGGCGTGGCTTTGTGGAGGGCGGTGGTTTCTCGTCCCTGTTTTGAAGTCTGGCTAGTCGCTCACTATGAACAGGTACATCGCTATCAAGGTCAAGATGAAGCTCAGCGACATTTTGACAAGGTCGCCTCAGAACGGCAGACGCCGAAGCACTTGCCAAACGACTTTCCTTTTGAGCTGGACGAACTAGCGCGAGAGAGGTGTCAGTTGGCGGGAGTGGAGTCGCGTGAAGGGGATCTACTTCCGCCTTCGCCTGGCTCGCACGTGGGTGTTTTGGTGGCGCGATTGTTGCGAGACATATAAGGCGTTTCTCGGCCGAACACTTTTTCGCCGAGAATCATAACGGTTCCATATGTAGGCTGGTCCGACAACCCTTGGGAGCGAGGAGCCCCCGTGGTCGGAAGGCAGGC
>CAZTTD010000112.1:0-5744 GCA_964616925.1 uncultured Actinomyces sp.
GGGGTGGCGTTGGCCACCGAACCGCAAGAAGAAATGACGGTGGACGCGGGTGTTGCCGTCGAGCAGGTCGTTGCAGATTCTGCGGAAGAAGTAGTCGAAGAAGAGGTCGCGGCTGAGGATCCGGCTGAAGAGATCACCGAACAAGTTGCCGAAGAGGGCGAGGGCGTAGAGGAAGAAGTCGCCCAGGAAGAAGTTGCGGAGGAAGCAGCGCCAGAGGTGCCGCCAGTGGCGGATGAGAGGGGGGTTCCTGGGTGGGCCTCCCGCGACAGCGCTGCCGCGGTCCCGAAAATCACCGACCTCCGCTGGTACGGAGAGTGTGAGATCTACGCGGCGGCTCTGCTCTATGGCGCAGGGCAGTTCGATGCGACAATAACAATCGGTTCCGAACTGGAGTATGAGATGGATTGGGACGCAGCGGGTCCGGTCTCAGGCTTCGAGTGGACCGCCACCATCCAGGACGGCATCGAGCAGACCAGTGGACCCGTACCCGTCGTGTTCGTGATCCTTGACAGAGCCACTCAAGAAGAGCTGGCCCGCGAGGAGATTCAGGTTGACGCAGCGGATATCAACAGGTGTGGTCCAGCGTCGCTGGAGCTGTTGGACGTGCCTGAAGGTGGGGCGCCCGCCGGGTCGGACGTGAAGTTCGAGGGAGGCAACTTCCAAGTAGGGGAAACGGTGGCGCTGACCTTGTCCGATGATGAGGCGTATGAAGAGAAACTGGGCGATTTTGTGGTTGACGCCAACGGCTACTTTTCTGGGACCTTCCGGGTCCCGGCCGATGCGCCGCCTGGGGAGTACGGGGTATTTGCATTTGGTCAAACCAGCGGCAAAGACGCCGTGGCCTTCATGAAGGTTGCCCAGGAGGCGGTCCCGCTGAGCGCCACTATCTTGGATCCGACTCGTGATGGTTGCAAGGTGTCGATCCCTGTGGAGGTAAACGGGCCTGGGTCGTTGGTCTTGCGGGTTTGGGACGATGGAGAAGTCATAGACGAGATGGCCTGGGAATCCACTGAAGCTGGTGTGCACGTCGTGACGTGGACGATCACGAAACCGGCGGGAACCGAAGCGAACGGGGTCACTTTCGCGGTTTACGACGCGGCCACCGACGAGGAGCTGGATGATTACGAAGACTTCGAATACCCGGCGGAGGTAGCGGACCAATGCTCTGCTACTGTCCCGGTTACTTTGGAGCTCCCTGGCACGACCTCCAAGGGCGTTGTCGCGGGAGCGAAGGTCCAAGTCGCGGGTGAAGGGTACCTGCCTGGTGAGGAAGTTGCGCTTACGCTTAGCCCTGCCGTTGCACGCGTGCTGACTCCCACAAGTTTGGGTGTGGCCACAGCCGACAAGGACGGGAAGATTGCGGCAACCGTCACGGTTCCGGCAGGCACGGAACCTGGAGAATACACGGTTTCCTCTCTTGGTGCCGCAAGTGGGCGGTCGGCAAGTGTGGGCTTGTTGGTTTACGCGGAGCCTGAATCTCCTGCGAAACCCACGGAACCGGCCAAGCCTGCAGCGCCCGCGAAGCCTGAGGCTGAGTTGGCAAAGACCGGTGCTGACAGCTCCGGGCTCCTGGCTTTGTCAGGACTAGCTCTCCTGGGCCTCGGGGTGGCTGCAGCCGCAGCAAGCAGGCGAAGGATTTAGTGTTACCTGCACTTGGTGCCTCCCTGGCCACTGGCTGGGGAGGCGCCTTGTTGAGCTGCAAGGCCGCCGTCTCTTTCTCGCGGGTTTCAGTAGCGTCACTGCGTCCTTGGTTGAAGACGAGGGCCTGTAAGCGCGCGAGTGGGCCGTGCAGATCGCGGAAGCGTTGCTAGAGCTGCAGGTGAAGTCGGAGGGCTTCGTCAAGTTTTGCCATGATGGAGGCAGGAGCTCGGCCGAGCGTGACGCCAATGCGCTCTACCGCGATGGAACGGACCTGTTCCGCCTGGGCTTTTGAATCTCGTTTCAAACCGGTATCACTAGCAGGTAAGAAAACTTGGAACGGGAAGATCCGCTCTACGTTGCTAGTTACCGGAACAACCGTTACTACACCGCGTTCAAGCCGCGTGGCGGTGGCGTTTGCGCGGTCATTACTAACAATCAGTGCTGGGCGCGTCTTATTTGCTTCAGATCCCCGCGCTGGATCCAAGTCCACTAGGCGAATTTCACCGCGTAGCACGGGTGAGCCCGTCCGTAATGGTCGTTTCCCACGAGGCATGCTCGCCCGATTCCTCCCACTCTTCCCATGCTGATTCATAATTCTGTTCCAGGTGGGGCAAGCGCAGAAGGCGCACTGCGTGGCGCAGTCCAGCAGAACGCGAGGGCAATCCTTCCATGCGGATATATTCATCGAGGGCGGCGACGTCATCCTCGGGCAAGCTAATACTAAGTTTCATACCAAAATACTACCGCATTGCTACCAGCCTCTCGTGGCAGGGCCCTGGGTCTAGCAGATCGAGATGCTTGGTGCTCGATGCTCGTGCCTCGGTGCCACACAGGTTCCGAAGCTGCGTAGTATCACCGTATGAGCAGCAACGACGAAAATGATTCGCAGTTGAACTCGATAGATGATGCTGACTTCTGGGCAGACTTGGAGCGCCAAGGTATTGTCCGTAAGCCTGGGATGGCCGCCGAAATGATGGGCAAATTGGCGCCTTTACTTCTCGCCGAGGGCATTGATCTAGATAACCTCGATGAGTCCGTCGACCTCGACACGCTTAACCATGAAATGGGGAAAGCTATTGAGCGGTACAACATGGAGCTTTTCACGCCAGTCGGCGCGCATCGGCAAAGTGCGTTGGAAACGCTTCTCAAGTTCGTGCAGTTACTGGCGAAGGAGCAGATAGAGGATGCCTTCGGAGTTGTAGGCAGCATTCCGATAGAACCCGGAAAGCGACAGGCTGCAATTTCCCACGTGATAGGGGTGGCGCTTGGACTGGTTGACGAGTGGTATGCCGATCCCGAGTACGCGCAGGTTCTGCTGCAAGCGCGGCCCCCTAAGATTGAGGGCGTGTCACGTAGCGCCGCCCGAGCAATCATGCAGAGCGCGCAGGTTCACAATGCGAGTAGTACCGACTCGGCGATCATGCGCTACGGGGACAAGGCGGTTCTAGAGGGCGCCATGTTGGCCGTCGTTGCGGCGGTTCAAACTGTCGCTGACCTGTATGAGGAGCCCATCCTGACGACGGCGCGCCGCCTGATACTTGGCCAGGGGCAACGTAAATCACCTAAGGGCAGTGCATTTGGAAACGCTTACCGAGGTACGTTCGGTAATGTTTTTGGGTCCTCTCTTGGTGCGGGTTCCGCGGGGCCTGCCGGCGGTCAGAAAGGGGCAGGTCGGTCGGGCGTGATCGGCGTTTATGGGCTTCCTTTCCCTCCGAATGCACTTGTCGCTTTGCGTGGGTTTCGTGAATGGATGAAAGCGGCCTCGCTGTTCGACAATGCTGTGGACTTGGGGTTGGTAACGGTCTTCAAAGTTTTCTTGACGGCGGCGTACGAGGACGGGATTGACCTCTGTGAGCCCCAGGAAATTGGATTCGGGATCGACCTGGCTTTCAGCGCGTGGGATGCACCAGACCCAGAAAGTGTTGAAGCAGTGACGATGGTCTTGCACAGCCTGGACGGGTTCGTTACCTCGCGGTTTGTTGAAGAGGGTCAGCGGGAGAAGTGGGAGGAAGCGCTAGACCTAGTCGGGGATGCCATCTCCCAAATCGAAGGGGTGGAGGCTTCGAATCGGGCCCGTGAGCTTCGAAGGCGGATCGCCGAAAGGGATGCGGGATTGGATCCCGAAATGGTGCGGATCGCCGTGACACGCAGCCCTATCGCTGCGGCCGTTGCGCCGTTCCTGGACTGGCTTGGCGCTTCAAAGCCCGTTACTGGAACTGGAAGTCTGCGCCGCGTCGATTTAGCGCCGGTCGGGGCGTTGCTTGGGTTGAACGTGGTTGGGGTAGCGAAAGAGTCGGATTATGAGTTCTTGGACCGTTCTTTGAGCCCAAAGAAGCGGATGGAGTTGCGCCGCACGAAGCCGACCTACGTGAAGTCGATGTGGGACGTGCGGGCTCTGGCAGCGTGGTGGTTTGCCATGGAAAACGCTGGAATCATTGAGGTTGGCAAAACGCGGGTTCGGCCTGGTGCGAACGCTGACAAATGGTCGGAGGGTGTAGATCCGTCGGTCGAGGACGCCAAAGCTTTGTTTGAGGACTTTGCGTTGCAGTTTTTTGCTTCTGGTATGGACCCTGATCAAACCTATAGCAGTATGGGGGTGACTCTCGCAGCAAAAAATTTGCTTCAAAGTGCCCTGTCCGATGATGACGAATCTGACGCCGCCCTTTCCGGCGGCGCTTCCGAAGAGCATGCTGCGCCGCAGGGGATTGACTGGGGTCGGGAACACTCCGCCCTGTGGGATCTGGCTGACGTTGGGTTTTTGGAACCCGATGAACAGGGGGTTCTGATTGTCTCACCGGGTCTGCGTGCGCCTGTGCTCCGAGGGGTCGTCTCTGCTTTGGAGCTCTCTGAGGGCCCACTTGGCGCCCTAGCGTAAACCTTGGCCGGGTGGCGGATTTCAAGTTTTGAAACGCCAGCGGACCTACCAGGCAACCTCTTTCCAAGACCGGGAAGCGGCAGGGCTGTTTCAGTTGCGAGATGCAGACCTCTCGTGCCCACACTCGACCTCGATGGTGGGATCTTAGATGCGTCGATGGTATCGTAGGTTCATGAGTACCACCTATGCGATATCGATGGGGGACCGAGGGCGTTTGGTTGTTCCACGTGAACTTCGTGACCGGCAGGAGTGGAGTCAGGGCACAGAGTTGCTGGTTATTGAGTCTCCGGGTGGGGTGGTGCTTGTTTCGCGTGAGCAGGCCTTGGCACTGTTGCGCAGCCAGCTTGCGGGGGCCAGTTTGGTTGAGGAGTTGGTTGCGCAGCGCCGCCTCGAAGCGCAGCGGGAGAATGGGTAGTGACCGTCCTCGATGCGTCTGCTGTTCTTGCTTTTGTGCAGGGTGAATCCGGCGCTGATGTGGTGCAGGCCCACATTGAGGATTCTGTGATTGGCGCGGCCAACTGGTCAGAGGTCGCGCAAAAAGTGGTATTTCGCGGTGGGGACTTGGCTCTTGTTGATGCTTTGCTTCAAAGTTATCGTGTTCAGATTGTGCCGGTGACCAGGGAGGACGCGCAGGTAGCTGCGAACATGTGGCGCGCAGAAGATGGGCTTTCCCTGGGCGACAGGCTCTGTCTGGCTTTGGGGGAGCGGCTTGGTGAGGTGGTGCTCACCGCCGATAAGGCGTGGGGTGAAAGTGAGGGCATCAGGCAAATCCGGTAGCTCCCAGGCGGTGGGCCTTTCGGCGCGAAAGAGGGCGAATCTGCACAAGGGTGGGGGCCGGATCAAACCTCGAACCGGCCCCCACCATGTGCTGACTGCTTTTTACTTACATTCGGTCAGGTTGAATACCCCCTGTCCAAGTACGCCTGTTCCTCCGATGAGGGAAACCTGCGACACCTGGGAGTCAGCACCCCGGATCCAGTTGGACACGACCGGAGCTGGAATGCACCTGCCGTTTGACAGCACCAACCGCTGGCTGAGGTGTCCAGCGGGCACCCCACCTGAGACTGCGTCTGGGAAGGTGTTCCCTGTTGCAACCCAAACACCCTCAATCGCGTTGCCACCGGCGTTCAGATGATTGTTCACCGCCAGGTTGGTTGCATAGCGGTTACTGCCAGACAGTGAACCGCTCCGGGTTTAGTGCCGCTTTTGTTTCTAGGCTGCGGCACGG
>CAZTTD010000113.1:0-5738 GCA_964616925.1 uncultured Actinomyces sp.
CGCACCCGCAAGACCTTAGCGCAGGCAGGCTTGGAAGGGCCCGTGGTGTTTGTCGATGAGCTCTACGATGAGGCGCACTGGGCATACCTGAACGTGATCACCGCACATGGGGCGGATGCTCAGAAGATCGCGCTTGTCGGACATGAGCCTGCGATTGCGGCAACCGCCCTCGCCCTCGCCAAAAATAGAGACAGCAAAGCCGCGCAGAAACTGGAAGAAAAATACCCCACGTCAGGCGTTGCCGTGCTGGAGGGGAGTCGGCCGTTTTCGGAACTGGAAACCGGGCACATGACCCTCACGCACTTTCACGTTCCGGAGCGCCACAGCACCAAAGGAAAATGATGCGTGGACCAAATGATAGGTCCACGCACCATTCGTAGCATTACGCATCCGCGCCGAAAGGCGTCGCGCAGGTCGGTACTACTCCGTTGCTGCCCTCAGGAACCATCCCTGCAGGTCCAGCGCCTGTGCGGTCGCGATGAGGAGGTCCCCACTTACCGGGTCCAGATCATCAACCGGGCTGATTGCTTCCTTGATCCGGTCAGAAACAGCCTGAACCTTTTCCGCCATCAGCACGTAGGTCTTATCGTCCCGAAGCGGGCCGGCGTCAATCGCTTCCAGAGTCGTTGTTTCAGCAACCGTCTCCGGGCGCCCATCCGGGTTTGCCCCAATCTGCGCCAGCCGTTCCGCGACCTCATCCAGCTGGTTACGGGCCACATCCACAACCTCATCCAACGCCAAGTGCAGCGCGCGGAATGATGGCCCGTAGATGTTCCAATGGGCTTGCTTACCCTGAAGCTCTAGTGAGATCAGGTCGACCAAGGTCTGCTGCAGCGCATCAACCACTACTGGGTCTGGCTTCTTCATGTTTCCCATCTCCTTGCGTGCGCCCCGGTCAGGGTTGGCCAGGGCACTGGTTCGGGGCCAGCGGTTGCCGACCCACTCCCTACTAGACTAACGCTTCCGGGCAAGCGAGCATCTGGTCACTTGGGATTTTCTGCGTGCCGCACCGACGATGCCGTTTAGTCAGTGCTCTTCCCGGTGCGAGGGCGTTCCAACCCAGAAGCGACTTGCGAGGACGATGCCGCTCGCGAGCAACCCCGCGGTGAGGAGGAATGGCCAACTGCGATTCATGCTGGACAGCCAGCCCGCGATCCAACCGAACGGCGCGGTTGCCAGCATCACGACGGTGCGTTGGATGGCCATGACTCTGGAGCGTTCCTCGCGGTTCACGTGGAGAGCGACCAGGGATTCCGCGAGCATCGCCAAGATTCCCCCTCCAAACGCGTCCAGCAGAAGACAGAGGCCAAGCCACAGGTAGGTGTGAATCGTGGCGCCCTCGTCCGGAACGGGGGTCACGACCAGCGTCAACTGTCCCAGCATGAATGCGGAAAAACCGAGCAGAGTCGCCATGCGCAGCGACGAGCGTTGCGTCAGGCGGGGGATCACCGTGAAGAAAAAGACCACTATCAATATGGAGCGAACCATGGGGAAGAACGGGAGCAACTCATCCGGGACGCCCAGTCGTTTGTTGATTGCGATCTGCCAGAAGGTCCCGTTGACTAGGACGACGGCGCCGACGAGGGCGGCTATCGCCAACGAGAACAAGGTGCCCTTTGAGTGGATGATCAGGCCGAGGACGCCACGGTATTCCGCCAGGGAACGCCAGATCGGCACGCCTTTGGTCTCCGCCATGCGAACCCTGCCGACCGCCGTCTCCGACGAGTATCGGAACAGGAGCCAGATCTTGACTGACATGATGAACGCGGCGTTCACGTAGAGGATGCGCACGGCCGGCACCAGGCCAAAGTGCGAAACCAGGAGGGCCGCGATCGGGGCGAACAGGGCTGAAAACTCGGCGGCGATTTTGACTAGGGAGTAGACGGCGGGGATCTTTTTGCGGTCAACGTCCTCGACCAAAAGACAGTCCCAAGAGTTCTGCGTGACCTGCCACGCGCCGTTGATGACAGACGCGATCAGGAACCACCAGAAGTTCTGTGCCATGGCCCAGATGAGGGACGGGATCACCCACGCGACGATGTCGAAAAGCGCCGTGGTTGCGCGTCTGCCGAGTTTGTCCGTGATCACCCCGCTCAGCAGACCGAAAACGACCTGGGACAGGATTCCGACCGTTGCGATCAGCCCGATGTTGGTGTCACGCACCCCTAGGGCCAGCATGAACACCGACGCATACGGCAGGACCAGCTGCATAGAAAGCCCCCACATGGGCTCCGTATAGACGGCCGCACGCCCGTTTCCGCGCAGGTGAACCAGCGTGTGAATCATGGGGTTATCGCGAAGCGACACGATTGCTCTCTTCTCACTCACAACCGCAAAACAACCAGTTTATGAGGGGTTTGGATGCAATCCAAAAGCCCCTTGGATTCGGGATGGAAGTCACGCGGCGGGTCTGGTTGGCACCCGCTTCCAGAAGATGATGGCGAGGGCGAGGGCGGACGCGAGGAACACCGCTATCGCGCCCAGTCCGGCGCTGGCGCCCACAAGCCAACCCTCGGTTGTGAGCCCACCCCGATACGTGGAAAACAGCACGCCCGTGATCAACGCGTTGCCGATCGCGGTGGTGATGCGTTGCGTCATTTGCTGCAAGCCACCGGCGGTGCCACCGTGGGCGTGAGGGACATCCATCATTGCCTGGGTCTGGTTGGCGGCGCCCATGAGGCCCGCGCCCAGGCCCATCGGGAGAATCGGGATGATCAGCCAGTAAACGGACCATCCCAGCTCAATCACCGCCCAGAACCCGACGATTAGCAGCAGCAGGGAGCCGAGCATCAGCGCCAGCGCGTACACCTGTATGACCTTCCCGTATTGCAGAGCGCGCTTTCCCGCCCACACCGCCCCGTAACCCGATGCGATCGCATTCGGAAGACCCACCACTCCGACCATTAGAGCCGTGACACCCAGCCCGTCTTGGAGGAATAGCGCCAGCACTACAAAGATGGTTGAACTGCCCAAGAACATGAGTGCGGAGATCGCCGTGCAGTAACTGAATGACCGGATCTTGAACATCTTCATGTCAACCATCGGGAAGTGGCCCGCGCGCGCATAGGCCAACTCCCACGCGACCCACACGCCGATCATCGCGAATCCGCCGACGAGCAGGAACCAGCGCCACGCCACCCCGTGCATCATGAATGGGAGCATGATGCCAAGGACCGCGGCCATCAGCATGAGCATGCCAACGGGGTCGAGGTCGATTTTCTGGCGCTTCCGCTTCTTCGGGGTATGACCTGAAGCCGCCTCTTGGGCTTCATACTCTTCTTCTGCCTTGGCCGCATTGGGGCCGATTGTGCGCCGTTCTTTCCCGAACGGAAGGAAGCGCCATGCTGCGGCCAGACCCAGCAGGCCGATCGGCACGTTAATAAAGAAGGAGTACCTCCAGCCGGGGTCTTCCCCGAGTAGCGACACGAGCGCCCCGGACACAAGCGGCCCAACTGCCACCGACGCCGAAACGACCAACCCCATGAAACCAAAGGCTCGTGCGCGTGCATGACCTTGGAAATACTGTTGGATCAGGCCGGTTACCTGGGGGGAGAAGAACCCTCCACCAATCCCCTGAAGGACACGCATGGTGTTTAGGGCCACGATGTTGCCGGCCAGCCCAGCGCCAAGAGATGCAATCGTGAAGATCGCCAAGCCGATAACCCACAGGCTTGACCGGCCGAAGATGTCACCCAAACGACCCGCTGGCACCAGGGTTATCCCGACCGCCAGTGCGTAGCCGGAGAGGATCATCTGGATCCCCGACTCCGACGCGGACATCGCCGACTCAATGGACGGCAATAGGTTGTTTACCGAACTGACTTGCAACAGGGTAAGTGCCAGGGAAATCAGGAGGACTGCCAGCATCCAGTTGCGATCGTATTTCTGGTCGCTTCCGGGCACAGTGAAATATCGAGAGTTGTTCACGGAGACCTTTCGTCCCACTCATTCTAGCCCGGGAAAATACCCGAAAACCCCTTGTTATCTGTGGATGTTGTCTGTGGGACATGTCGGGGCCGAAAAAAGGACGGACATCCGGTATCTGGCTGGACATCCGGTATCTAGACCGGCGTCCAGATAGCCAAGATCGAGCGTTGTGGCGCATGATCGCTGTGGAATGATCGGTACATGGCCTCTGTAGAAGTAGTAGTTGGTGACCTCACCACCCAGAATGTCGAAGCGATTGTAAACGCAGCGAACCAGCGCATGCGTGGCGGGGGAGGAGTCGACGGGGCGATTCACGCGGCTGCGGGCCCCGGCTTGCTGTCGGAATTGATCGAGCGCTTCCCGAACGGACTTGCCACCGGCGAAGCGGGTTGGACCACGGGCTGGGATCTCTCTGCAGACTTCATCATTCACACGCCAGGCCCCAACTATCGCGCGGGTCAGCGTGACCCGAACCTGCTGGCCAGTTCCTATGCGAACAGCCTGAGCGTCGCAGATGAACTAGGTGTGAAGAGCATTGCCTTCCCTCTTTTGAGCGCGGGAATCTTCGGCTGGCCACTTGAGGACGCGGTGCAGATTGCCGTGAACACGTTGACTCAAACGCCGGCGGAGGTGGAGGAAATTCGAATCGTCGTCCTCGACCCCGAAATCGCGGATCTTGTGCAGCGCGCCGTTGACCAGAAGACACTGATCTAGCGGGTGTCTGCCCTCAAGTCTGCTGCGGTTCTGCGCCGCGCAAGCTTAAGGGCGCGCTGAGGCGCAGTTCGCCCTCGCCCTGAAGAATGGCGAGGGCGTCACCCCTAGTCTTTCGGGTGCCGTTCCGCGCGCGCTTGGCGTTCAATCCAGTTTGTTCGCGCGCTCAGGCCGCCTGGTTTCACGGTGGGGTAGCCGGATTCCCCGGAGCCGAACGCCTCGCGGTCAAACTGCGGCATGAAGTCGGGGTGGAATGTGCGTCCGCCGATGATGATTTCGTTTAGGTTCGCGACGTCCTCAATACGCTCGGTCGGGTCCCCTTGAACGACGAGGACGTCCGCCGCGTAACCCGGCTCCAAAACCCCCGTGATACCGGCCAACCCGACTGCTGCCGCACCGCGCGAAGTGGCTGCGACCAGCACCTCCTCCACGGGCAGCCCGGAGGCGACCATTTCTTTCAGCCCGTCGTGGTAGGCACTGGGCGGGACGACGGCGCCGATGTCGTGGCCGACGACCACTTTGACCCCGCGGTCGAAAAGGGCTTTGGCGTGCGGGGTGGCGGTTTCGCCCTCGACCGGGGGATACGAGGGCGGACTGGACAGATCAACGTACGTTCCCCTGCGCGCCATCTCATCCGCGATGTCCGGGTCGAAGGTGGTTAGCCCGTCCTCGCCAACGAAGGAGACGTGCGCGATGTAGTCAAAACCGGCCTCCACAGCCCGCGCAATGCCCTGGGTACCGTGGGCGTGGGCGGCGGTGTGTTTGCCAAGGCGGTGGGCTTCTTGGACGATGGCGGCCAGTTCCTCCGTGGTGAACTGGGCGTTCCACGGGGCCGACCCCGACGTCCCAAACCCGCCCGTGGCCATGACTTTGATGACGTCCACGCCCGCCTTATGATGCTCCCGGACTTTGTGTTTGATTTCGGTTATTGAGTCGACCGCGCCCCCCGCCGGCCAGGAGTGCCCACCCGTGGTCGTGAGTTGCGGGCCCGAAGCGACGATGCGCGGCCCGTCGGCAAGTCCCTCAGCGATTGCCTCCCTGGCAGCGACGTCCGTGAAGTTGCGTGCGCCCAGCGACTGGACGGTCGTGACGCCCATGGA
>CAZTTD010000114.1:0-3790 GCA_964616925.1 uncultured Actinomyces sp.
TGTGCACGCACCCATCGTGTGTTCAACCAACACAACCTGCGTCCAACCAACACAATCTGCGTCCAACCTGCCAAGCCGCGCCCAACACGCAGCCTGCAGCACACGGTCAACCACAGAAATGGTCAAGATGGCATGCGAACCCCCAAGATGGCTATGCCATCTCGGCCCCTCTAGAGCCAACTTGATCCGTGCCATGCCATCTCGGCCGCTCTAGAGCCAACTTGATCCGCACAGAGCCACCTTGGTGTTGATATCTGCATCCGAGGAAGAGGTCCAGGGACCTCCCAACTGGCGGTGTGGCATCAGCCGGCCGTGAACCGAGCAGACAATGCCAACGTGGCAGACAAATGCTGACTTTGATACAACACTCACCTCCTTCGACTAGGTCAGCGTCGACATAGCACTGACGGACGCGCCAGAGACCAAAGATTCACCCAAGTTGCGGAAGAGTGACGGACAGGGGAGGCGCGGGCAGAGCGCGAGTGACGGACAGGGGAGGCGCGGGCAGAGCGCGAGTGGCGCGCATGGCTGGCAAAGGCAAGGCCCGGATGGGGTACGGGTTCGCCATATCCCGCCCTCGTCCCCATGTTTCGCGGCCCTCCGTGGTTTGTGCCACACTTGAGTGTTGGCGTTTTGAGGGGATGTATTGTCGGGCGCCGTGGCTGTTGGCGTTTTGCGGGGACGTATTGTCCGACGCTGGGGCTGTTGGCGTCTTGCGGGGATGTCCGGAGGGTACATCTGTCGGGCGCCGCGGCGGGTGGCGTCAAATGAGGGAATGAGGAGCACGCTTTGGCAACGCAGACGGTGATCGCACCCCCTTCTCGGGCGGGGATGTTCATAGTGATGACTGTGAAAGACGGGTCTGAGGACGTGGTTCTCAACTTCCTGTCGAACTTCTCCTCGCTCAACCGTGCGGTGGGTTTCCGCGTTGATGACAAGCTGGGTTCAATCGTTGGCGTGGGCTCTAAGCTCTGGGACCGACTTTTCCCCACGTTGCCGCGCCCCAAGCACTTGCGAGAGTTCCAGGCGGTCAACGGGCCCAAGCACGTTGCCCCCGCGACGCCCGGCGACATGCTGATTCACCTGAAAGCGCCCCACATCGACATCTGTTTTGAGATCGCGAAACAGATCTCTTTGGCGCTCCAAGGGCACGTCGACTACCAGTTTGAGCTCCATGCTTTCAAGTTCTTCGACGAACGCGACTTCCTTGGGTTCGTGGACGGGTCACAGAATCCGGAAGGCGAGGACGCGACGGCCGCGGTTTTGATCGAGGACGATGATCCCGCCTACGTCGGCGGCAGCTACGTGGTGGTCCAGAAGTATCTGCACGACATGGCTTCTTGGGACAGCCTCTCAGTGGAGGAGCAGGAGAAGGTCATTGGCCGAACGAAGCTGGACGACATTCAGCTTGAGGACTTGCCGATAAACTCCCACGTCAACGCCAATACGATCGTCTTGCCAGACGGTACTCAGAAGGAGATCTTGAGGGAGAACATGCCGTTTGGGAACGTCTCCGAGAATGAGTACGGCACGTTCTACATCGCGTACTCGAACGACCCGGCGGTTCAAGAAATCATGTTGCACCGGATGTTCATCGGTGACCCGCCGGGAAACACGGACCGTATTCTTGATTTCTCCACAGCGGTAACGGGAAGTATGTTCTTCGTTCCGCCAATAGGTTTCCTGAACAACACTCCCGGCGTGCCTCCTGCACCTACTGTTACGAACGCCCAGATGGCGCAGTTTGAGAAGGACTGGGAGAACGCGCCTGCGCAGGCATCGCCCTCGCCCAAAACGGGAATGACGGAAGGCACGGGGGACGCGAATGGCTCCGACGACGGACGCGGCGCGACCGGCGGGGCACGCACCGGGGATTTAGGCATCGGCAGCCTGCGGGGGAAGTCCTCCACGGCATAGTCACGGGCGCGAATCGCCACAGGCGCGCATGGGCATGGCCCGCGCTTCTACCGGAATACACAGGTACACGAACACGGCATAGGAAGATCTTGAAAGGCAGTCATGAACAACACTTATCGTCATCTCGCTCCCGTTACGGAGAGCGCGTGGAACCAGATTGAAGTTGAGGCGCGCCGCACGTTCATCACGCGTCTGGCGGGGCGACGTGTCGTCGATGTTCCGGAGCCGGGCGGGTCGGGTCTGTCCGCGGTTGACGTTGGGCACATCCGCACGGTTGCCCCGGTCCTGCCGGGCGTGCAGACGCGCCAGCGGGTTGTCCAGCCGCTCGTTGAGCTCCGCGTGCCGTTCGAACTGTCGAGGGAGCAAATCGACAACGTCGATCGTGGGTCTGAGGATTCCAACTGGCAGCCGGTAAAGACGGCTGTTGAGACGCTGGCAGCGGCCGAAGACACGCTGGTGTGTGCGGGGTCGGAGGCGTCCGACGTCCTCGGCATCATTGCCAGCAGTTCCAACCCGACCATTCAGTTGGGCGATGGTCCCGACGCTTTGGTCGAGGCCGTCGCAGAAGCCATCACCCAACTCCGCATGGTCGGCGTCCAAGGGCCGTATGGGGTGATGCTGTCGCCGGAACTTTATACTCGGGCAGGCGGCGGGACGGACAACGGGTATCCGCTGTCGGCGCACCTGCACAGACTTTTGGGGGACGAGGGCGTCACGGTCTTTGCTCCCGCACTGACTGGCGCGATCGTGCTCAGCATGCGCGGTGGCGACTACACGCTGACACTGGGGGAGGACGTGCGGATCGGGTACCTTTCCCACGACGCTGAAACGGTGCAACTCTACGTGCAGGAGAGTGTCACGTTCCGTGTGAACACGGCTGAAGCGTCCGTGGTGATCAGCGCCTAGAAGGGTTTTGTCCCTGGGGCTCAGTCGGCCACCAGGGACACCAGTCCCCCTGCTTGCTCCAGGGCGTAGAGGCCCGTGCCGCGGAAGAACACTCCGGCCCGCACAACACGTGGTTCTGGAACGGCGTCACAGAGGGTGGCGGCGTGCTGAACGACATGATGTGCCACTCCGTGGAGTCCGGCCGTTTCCTGCTGTCCCCTCCGGGAGTTCGCCATTCTGAGTGGCTGAAGCCCGTTGCCGTAACCGCCACGATCGCCTCTCTGAAGTGGGGCAGGCCCAAGTACGCGAAGCAGCTTCAGGAGACTTACGAGGGCGTTGTGGACTACACGAAGACGCCCTCGGAAGACTACGCGCACGCGGTATTTGAGTTCGAAAATGGCGAGGGCGAGCCGGTGATCGTCGAAGCCACCACCTCCTGGAGCTTTGTGGGCGCGGGTCTGCGGCTGGCGTTCGAACTGCTGGGTCCGGAGTACTCCATGGAGAGCGACACTCTGTCCACAGAGTCGAAGCTGTTCATGTCACGCAACTTGGAACAGTCTGAGGGCGAAGACATGATTGAGAAGCAAAATGCCGAACAGGGCTTGATGCCTCTCATGTCCGATGAGGCCATGTCGTATGGCTACACCGGGGAGAATGCTTTCCTGACCCGCGCGTTCCTGCGTGGAGAGCAGCCGTTGGAAGGGTTGCATGAGGGCCTGGAAGTCATTGAGTTGCTAATGGCTGCCTACAAGTCCGCAGAAGAGGGACGCCGCGTTACCTGGCCCGTCGATCTGGACGACTTCGTTCCCGCAGTAGCAAAGGGGGAGTGGAACCCAAGAGCGTGAGCCTTCGGAGCTGATCCTTTTCTACCAAAAGCCTGGGGCTTGTACCTTTCCTTTCAGGTACAGGCCCCAGGCTTTTTCTTTCAGGTATAGGCCCCAGGCTTTTTCTTTCAGGTATAGGCCCCAGGTTTTCTGGGCTTCTACAG
>CAZTTD010000114.1:3890-5413 GCA_964616925.1 uncultured Actinomyces sp.
AGGCCCCAGGCTTTTTCTTTCAGGTATAGGCCCCAGGTTTTCTGGGCTTCTACAGGGAGGTCAGGCGTCGGAAACTTCGTGACGTTCAGTCATTGTCCTGATGGTGTCCCAGCACACATGTGTAAGGAACCACAACTGTTTTGGAGACATCGGATCTTGCGGTGGGCATAATGGCTTTATGATGCTCAGAAGATCGCGGACGGCAGCCGCCGTGTTTGCTCTTGTCCTTGCGGGGGTTTCTGTGCCCGCGCACGCATCAGTTGAGATTTCGGCACCGGAGCCGCTGCCTAGGGACCGATCTACAGAATTGATACTGGAAGAGGGCGAGATAAGCGCGCCCCCTCCACTTGATCTTGAGACACCGTCGGACTCTGCTTCGGAGGAGGTTGCTGCTCCTGCTCCCGCACCGGCGCCAACGCCCATTCCTGCACCTGCGCCCGTTCCTGTTCCTGCACCGGCACCGGCGCCCAATCCTGTGGCGACTCAAAGCCCTGCTTCTTACACTCCCGCGCGCGCTGCCGCTACAACCCAGCAGCGGCAGAAGCAGAACGCAAACGCCGACGTGGCTCTGAGTAAGCCTGCTCCGGTAGTGGTTGCCGTGGTGCCTGACGACCTCACGTTGACATCTGACTCTACCGCCTCGGTTATCGAGGGCGGCGCCGACCAAATGCCCCCGACCGCCGTAGATGCCGTCAGCCTAGGAAGCAGCGCAAATGCAAGCGGGGTCTTTGAAACGACGACCGGCAGTGCTGGGGAGCTTTGTTCGGGCGGCTCCGGCATTGGGCTCCTTCTTGGAGGCGGTGTGGGCGCCCTAGGCCTAGGTGGCATCTTGTTCCTGGCAATGCGCAGGCGCGGCTAGCGCCAAGTTGCCCGCTGTCCTTTTCCCAACACCAGGGTTCTTGGTGGTCCTGTTTGTGGTGGATGAGCCTGTTTGTTGCTTCAGAGCAGTCGTTGCTTTCCTGGCTGTTGTCCGTTTTCCTGCTTGTTGCAGCGTTGCCCCGCTCAACACCCCGGAATCTGCTGCCGCCGGCGCCTGACCTTGGACCTTTTGGCTGGTTTTTGGGTTTTCGGGGTTTTGTTAGTGCGGGTGGGAATTGTTTTGGGGTTGGTGCTGGGGACACTAAGAGGTTCTTTGTGGATTGGATCGTTGCGAGGGTGTCTCTGGCTGTTTTGCTTCTATCGGACTTGGCGTGCGCTCCTGCTCTGTCTAGGTGTGGAGCGCGAATCTATGTAGGTGACCCTAGGACCCAACCCGCCCGTTGCAGGTTCTCCGTCCTCACACGAGGGGTCCCTGTTGTTCGTGTTGGCAACGTGTGCTTTTGCGGCAGTGCGGGCACGTGCTCTAGGTCTGCCAAGGCTGAAAACGCCAAAACCTGCGTCAACTTACCGCTACCGGCACCGCCAGCGCCGGTTAAGGTGCGTCGAGGATACATAGCGGGGTCGAAGATACATACGGGGTAGCAAAAAGCCAATAAAAACGCCGTAATGTTTACCCGCTATGTATCTTCGGCCCCCGTATGTAT
>CAZTTD010000115.1:0-5336 GCA_964616925.1 uncultured Actinomyces sp.
TGTAGTTGCATGATCAAGACGAAGTCTTGACTCCGAGACCATGCTAAAATGTGTTGTGCACCACAGCAAGTGGTCGACTAGCCTCACGTAAAAGGCCCGTGAAATGGGTTCCATGCCTCATTTGGTTTTTGCCCGCGAAAGTTGGCATGGTTGGTTATGGGGACGGAGTTGAGTAGGGCTACTCGTGCGGAGATTACCGCTAAATATGCTCGTGAGTATAAGCAACTATCTAAGAAGGATCGGGGACGACTGTTGGATGAGGTGGTCTCGGTGACGGGGTGGAGTCGGGATAACGCTCGTCGACGTTTGTCCCAAGCGGCAGCGCCCAAACCCAAGATCCGCGGCGGCCCATCAAGGCAGCGCAAGCCTCGGCCTTTCAAGTATTCCTATGATGCGCGTAAGACTTTGCAAAGAGTGTGGGCGATGGGTTTGGGTCAGTGTGGGAAGTACCTGGTTGTATCCTTGCCAGGCCTGCTTGATGCCCTTGAGGCTCATGGGGAGCTTGTTGCTGGGGTGGACCGGTATTCCAGTGAGGTCAAAGAAGAGCTCTTGAGTATGAGCGCGGCAACGATTGATCGGTATTTGAAGCCCTTGAAAGAGGGAACAAACCTGAAAGGAGCGGCAACAACCAAGCCCTCACCCTTGTTGCGTTCTTCGATCAAGATCCGTAAGGCAGGCGATGAAATGGAGAACCGTCCCGGCTTCTTTGAAGGCGATACGGTGGCTCACTGCGGGCCAACCTTGGTTGGTGAGTTCGCCCGGACTTTGAACCTAACCGACATATTCACCGGTTGGACTACCACTACCAGCATTAGGAATAACTCCTCGCGTCACATCATTGCTGGTTTGAACCGGATCATTGACCGCTGCCCCATCCCCTTAGAGGGCGTGGATTTTGATAACGGTAGTGAGTTCATCAACTACGATGTCGTGGCCTGGGCTCAAAACCTGGAACTGTATTTCACCAGGAGTCGGCCCTATAAGAAGAATGATCAAGCCAGTATCGAGTCCAAGAATAACCACGTCGTACGCAAATACGCTTTCTACTGGCGCTATGACACACAGGCCCAACTCTCCCTCCTGGAGCGGCTATGGGTAAACGTGAATGACTACATGAACTACTACACGCCAACCATCAAACCAGTAGGGTGGGACACCGATACTAGGGGACGGCGCAAACGCGTCTACGACACGCCCAAAACCCCCTTCGACAGGCTCAAGGACTCTGGGGCCCTCACCAAGGCTCAAACCCTGGAAATGGAAGCGTACAAGGCGTCATTGAACCCTGCCGCGCTAGCCCGTAACATCACCCGCATCCAATCTGAACTGACCGCTCTGGCAAAACGAGGCACCGTGAAACTCATCGCTCAAACCGAAGCCAGAAACAAGCTCCCCAACACCGCCAAAGGCATCAAACTACCCCAAGCCAGCTAACCCAACTTTCGCGGGCAAAAACATATGAGGCACCAAACCAACTTTCGCGGGCAAATTGACATGAGGCATTACGGAGTCCCCATTTATGACCGACAACCTGGCTGCGGCGTGGCGATCTGCTCGACTGGATCATTCAGCCATGTCTACGCGATTTGGATTTACGAAACACCAGGGTGCCGCCGGATCCACCAGGCCCTAGAGTCTCCATTCTTGTCTCCATTCTCTGGCATTTTCCTTCATTTGGTGGCACCATGGAGGCGGTAAAGCGTAAGTAAACATGCAGGTCTGACACCATATGGCACCGGTAGCCCGCTCCCGTGAAGACCCCTGGAACCTCCGGTCCAGTGTCGGTTCGAGTCCGACCGGGGGTACCAACACCTACGCTCCACTCAGCACTGTTTCAACGCTGCGATCGCGGGGCTCAAGGCACCGGTTCCGCCTATAAGGTGAACCCTGTCCAGCGTATCGGTAATCATTCCTGCGACGCTTCCGCTTGGCAGGCAGGTGCCGCCGGAAAGCACCAGACGGGAGTTGGAGTTCCCTGCCGGGGCTGCTGCTGACAACGCATCGGGGAAGTTGCGCCCTGTCGCAACCCACATGTCTGTCACAGAAGAGCCGACTGCCTTGGACACGTAACGATTGACTGCGGCGTTGGTCCCGTAGCGGTCTGAACCGTTCAGACGGGAAGTGGTGTACCCACTGGCCTTCAAACTTGCTTCAATGCCAGGATTCACGACTCCGGGCCCGCCAACGATCTGCACATTCTTCGTCTTGGATTGCGTTAGTGCTGCTTTTTGGGGCTGGGTCAAAGAAGGGGCGGATGCGCCATTGACTAGGAGAACGGGGGCACCGACGGCGCCACCCGCTGCTGCCGCCGAGAGAGCATCCGGGAAGTTGGAACCCGTGGCGACGAATACCGTGCTGGGGTTCTTGCCCGCGAAGAATGCTTGGAAGATTGCGATGGATGTGGAGTACCGGTCCGAACCGGAGATTCGGGTGTATCCACCGGCACCCTTCCCAGCCGCGACCGCAGCGGCGGAAGCAACGCAGTTCGAAACTGCGCTCTCTCCACCCACGATGTATATGGCGCTTGGTGTGTTCTTTTTGATGAGTTCGAGGGCGCCCGGGAGTAGTCGGTCCGCACTGGCCAACATCAGGGAGCCGCCTTCTTTTGCCACGGCTGGACCGATCGACAGCGCATCGGGGAAGTCAACGCCGGTTGCAATGAATAGAGGCTTGTTCGGCTTCATCCTCTTCTGGTTGAGCGCCAGGTTTGTCGAGTATCGGCATGTTCCGGCCAGCCTCTCGACTGCTGCGGAGGCCACTTCATCTGGCTCCGTACCCGGTGGGTCCTTAACAACGGGGCCCGGTGTCTTCCCGACTTCCGTCATGTCAGGGGCCGGGTTGGTGAGGGGCGACCCCACAATCCACAGGGTCCAAGTATTCGTCGTGATCGTCACGCTTCCGCTGGTGGTCGTGGTGGAAACCTTGCCGAGACCAATCGCAGTCATGGGGCCATAAGCGTTCATGATCCACGCGCGGTGGCCGTCAGAGTTGAGCCAAGCATTCGCGACGGCAGTTTCCGTGCTGAACCCGCGCGCCAAAAGGTCTCCGCCATTGCCCCAACCCTGCTTCTTCAGCTCCTGTTGGCGGTACGTGTATTTCCCGCCACCTAATAGTGGGTCCATATGGCATCCTGCCAGCGAGGGCGTACCACACGTGGAGTAAAGACTTGTCCACTTCTCAGTGAATGATTGGGCATAGGCCTGCGCAGCCACCGTTAGTTTCAGTGGGGGCAGGGAGTACCTAGCGCGCTCCGCATTTAGCACCGACAGGAGCTCTGTTCCAAAGGCGGCGGTGGCATGTGTATCAGCTTGGACGTCCTCTGAGCCCGAGTACTCATCGGTGGGGCCAAGCAGTTCGCCCTCTGGCATCGGCTCCAGAACCACTTCTAGGGTAGGTTCTTGGATTACCTCAACGTCGGTAGACAGTTCGGTCAAGGTCTCAACTGCGTCACCTTGATCAAGTGAGGACACAGAGTCCACGGATGACTGCTGGCTGCCCTCCTCAGAGCACTCAGCCGCGGCAGCGGGCATTCCAGCGATCGTCAGCAAAAGCGCTAACGACGCTGCAACAGTGGCATTTGCGAACTTCATGTCTAACGCCTCACCTTTGAGTTCCGACTGTGTTCGCTTCCCACGGTATCAACCAGGTCGTTTACCACATTTGTGTAAATATTCCTATCAGCTACACGCAAATTGCGTGATAACCCGCGCCTTGGTACTTTTAAATTCGCTAGTTTGCACCGAATTGCTCCCACTTTTAGGAGGTTGTGTAATGTGTCACAATAGGGTGGGTATGGGGGTTGGGGTGGGGTGTAGCGCCTCTCTGTGGGACTTTACTCCCGGAATTAAACTGTGGCTTTTCTTACTGGTTTTGAACTAAACGGATAAACATGGACGGCAATGTAGCCGCGGGTAACGCCGAGGGCGGAAGTGCTGGCACCACGGGTGACGTTTGTGAAAACCTAGTGTGTTAATAGTCCAACCAAGACGGAGGCGAAGTGTCTAACCCGGTTTTCAACCGAATGGAATCGCAATGGTCCGCGCAGGAGGTTGCAGCGGCCCAGCAGGCGGCGACGCAGAGTCGTCCCATATACGACCAGCGTGCGTTCGAACAGGCGCGCTCGGCTTATGAACAGCCCGCGGCGGATGCTGTGGACATGGGCCGCATGACCTATGACGACGTGATCGTAAAGACGGGCCTTAGTCTGGGTCTCTTGGTTGCGGTGGCCGCAGGCGCGTGGCTAACTGCATCGGCCAACCCGGCGTTGGCGGCACCCTTCCTGATCGGTGGTCTACTTGGCGGGTTCGTCCTCGCCATGGTCAACATTTTCTCCAAGAAGATCCGCCCGGGATTAGTACTGGGCTATGCGGCACTTGAGGGGTTGGCACTGGGCTCGCTGAGCTTAGTTATGAACACGATGTATCCAGGCGTAGTCGTTCAAGCGGTGGTGGCGACGTTCGCTGTTTTCGCGGTGACGCTTGCCCTCTTTGCATCCGGGAAAGTCCGCAATTCTCCGAAGCTTCAACGGTTTGCGCTCATATCTTTGTTTGGACTCATTTTTTCGCGTCTTCTGATTTGGCTTGTGTCGATGCTGGGAGTGAACATGGGCGGGATCGACGGCCCGACAATCATGGGCTTCCCGCTTAGCGTGGTCCTGTCTGTTTTTGCGGTATTCATCGGTGCGATCTGCTTGATCAGCGACTTCGACCAGGTGCGGATAGGCGTCCAGCAGGGCGTGCCTGCTAAGTACGCTTGGATGAGCGCCTTTGGTCTTATGGTCACACTTGTCTGGCTCTACGTGGAGATCTTGAACATCCTCTCCCGGATGCAATCCAGGTAGCCTGAACTTACGATTTAGGTAGAAGTCAGCAATCGTTAGGAATTTCGAATGGAAAATGTATCGGTAAGCGGCGGGTTCGGGGATAAGCCAGTTCTTGAGTTTTCAGGCGCTGAGCCACCGGAAGACTTGGTGGTCGAAGTGCTGCAGGAGGGTGACGGCCCAGTTGTAGAGGCCGGGGACACCATCGTGTGTAACTACCTGGGCCAGGTGTGGAACGGGAATGTCTTTGACAACTCCTACGACCGCGGCGCACCTCTTGACTTCCAGATTGGTGTCGGCATGGTGATCGCAGGCTGGGATGACGGACTGGTGGGGCAGCGCGTGGGCTCACGTGTGCTCTTGGCGATCCCCTCTCACCTTGGCTACGGGGAGTTTGGCGTGCCGCAGGCAGGGATTGCCGGCGGAGACACCCTTGTCTTCGTTACCGACATCGTGGCTGCGGGCAGGTAGCCTCAAATATTGAAATGGTGGCCCGATGAACATAATCGGGCCACCA
>CAZTTD010000116.1:0-5106 GCA_964616925.1 uncultured Actinomyces sp.
CCCGGGGTTGCGACTAGCACTCCGGTGGCGACGGCCAAGAAGGGCGACGGCCAAGAAGAGAGGGGTAACTGGGAGAAAAACTGGGCACTCGAGCCGGCTACAACCACGCAATCTAGTGGGACTATGCATTTCCGGTGCGTATGCAGTGCACTTGGCGGGACGAAAGGGTCGATGAGGGCTGAGGGAGCATGGACTATCGAAGGATGTGGTCAACTATCGATGGTTGTGCCCGGGAACAACGTTCGATAGTTAGCCACAACTATCGATAGTCTGTGGCGCGTCAAGACGGATTTCCTTTTTGCGGCTGGCCCCCACACTCCGAGTGCTCGTGGCGACTGGTTCCCTGCTCGTGGCGACTCATTCTCTGCTCGTGGCGACTGATTCTGTCGGACGCAAACGCCGGGCACTCGGAGAATCTTCCGAATGCCCGGCGTTTGAACGTTGTTGGTCTGGAGTGCGGCACCGAAGA
Source organism: uncultured Actinomyces sp. (assembly GCA_964616925.1). GTDB lineage: Bacteria > Actinomycetota > Actinomycetes > Actinomycetales > Actinomycetaceae > Scrofimicrobium. The sequence continues at coordinate 470 of CAZTTD010000116.1, forward strand.
TCAGTGCGCCGTGGCGCCCAGGGTGCCGTGTGCCTAGGGTGCGGTGCGCCTAGGGTGCCAGACGCCCATGGCGCACCGCGCGCTGGAGCTGGACTGCTACTTGGCCTCCACCATGAATGCGTCGAAGAGGGCCGACAGGTCCTCGGTTGCGGACAGCGGCATGACTGCGGAGACGTACTGATCGGGGCGGACTACGACCAAAACGCCCTCGTCCTTATTAATCCCGCGCTCCTCAAAGATGTCCGTTCCCAGGCCGGACCCGAAAACGTTGTTGAGATCCTCCACGCCGTAGGGGCCCACCTCCGAGCGGAAGATGGCCGGAACCTCATGCACATTGATGTCCGCATAGTCATCCTGGTAGATGACCTTCACGTCAAACACGCTGCTCTTGTCGGCGCCTTCAGGTGTGAACTTGACCAGCGGGGACTCAGGATCATTCGCCAACCAGTCCGCCCACTTCGCGGTCTTCGAATCGTTGCTCAGACCGTCCTCGTCCGCAAAAACGTACAGACGGAAGCGCCCGTCAGCCTTGTGCAGGTGGCCCAGGTGGAGCCGGTTCCCGTCAGAAACCCGAACCGTTTCCGCAGATCGGAACCGCTTACCCACCGGGTAGCCCGTCGCAAGTTCCTGATCTTCAACCCGGGTTAGCTCCGACGGCTTGTACTGGGTCATGAAGCCCATCGGGAACTCTTGGGTGGAGACGTAGAACTCTGCCAGTTCGTCTTTGCTCGCAAAATCCTCAGGCTTCTTCGCCATCATTGACGACCACTCCCGGTCGAAGTCAATCAGGTTTTGTGCGATCTCCTGACGCTCCGCGGAGTACGTGTCCAGCAGCTCTGGCTTACCCAAACCGGTCAGTACGTAACCCAGCTTCCAGCCCAGGTTGAATGTGTCCTGCATGGAGACATTCATGCCCTGGCCAGCCTTTGCGCTGTGCGTGTGGCAGGCATCCCCGGCAATGAAGACGCGCGGCATCTCATCCGAGCCCTCCGCCACATTGTCGAACTTATCCGTCACGCGGTGGCCGACCTCATACACCGACCACCAGGCAACGTGCTTCACGTCCACCGTGTATGGGTGCAGGATGTCGTTGGCCTGCTTGATGATTTCTTCCAGCGGCTTCTGGCGGATCTTGCCACCATCGTCCTCGGCCACATCGCCAAGGTCGACGTAGAGGCGGACCAGGTAACCGCCCTCGCGTGGAATCAGAAGGATGGAACCGGACTGGGACTGGATGGCGCACTTGGTGCGGATGTCCGGGAAGTCCGTGTTGTACAGAATGTCCATGACGCCCCACGCGTGGTTGGACTGCGCACCCTTCAGTTCACGGCCGATACTCTTGCGGATCAGCGAGCGCGCACCGTCCGTCCCCACCACATACTTGCAGTGGACGGTCTTCTCAACATCCTTGTTGAAGTCCGCGGTTCCCTTCAGGGTCACCTCCACGGGGTAATCGCCCCCTTCCCCCACGACCAAACCGGTCACGTCCCATCCCCAGTCCGGCACAAAGCGGGAGGGAGAGTTCTTTGCAAAGTCCGCGAAGTAGTCCAGTACTCGCGCCTGGTTCACGATCAAGTGAGGGAACTCACTAATCCCAGTTTCGTCATCAATGGTGATTGCGGTGCGAATAATGTTCTCCGGATTGTCCGGATCTGGACCCCAAATGTTCATCTGGGTGAGGTGGTAGGCCTCCTGGATAATCGGCTCCGCAAAGTCGAAAGCCTGGAACGTTTCCACCGATCGAGCCTGGATTCCATCCGCGTGACCCAGCACCAACCGCGAGGGGCGCCGCTCCACGAGGCGCGTCGTAACCGTTGGGAACATTGACATCTGGGCTGCCAAAATCATCCCAGCAGGCCCACCGCCGACAATGAGGACGTCTATGTTCTCTGGGAGGTCTTCAGGCCGCTCATGGGATTCTGCGGTCGGCTTGGTGCGCGGGTCCTTGGAAACATATCCGTGGTGGTGGAAAAGCATGCCAACTCCTCTTTAAGTTGATCCATCCGGGAAAGGGGAATATTCGCGGCTTCGCGTCTATTGAAACAGATCGTATACGATGCTTGATCTGTTCGCAAGACTTTTGTTGCAAGTCGGGGGACCCTGTGGGCGCGTGCGTCCGGTTCTTCGCGGGGCTAGGGCGTCCGTTTAGCGGGGCGAGGGCGTCCGTTTCGCGGGGCGAGGGGACCGCGCAAGTCGCCCTCGTCCGCCTACGCCCTACTCTCTATCGCGGTTGCCGCACGTTGCAGCGCCTCCACCAGCGGCGCCGTATCCCTCTCTTGGTCGGTGTAGAGAAGCGCGATGGCGCAGGCTCGCTCGCCCGGCACCTGGAACGGGGCCGCGATAGAGGAGACCCCGACCAGCACCTCGTTGTGGCTGGTGGCAAAGCCTTGGCGCCAGACGGATTCGACCTCGTCCACCAGCACCTTCGCCCGGTCCTGACCCTCCGGCAACGCGGGCCACGAAGTGCGCGGCGTGATGGACAAAATCGCCTTTCCCGGTGCGCCATTCGTTACGGGGTGGCGCGTGCCGGGGGCCTGCATTAGCGACGTCGTGAAGCCCGCGGGAGTGGCGGACATGAGGGTCACGGCATCGTCCTCGTCATGAACGGCAACGAACGCGGTTTCCCCGGTCTCATCTGCAAGGTTGCGCAGCGCGGGGCCAACCATCTGGCGGAAGCTGCGCTGCGTGTTTGCCGCCAGCGCGCCCAACCCTGAGCCCGAAAAGTACCGACCGTCTTCGGTCACCTGCACTAACTCGTGGTGCTCCAAAGTCCCCAGCAGGCGGTAGGTGGTCGTCTTGGACAGGCCGGTCATTTCGGCGATGCTACCCGGGGTAAGAGGGTGGGGCGAGGACGTCGCGGTTTTGAGGATCTCAATCCCGTTTGAAAGAGCGACGACCAGTGCGCGGTCTTTCGCCGGCGGAGGGGTACCGGCGGCGGGGGCGGGACTCTTGTTCGTTGCCATGGCGTATCTCATCCTTGCTGGGGGCCGCGTGCGCAAAAAACGATTGCTCCAGCGGCGCTAATCGTATACGATCTTGTATAGACGTAGTTCCGTTCAGTATAGGTTCGCGCGTAAGGTTGCTGCTGGCGCGTCCTTTGGATCATCGCTGATGCAATGTGGGCGGAGCGCGTTCCCACTGGCGTTATTGATCCTCCTGAAAGGGGAGCATGCAGATGACAACCGAAGCAGAGCTGCTTGAGAAAATCCAAACCGGCCTCCTGATCGACGGGCAGTGGCGCCCAGCGGCGGATGAGGCGACTTTGAAGGTGCACGACCCCGCGACGGGTGAGGTGCTGAAGACCATCGCCAGCGCAGCGGTGTCAGATGGCGTGGATGCGATTGAGGCCGCGGACAAGGCCTTCCCGGCTTGGGCGGCGACCGCCCCTCGGGAGCGGGCGAACATTTTGCGCCGCGCATTCGACCTCGTCATTGAGCGAACGGAAGAGTTCGCGCTGCTCATGACTATTGAGATGGGCAAGCCTCTGGCGGAAGCGCGTGGTGAGGTTGCCTACGGTGCGGAGTTCCTGCGGTGGTTCAGTGAGGAAGCGGTGCGGATCGCGGGTCGGTACGGGCCGAACCCTGAGGGCACGGGCCGCATGATCATTTCGAAGCACCCGGTGGGGCCGGCGTTCCTGATCACGCCGTGGAACTTCCCGCTTGCGATGGCGACGCGGAAGATCGCGCCCGCGCTGGCTGCGGGTTGCACGGTTGTCGTGAAGCCCGCCGCGCTTACGCCGCTGACCACGGTGTATTTGGCGCAGATTTTTGAGGAGGCGGGCCTGCCTCCGGGTGTCCTGAACGTGATCAACACGTCGCATTCTACGGATGTTTCGGCAGCGATCATTGAACACCCCGCGTTGCGCAAGCTCTCCTTCACCGGCTCCACTTTCGTTGGCCAGCAGCTCCTGAAGCAGGCCGCAGACGGGGTTCTGCGCACGTCCATGGAGTTGGGTGGGAACGCGCCGTTCTTGGTTTTCGAGGACGCTGATCTTGACGCTGCGGTCGAGGGCGCCATGCAAGCCAAGTTCCGCAACATCGGTCAAGCGTGCACTGCTGCGAACCGGTTCATCGTTGCGAGGCCGCTGGTGGATGAGTTCGTCGCGCGCGTGACAGAGCGCGTTGAGGCGATGAAGGTCGGCAGGGGAACTGAAGAGGGCGTTTTGATTGGCCCGCTCATCGATAACCGCGCTGTTGAGAAGACTTTGGCGCTGGTTGCGGATGCGGAATCCCGCGGGGCCTCCCTGAAGATTGGCGGCGTCGCCATTCCGGGACCGGGCAGCTTCGTGGAGCCGACCGTCATCTCCGACATCCAGCCGGGTTCAGACATCCTGAAGGAGGAGATCTTCGGACCGGTTCTGGCTGTTGTTCCCTTCGACTCTGAGGAGGATGCGGTGGAACTGGCGAACGCCACCGAGTACGGACTGGTCTCCTACGCATTCACCCAGGATTTGGCGAGGGCGCAGCGCCTCATTGAGTCCCTCCACACCGGCATGATGGGGATCAACGTGGGTGTTGTTTCGAATGCGGCAGCACCATTTGGAGGCTGGAAGATGTCGGGCTTGGGTCGCGAGGGCGGCCCGGAGGGCATCGAAGAGTACCTGCAGACCAAGTACACGCTCACCCCGAACCCGTTCA
>CAZTTD010000117.1:0-5046 GCA_964616925.1 uncultured Actinomyces sp.
AACTACATACGGGGGCCGAAACTACATACGGGGACACAAAACAGCAATAAAAACAGCAATAAAAACGCTGTAATCTTTGCCCCGCTATGTGGTTTCGGTCCCCGCTATGTAGTTTTTAGGAGTGAACGGTAGCCACACTGGGGTGCCACACTGGGGTAGCCAACCCTGGGGACAACGGTAGCCACACTGGGGCAGGTGGCTGTTGTGCCGACATTCTCGGGTGTTTATTGTCAACGGTTTCCTAAGACCGAAGGTTGTGGTGCATGATCGATGGTTAATCCCGGGATTAACCATCGATGTTGGGGATAACCATCGATCTTAGAACCCTCAAAAGCCAACTGCCCGCGCAGAACCGGCAAAGGCAACGGCAAGGCCGGACACAACCGGGGAACGCAACTTCACGCTACACACGCCACACAATGCGGCCAACCACAGAAATCGCCAAGATGGTATGCGAACCCCCAAGATGGCTATGCCATCTCGGCCCATCCAGAGCCAACTTGATCTGTGCCGTGCCATCTTGGACCATCTAGAGCCAACTTGATCCGAACAAAGCCAACTCGACATAAGCAGTGACAGCTCTTCGCTCCTATATGCACCCCAAGAAGACTTCGGTTGAACACATGCTGGGTCGGTTGGACACACTTTGGGTTGATTGAACACGCATTGTGCGCATGCACAAGGTGCGTCCAACCTACACGTGGTGCGTCCGACTGGCACATGGTGAGTCGGGCCCACACAAAAAGGCGAGCTCAGACACTAGGTACCTGACCTAGTCCCTGAGCTCGACTTTTGTAGTTTTTCGATACGTTTCTGAATGACCGCCCGCAGAGCGGATCAGAGCCGAAGGGGCCAAATGGCCGGAGCCGGCCAGCCCACGCCGGAGGCCGGAGTCGGCCAGCCCGCACCAGCCGGCTCCGGCTCCAGCCGTCCACCCCCTACTTCGGAACCGACACCACCTTCGGCGCGCCCACTGCCTTCAGCCCGTGGGAGCCAAACTCCTGGCCGTAGCCCGAAGCCTTCGTCCCACCAAACGGCATGTCCGGGTGCAGGGTCCCGTGGCTGTTCACCCAAACGGTGCCGGCCTCAAGGAGAGCCGCGACCTCGACCGCCTCATCCACGTTGGAGGACCAGACGGATGCGCCAAGCCCCTGCTCGGAAGCATTTGCCTTCTGCACGGCCTCCTCAACGGTGGAGTAGCGGATCACCGGAATCGCCGGCCCGAACTGCTCCTCATCGACCAGCGCAGTTCCGTCCTCGATATCCGCAACAACCGTCGTGCGGTAGAACAGCGGCCCCAACTCTGGCGCAGGCTCACCACCGGTAACCACGCGCGCACCATTCGCAACCGCGTCGTCCACCAAGCCCTTCACGATGTTGAACTGCTTCTCATTCTGCAGCGGCCCAAGCACATTGCCCTCATCCGCACCATGCCCCATTGGCACGGCTTCGGCCATGGCGGCCAGTTTCTCAACGACCTCGTCATACACCGAATCGTGCACGTACAGGCGCTTCAGCGCCGCGCAAGTCTGCCCCGTGTTGATGAAAATCCCCCAGAACAGGTTCTCCAGAATCGCGTCAACATCCGTGTCCGGCAGGACAACACCCGCGTCGTTGCCGCCCAACTCCAGCGTCAGGCGCGCCAGGTTGTTGGAGGAACTCTCAATGATCTTCCGCCCCGTCGCTGTTGACCCGGTGAACATGATCTTGTCGAGGTCGGGGTGCGCCGTCATCGCCGCCCCTACTTCGCGCCCGCCGGAAACGACCTGCAGGACGCCCTCGGGCAGATGACGATTGTAAATCTCCACCAGCGCCAGCACCGACAGCGGCGTGAACTCACTGGGCTTCACGACAACCGTGTTCCCCATTCGGAGCGAGGGCGCAATCTGCCACACGCTAATCATCATCGGCCAGTTCCACGGACCAATCGCGCCGACGACACCCAGCGGACCGTACGTCATGACAGCCCGAGCGCCCTCGTCATCCACCACGACCTCCGGCTCCAGCACGGTTGACGCGGCGCTGCGGGTCCAGACGGCGCTGGCCCCGACCTCGAAACGAGAGTTCGGCCCGTTCAGCGGCTTACCCTGCTCACGCGTGAGGATCATCGCAAGTTCCTCAGCGTTGTCTTCAATTTCCTGAGCGATGTCCATGAGGATCTGGGAGCGCTTCTCATGGCCCAGCGCCGCCCAAGCCGGCTGCGCTTCACGGGCCTTCACGAGCGCCGCCTCAAGGTCCTCAACAGTGTGCTCCGGCGCGTATCCAATCAGTTCCGACGTCGCCGCATCGTTGATCGCGCGGCCGTCTTCCGGTCCAACGGTGATGGTCTCCAGTAGGGAAGCCTGTGGTGTGGTCACGGGTGACTCCTTTGTCTGTAAGCGTTATTACTTGTTCTCAAGTCTTTCGGTTTGCGCGCGTTTGCGCATGCCTCAGCGTGCGAGGGCGTTGTCTACCAGCGCAGGGCTTGCCCCCTTGGTTGCCGATGCGCGCACGGCCGAGGGCGGCATCCCAAAGTGCTGGCTGAACGTCCGGCTGAAATGCGCGGCCTCCGTGAAACCATGACGCAGGCCGATCGAAGTCACGGAATGCCCCGCCATCAGGGGATTGACGAGGTCGTCGTAGCACCTATTCAGCCTCTTCGACCGGATCACGGTGGAGACCGTTGTGCCGTGCTTGCGGAAAATCGCGTGCAGGTGGCGCACGGAGATGAAGTGGGCGTCCGCAATCCACGTGGGGGAGAGGTCGGGCTGGCTGATGTTCTCATCCAAGTATTCAAGGATGGTGCTCAAAAGGTGCTCATGACTGTCATCCGCGGCCATGGCAGGTGCTGATTCTTCGACCAGGGCGGTCAGCAGACTTGTCGTCGTATTGAACAGGTGGCGCCCCGAAAGGGAAGTTAGAGATTCCACCTGCTTGGTCAACTGGCTGACCATGGTTCCGGCGACTGCGCCGACGCCGCCGACACTGTGGAGGGTTGTGGCAGTCAAAGCACGCATGACCTGGGTTGGGACGTTGAAGAGCTCACTCGGCAACAGGAGCACCGTCATGGTGGTCCAGTCCCCGAACATCACGGTGTAGGGCGCCTGGGTGTCGTAGAACGCCATGTCTCCGGCGCCCAGGTGCGCGGTTCGGTTGTCCTGCGTGATGGAGAGATTCCCGGAGTGGACGAAGGAGAATTTGTAGAACCTGTCGGAGTCCTGTGCGACCATGTCCGCAGTGCGATGTGCGGTGTGTGGGTCGGCTTCGATCGCGATCAGGTCAAGGCCGGATACGGGGTGCGCCGCCAGGCGGCCCTGAAACGTTTGTGGCTTGTTGGCATGCAGCCGAAGGGGAACGACAGCCTTAGCGGTAGCTGACTGGTAATTCCCGAATCCCTCAAGTGGCACATCTGGGTTCAGGCGTGCTGGACGGGTGAGGGGAGAAGCATCGGCAAACTGTGAGTTATTCACTGAACACCTCTTTGTGGCAGCACATCGTATACGACATCGTATCTTAAGTCGTTACGGCGCGCTACCATGCAAAATTTGCTCCGTTTTTGTGGAGCCCTGGGATGGGCGAGGGCGAAGTGGTCGAGTGCGGAGGGGCAGGGCAGGGCCGAAGGGGGTCGCGGGTGAGGGCCGGGCACGGGGGTCGGGCAAGGGCGAAGGCCGGATGAGCGAGAAGGTGCTCGCTGCCCCGGCCTTCATGCCCTACTAACGAGAACTGGCCGGATCAGTGAACACTCACGTCCTGACCAAGGGTGATGCCTGACTCAGACGGCCCAGGGGTGGCTTCGCCGTTGCCGCCGAAGCCGATGGCCTCGTACACCTTCGGGTTGTTTTCCTTCAGGAAGTGCGCCCACCAGAATCCCAAGACTCCGGGCAGCAAAACCATCGCAGGCAGAACAAACGTGACCACGTTGACGTTCGGCTGGTCCAGCAACACGTTGAAGTTGATCAGAATCAGGATGAAGATCAGCCCCAGTGCCACGAAGGAAACACCCGGCGCGATCAACCGAGCCCACGAACCGACCCCGTGGTGCTCAGAACGGAAGAACCCGATCACAGCCACGGACACGACGGTCATCAGCATGACCAGGCCCATCGCACCGGCGTTGGTGAGCCAGGAGAAGAGGGTGATGACGGGGAAGAGGACACCGTACTCAGAGCTCATGCCCGCCAGACCGAACAGTCCAACGACGATGGTCGCGGTGACGGTCTGCGCCAGCGAACCAGCCCACGGAGCATTTGTTCGAGGACGGACAGCACCCAGACCACGTGGCAGGACGCCCTCGCGCCCCAATGAGAACAGGTATCGGGCGACCGCGTTGTGGAAGGCGACCAGCGCCGCGAAGAGGCTGGTGATGAACATCAGAGACATGATGTCAACGGCGACGGTGCCAAGGTATTCGGCGACGATGTTGAAGAAGAGTGGCGGACCGGCCTCGTCCAAAGTAATGCCACCGGACGTGATTTTGTCCGGGCCAATCCCGTTGGCCAGAGCCAGGGAGGAAATCGCGTAGAAAACGCCAATGATCAAGACCGCGATGAACGTTGCCTGGGAGACCGTCTTCTTCGGATCCTTCGCCTCTTCGGAGTAGATGGCCGCGGACTCAAAGCCCATGAAGGCCGCGATGCCGAAGACTAGGACGGCGCCGATTCCCGGTGTGAACAGGGCGGCGGGCATGATGGGGGCGGCGGAAACGCCCTCGGGAGCATGCATGAACGCGATCGCGTCGAAAACGATAACGGCCAGGAATTCCAGGACCACGATGATGCCAAGCACCTTCGCGGACAGGTCCACGCGGTTGATTCCAAGCAGGCCAACCACGACTATTGCGACCAGAATCGGCATCCACCATTCGATGTCCCATCCGAACGTCTCATTCAGGAACACCGCCACTTGGAAACCGAACATCCCGTAGATACCGATTTGCATGAAGTTGTAGGAGACGAGGGCGACGAACGCGCCGCCAACACCGTAAGGCTTGCCAAGACCGCGGGAAATGTATGCGTAGAAGGCACCCGCGTTGCGGACAAAGCGGCTCATCGTTACGTATCCGACGGC
>CAZTTD010000118.1:0-1332 GCA_964616925.1 uncultured Actinomyces sp.
GACAACATTGCCGTAGCAACGGGAACGGGTTCCGGGAAGACAGAGAGCTTCCTAATGCCGATTCTGGCCCGGCTGCTTGAGGAGAGCCGGGGTTGGGCACCTCCCAAACCGATCAACGGTCCCAAGTGGTGGCAAGACGGCGGAACAGGGAGCTGGCGGCCGGACCGGGATGGCGAACAACGCCAAGCCGCGATTCGCGCCCTGGTGCTGTATCCAATGAACGCCCTCGCCGAAGACCAGATGGTGCGGTTGCGGCGCCTGCTTGATTCCCCGGATTCGCGGGCCTGGCTCGATGAGAACCGCGCTGGAAACCGCTTCCACTTCGGGCGTTACACGAGCGCGGCCCAGCCCTCCGAGCGTCGGCCAACCCTGCCGGATGCTCGGCGCGGCGGCTCCGCAGAAGAGAGGCTGCGGCTTGAGCTGAGGGAACTTGAGACAACGCGGGCGACTGTAGTCGGAGCGGACAGCGCTGGCGGTACGGGTGATGCACGTGGCGCAGGTGGCACCGGCGGCGACGCCGAGTTCTTCTTCCCCCGCCCAGGCGGCAGTGAGGCACTGACGCGTTGGGACATGCAGACTTACCCGCCTGACATTTTGATCACCAACTTCACCATGCTTTCCATCATGCTGGGCCGTGAAGACGAAGAGTTCATGCTGGAGCAGACACGCCAGTGGCTTGAAGAATCCCCTGATCACAAGTTCACGCTGGTGATCGATGAACTGCACCTACAGCGGGGCACAGCAGGCACAGAGATGGCCTACCTGTTGCGGCGACTGCTGGCCAAACTTGGACTGGATGAGCGACCCGAGCAGCTTTCCGTCATTGCTACTACCGCAAGTCTTCCGAACACCGAACAATCCCTGACCTATCTGGGTGAATTCTTCAATCAGCCCCGTGACACCTTCACGATTCTGGGCGGGGACTACGAGCACCCCGGTGATGGCGGCCAGGTTGATGTGGCGGAGATGGTGGCTCTTAGTGAGGCAAATGGACCACTGAGCGACACCGAGGTGGAACGGGTCCACCGGACACTTGCCCGCCTCTATGGGGTTGGCGAAAATGTGGGAGTACCGCTGCCGTACAAGGATGTCCTACGCCAACTTTTCGGTGACGACGACGCTGGGAATCTTGCCCTACCGCGCTTGATTGCCCGGTCGGCACAGTGGGGGGGCACCCGTGAAGTTCCGCGGCCACGTTGTCGCCAGCACGCTGAGTGCGCTGTGGGCTTGCTCGGATCCCAATTGTGCGGCGCTGCCCGCAACCAGCCTGGGGCCACGGATCATCGGGAAACTCTATACGGACTCGCGCATGCGCTGCGAATGCGGGGCACG
>CAZTTD010000118.1:1432-4888 GCA_964616925.1 uncultured Actinomyces sp.
GTCCTACGAGCCGCAGGCGGGCAAATACCGTGGGGCAACAGTGTCCCGCGGTCGTGGCTCCGGGAGGCAACGAACCGGGTTCGCCCTCGCCGTGAATCCACCATCCCCATTCCTGCCGGGCCTGCCGACATGGTGTCCGCAGTGCGGGTCCGATGCGCGGCGTCACGGCAGGAGGATTGAAGCCAGCACCGCACGCTCTCCGCTAGTGAGCCAAGCGGTTCGTTCCGGTCCTCTCAGTGAGATCTCCTCGTCCGTGATGCGTAGTTTCCTTGGTGGCAACGACTCCAAACTGGTGGTTTTCTCTGACAGTCGCCAAGGTGCGGCGCGAGCTGCGGCGGACTTGGAAGAGGCCCACTTTCAGAAGAGTCTCTATGCCCTCACAGAGATGGAACTGCTCAACGAATCCGCGGTGCCACCTCTGATCGATGAGGATGGCCATCCCACTGATCTGTCACCCAGTGCTGAAGACATGCTCCGCACCAACTACCCCGACGTTTACCAAACATGGCAGAGCGCATGGATGAGCTCTCATAGGGGCCGATCGCTGAATCCTTCCGACTTGCGCATATTGCGCGAGGCGACTGACAGTCAGGGCAGCCTGACCCTGACGAGCCTGCGGGAACGAGTCCAGCGACGATTGGCTGATGTGGGCCAAAACCCTGCAGGAAACGGCTTGGACCTGTCGGGGTTTGAGGGTCTGTCTTGGTTTGACGCATACCGTTGGAGACCCGGTGAAGAACCTAAGGCTGAAGCCGTTGACAGTAAGCTCATCGCGCTAAGAAACGAACTCAGAGGGCAAACAGAGCAAGAGATACTCAAGGTTCTACTGGCCCGCGGCGATCGAGATGTGGAGTCCAAAGGGATCGCCTACGTGACTGTGCAGGGTTCAAATGGCGCCATTGTGTCTTTGGAGGATGAGGTTTCCGAAGACTTCTTGGCGTCGTGTACTCGACTGATGGGGCGTGCGTACAGGGTTGAGGGCCAGTCTGAGTATTCGAGCACGTCTTCCCTTCCCCTGCTGGTGAAACGGTATGTGAAAGCCGTTGCCGCCAGTCACGAAGTCGTCGCGAAGACGTTGGAGGACGAAGTCCGGGAAGCATTTGGTTTGGGCCCTGATGAGGGGCTCCTCCCGCGGAATCGACTGGTTGTTCGGCGCCCCACTGGTCTGCGGTGGCAGTGTCCCTCGTGCCGAACCGTGCATGCGCACGCCTCTGCTGGTGTCTGTATCAACTGCGCCCAGGCCCTTGGGGAACCCGAAGTATGGCCGACGCGGCCGCAAGCGAGCAGCGACGACGTCAGCCGCCTTCGGGTGGAGGAACTCACCGGGCAGACAGACAAGTCTGAGCAGCAGTTTCGTCAGGCTGAGTTCCAAGGGATTCTGCTGCGCGCTCCCTTTGACGCTCGCCCTCGTGAAATCGATGCACTCTCAGTAACAACGACCATGGAGGTGGGGATTGATATTGGTTCACTCCGCGGCGTACTGCTGGCGAACGTGCCGCCGCAGCGCTTCAACTACCAGCAGCGGGTAGGGCGTGCGGGGCGCCGGGACACGGCGCTGTCACTGAGTGTCACTGTTGCCCAAATGGAGCGGGGCCATGACAAGTACTACTTCACCAACTTTGGGGAACTTGTAGGTGGCCCGCTACCGCCACCGTCCATCGACCTCGGCTCGCAGTCGATACTGCAGCGCGCCGTGCAGGCTGAGTTCCTCAACCGGGTCTTCGCGGCCTCACGCTCCCGCATCAAGGTTGGGCGCGCTCCGACTGGAACCTATGGGAAAGTTAGCGACTGGAAAGGGGTCGAGGGCGCCGACGTCTCTGCGGGGCTGAGCCGCAGATTGGTTGAGACTGAACTGTCTCGCGGTACATTGCTGAGCGGGTCCCTGGAGGCTCTTGGGCAGACGTCAGATGGGAACCTATTCCGCGAGATTAGAAGCAGCTTGCTGGAGCGGATTGACTCCGCTTGCGCGGATGCCCTTCCCGATGATGCCCTTTCGGAGGTCCTGGCCTCCCACGGTATTCTGCCGCTCTACGGGTTCCCCACAGACGTGAAGAACCTCTACACCGCTCGCCCTCGTACGCCTCGCACCGAACAGAAGCTAGACCGGGAGGCGCGTATCGCGATCCACGAGTACGCACCGGGGTCGGAGCTAGTCAAAGACAAGGCCGTCCACACCGTGGTGGGAATCGTTGGGTACACGACCTCGGGCGGGCAAGTTGCGCGTGTGACGCAGCCCTATCCCAGGCTCCGCCACGCAACCGTGTGCCAAGCGTGTCTGACTGCGCAGGTGCGGAGCCGCACCGACTCCGCGGCGTTGCCCGCCGAAGCGAAATGCTCAGTCTGCGGGGCAGGTGGTGATGAGTTCCAGAAGGTTGCGGTCATCGAGCCGCTGGCCTACCGTACTTCCTACAAATCACGCCCGTACGACACCGGGCGACGTGCGTCCATTCGTCGCACGGTTCCGAAGATTGGTTTCGCAACCACGACTCCCCGGAAGATTGGGAATGCCAATGCTCCCCTGCTGCCGGGAGTTTCCGTCTACTCGATCGCAACGGATAACGGAGATGGCTTTGAGCTGATTCGCGCCAGGCTTGCCAGTAGCGAGCAGGATGGTCTGGTGGATCACCGCGTCCTCGACGAAAACTGGAAGCAGCGCGCTGGAACCGAAGGGTGGTCGCAATCGGGCGACGGCACCTTGACGGTCGGGTACCTCGCGGAGCGCACCACGGATGCGCTGCTGCTTTCTGCCGTATCCCTTCCCGGCTTTGTCCGCATCGACCCGATCACACCACTGGGGCGCGCCGCTTGGATCTCCTTGGCGTTTGCACTGCGGTCGATGGCGGCAAAGCGCATGGATATTGAGGCAACCGAGTTTGAGGTGGGCCTTGCACCCACCCATCGTGACGGTGAACTTCAAGGTGGCTTGTTTCTGGCGGACACAATCGAAAACGGTGCGGGTTACGCGTCGCAGGTCAGTGTCCAGATTGAAGACTACCTGCGCGATGTGGGGTCTTTCTTTGCCACGGCCCACCGCGTTGGGGGTCCGTGTGATTCCAGTTGCCATCGCTGCCTGCGCGACCACATGAACTGGCCGTGGCAGGGGCTGCTCGACTGGCGTCTCGCAGTGGACTTGGCGCAGATCCTGCTCGGCGGGGAGGTCAACTACCAGCGGGTGTTGGGCGCCGGGTCTCAGGAAGCCGTGGAGAAGCTGGCGAGCGACCTCGGCGTTAAAGCGTGCAATCTGGCCGGCCTGCCCGCGTTGCGACGCGGTGACCGGGTTGCTATCGTCACTCACCCGTTCATCACCAAGGGGGCAGGTGGCTATCCGCAGTGGTTGCGAGCTGCGATGGATGCTGCAGGAGGGGTCGAGATACGCCTTACGAGTGACTTTGAGTTGGCTCGTGAACCGCACCGCGTCTTCGCGTGGTTGAGGGGGCACTGACCAAGCGGCAGCGA
>CAZTTD010000119.1:0-4875 GCA_964616925.1 uncultured Actinomyces sp.
CCACGTGAATAACGGGCTTCGGGAACGTCATCGTTTCGAGGACGATCGGCTTGTCAATGGCGCACAGCGTGTCACCGGTGGTGGTGTCCTTTAGACCCACGACCGCGTAAATGTGGCCTGCGTGGGCGGCGGGGACTGCGTTCTCCTTGTTTGAGTGCATCTGGAAGATCTTACCGATACGTTCCTTCTTGCCCTTCGTGGCATTAAGGACCTGTGAACCGGATTCGACCTTGCCGGAGTATACGCGAACGAAGGTGAGCTTCCCGAAGAACGGGTGGGCTGCAATCTTGAACGCGAGGGCTGAGAACGGCTCGTCCTCGTCCGGCAGACGCTTCTCCGTGTTGCCGTCTTCCTCATGTCCGGGGCGGAAGCCCTCCATGAATCCAACGTCCAGCGGGGAAGGCAGGAAGTCGATAACCGCATCCAGCACCGGCTGAACACCCTGGTTACGCAGAGCAGTTCCGCAGTAGACCGGGAACGCGTCGCCCGCGATCGTCAGGGCGCGCACGCCCTCCTTGATCTGGTCGTTCGAAAGTTCCAGGTTCTCCAGGTAGGCGTCCATGAGCTCTTCGGAGCCCTCCGCCGCGGCTTCCATGAGCTTCTCACGGTATTCCTCAGCGCGATCCTGCAGGTCTTCGGGGATTTCCCCTTCGACGACGAGGGCGCCCAGAGTTGCATTGCCGTCCTCGTCCTTCGCCGGGAAGCGCACGGACTTCATTTCGATGAGGTCGACGACGCCCTCGAAATCATTTTCCGCGCCAATCGGGAGCTCCATGACGATCGGGGTTGCACCCAACCGGTCAATGATGGTCTGGACGGAGAAGTAGAAGTCCGCACCCAGCTTGTCCATCTTGTTGATGAAGCAGATGCGCGGCACGTTGTACTTGTCCGCCTGGCGCCATACGGTCTCAGACTGCGGCTCAACACCTTCCTTACCGTCGAATACGGCAACCGCACCGTCGAGGACGCGCAGCGAGCGCTCAACCTCAACCGTGAAGTCAACGTGACCCGGGGTGTCGATGATGTTGATCTGGTAGCCCTTCCAGAAGGTCGTCACAGCAGCGGACGTGATCGTGATGCCACGTTCCTTCTCCTGTTCCATCCAGTCGGTGGTGGCGGCGCCGTCGTGCGACTCCCCCAGTTTGTAGTTGATGCCCGTGTAGAACAGGATGCGTTCTGTCACGGTGGTCTTGCCGGCGTCAATGTGTGCCATGATGCCGATGTTGCGAACCTTATTGAGGTCGGTCAACACTTCAAGTGCCACAAGTATTCCTTACGTGTCTTCGGTCCGGCCCCGGCACTACCAGCGGTAGTGCGCGAATGCGCGGTTAGATTCGGCCATCTTGTGCATGTCTTCACGACGCTTCACAGCAGCGCCAAGACCATTGGAAGCATCCATGATTTCGTTCGCGAGGCGTTCCGTCATCGACTTCTCACGACGCTTCCGGGAGAAGTCAACCAGCCAGCGAAGAGCCAGCGTGGTTGAACGGGACGGACGAACCTCAACCGGCACCTGGTAGGTTGCGCCACCAACACGGCGGGAGCGAACCTCAAGGGCGGGGCGGATGTTGTCCAGTGCGCGCTTCAGAACGACAACTGGATCCTGTCCGGTCTTTTCTCCAACGATTTCCATGGCGCCGTAGACGATTCCTTCAGCGATGGACTTCTTGCCATCCAGAAGGACGCGGTTGACCAGCTGGGAAACCAGCTTTGAGCCGTATACCGGGTCGTCAACCAGTGGGCGCTTGGGGACTGGGCCCTTACGAGGCATTACTTCTTCTCCTTCTTGGCGCCGTAGCGGCTACGAGCCTGCTTGCGGTCACGGACACCCTGCGTGTCCAGCGCGCCGCGAACGATGCGGTAGCGAACACCGGGGAGGTCCTTAACACGACCACCGCGGACTAGGACCATGGAGTGTTCCTGCAGGTTGTGCCCCTCACCGGGGATGTAGGCGGAAACTTCCATGCCACTGGAAAGGCGCACACGTGCGACCTTACGCAGAGCGGAGTTCGGCTTCTTCGGGGTAGTGGTGTAAACGCGGGTGCATACGCCACGACGCTGGGGGGAACCCTTCAGCGCGGGGGTAGCAACCTTGCGCGGCTTGGGCTTGCGGCCCTTGCGGACCAACTGCTGAATTGTTGGCACTGCTTCTCCGTATCTTCTTCGTTGCGGGCCGTCCGCCTGATCGGGCAGTTCCTCTTCATTTCGAGGGCGTCTTTTGGTTCAGACGGCCGTTCGAATGAGGGGGAACATTGCGACAGCTGTTCAACCCAGTTCGGTTTGTGTTCGGCCTATCCAATCCCCTGCGCGCAGCAAACACCGCCAGGGGCCGGCGCGCCATGACTGAAACTGAACCAAGCCGCATGCGGCCAGTTCGAGCCAGGAGGATGACGCCCGGAGCTCCGACGGTATTGGAGCCCGCTGCTGCATTGACCAAAACGTCCCACACACTTTTGCCGCATTCGCAGCCTTTGCCGCTCTCGCAGCTTTTGCCACTTTTGCAGCTTTGCCGCTCTTGCAGCTTTTGCCACCTTTGCAGCCGTGCATGTTCCACTCTTGGCCCCAGTTTCCCCTGGAAATCCGCCGTTACCTGGATCACCCATGAGGCTCTGCCGATCAAAAGATCGGTGCAGACTGGGAACCCGACAAGTCGAGTACCGGGAATCAGCGTAGTTGCAACGCTATCCCCCGGTCAACGCGGGAGTGTGTGCGATGCAACGCATCCGCCCCATGCGCACCATACCCCGCACGCGCTCCACCGCACCCCGCCCCGCCCCATGCGCCCGCACCCACCTCTGGACGACTCCCACTCCGGCCTACCTCCGGCCCGGCCCCACTCTCCGTGCGCCCGATCGCCCCGTGCGCCGGCACCCACCTCTGGACGACTCCCACTCCGGCCTACCTCCGGCCCGGCCCCACTCTCCGTGCGCCTGATTGCCCCGACCAGCCTCACGCTCTCGACACCCCGTCAAAGATACATAGCGGGGCCGCAGATACATATGGGGTGTCAAAGATTCAATAAAAACACCGTAATCTTCACCCCGAATGTATTTTCGACCCCCTTATGTACCTTCATCGACCTTCAGTCACCAATCCTCCGTCTAGGTGACCCCAATAGGTCACGCACCCCATCGCTCTGATGCAGACCACAACGCGACCTCCCAGTGGAGGACCGCTAGAGCACACGTTGGGTTAGCTAAACGCGCGATGCGTGAGCTCAACACACCCCGGGTACCTTCAACACACGATGTGCACGCACCCATCGTGTGTTCAACCAACCCATCCTGTGTCCAATCAACCCATCCTGTGTTCAATCAACCCATCCTGTGTTCAACCTGCCCGGCCATGCCTCACGCACAGCGTGCAGCACGCGGTCAACGACAGAAATGGTCAAGATGGCATGCGAACCCCCAAGATGGCTAAGCCAACTCGGCCCCTCTAGAGCCAACTTGATCCGTGCCATACCATCTCGGCACATCGATAACCGACTTGGGGACGTCGGCAGCCAAGAAGGGCGTGAGCGGTTCTTTACGGACCACCCCTGGAATACAAGCCCGAAGCATGGAACACTCTTGCCGCCAAAGCCAAGGTCAAAGCGGACGGGACGATAGCGATCCTTTTCAAAAACGAACCGGTAAACTGACGGGCCCGTCACATTGGAGGGAGAGCTCGTCTCGCAAGTATTCAGTGCGTCCCGGGTTGGGTGCAGAGCCCAAGATCCGAGGGAGGCAGGCTAGGAATACTCCATCTTGAGGAAATCGAACTTTGCGCCGTTCGTTGTCTGTGGGTAGCGGCGAACGACGTTGAATCCCACTCACTCGTAAACCCGCATGGTGCGTGCGTTGAATGCAGCAACATCCAGGGTGATGCGCCCTCGGACAATACCTTGAAGAAGTGGGCAGGCCACTGTGTCGGATCAACGAACTCTGCGTAATCATCTGGGTCTGCAGTCATGTCATAGAGGTCGTGCGGAGGTGGGTACTTCCAAGTGTCTGCGATCTCGACGGCAATGGCAGCGTCCATTGGAGCAAAGGAGTACATGCCGGAAAGCCTATCGGTGCCACATACGAGAACTAGGCGCCCGTGAGCAGAACCGCGCCAGACTTCGCCCACGCGGCAGCAAACTGTAGCTTCAAAACCCCGCTCGGAGTTGAGTTCCCTGGCTTGCCCGGCCGAGAATCTGCACCCACCGAGCCCACCTTCGAACCCACCAAGCTCAGTTTTGAACCCACCAAGCTCAGTTTTGAACCCACCTAGCGGCAACCTTTTGACGTTTGCCCTAACGTCGATTTGTATCGATTGCGGCCACTAAACAACCAGTTATTTCGTTGCGATGACGCGGCTAACCAGCTTGGCTGGAAGCGCGTGGCATGAACCGCAGATCACCACCAATCAGCATCGGTTTGAGGATCCACATTGAGTCGAGGACGTGCTTCGTCACCCTTGGCGCGTGGGGTTTGTTGGTGCGGGTGGTCTGTGTTGTTGGCGTGTGATCTCGGTACATCGTGGACACCACCGTCGAAGGTTGTGGCACATGATCGAACGTTATCCCGGGATTAACCATCGATATTAGGGATAACGTTCGTCCTTACAACCGCTCTCGCCCCGCATGGCTCCCTCAGTGGCCCAGCGCGCGGGGGCTGATCCGCGATGCCTGAAGTCGTATTGCACAAGTCGTATCGCTAGGCTGCGACTGCAGCTTTTCTCTTGGGGTTGTGCTGCGAAGTCTCAAGTCGCATTGCCCGGTCGCGGCTGCGATTTCACTCTCCGCATTGCGCGACACCAAGTGCCAAGGTTCACGCCCGGGCAGTTAGAGCCTTATCGAAAGATGTGGCGCGTGATCGAACGATATTCCCGGGCACAAGTATCGATGAG
>CAZTTD010000120.1:0-4690 GCA_964616925.1 uncultured Actinomyces sp.
CCCCATTCCACGACGGTTACCGAGTGCTCCAGTTCCGTATCCAAGTCGATCGTTTCCAGATCCAAGGCGTCCTCGACCCGATACGCATCCACGTGGATTAGGTCAGGTCCGCCGCCCAACGCGGGGTGGACGCGCGCAACAATATAGGTGGGCGACGTGACGCGCCCGCGCACGTTCATCGCAGCTCCAAGTCCCTGGACAAGGGTCGTCTTACCCGCGCCCAAGTCCCCCGCCAGAATGACCAGGTCCCCCGCCTGTAGGAATTGGGCCAGGCGACTCCCAACCTCTCGGGTCTCATCCGCGCTACGCGACCGGAGGGTCACCTGCGTTCTCATCATGCTCCCCCACCGTCATTCTTCAGCGCGAACTCATAGTCGATGTCTTGGGGAGGGTCGACGTAGATTCGCACGATGTGCTCCGGCAATCGCGAGAGGATCTCATAATGGATCGTGTCGCACGCCTGCGCCCAGTCGTCTACGGACGTCTCCCCTTTTGCGGGGTCCCCGAACAGGACGACCGTGTCCCCAACTTCCGCGGGTGTGAATGGGTCCGTCCCCAAATCGATCATGATCTGGTCCATGCAGACGCGCCCGATGATGGGGGCGTCCAGGGTGCCCTCGTCCGTCAGTACCTGCACGCTCACCTTGTTCGACACGCACCGGGGGATCCCGTCCGCATACCCAACTGGTAGCAGCCCGATCCACGTCGGCTCCTCCGCGGTCCACGTGCCGCCGTAGGAAACGGCCGTGCCCGGCTCCACCAACTTGACCTGCGTAACCGTCGTCGTGAACCGCCCAATCGGGGTAAGCCCCAGTTCCCTGGACGTCTGCGCGTTGGGATTCGGGGAGAACCCGTACAAACCAATCCCAGGGCGCACCAAATCAAAGTGGGAATCGGGGTGCCAGACTGTGCCCGCCGTCGCGCCTAGGTGACATACCTGCGGGGCGAGGCCGGCTGCGAACACAGAATCCCTATATCCCTCAAACCTGCGAATCTGCGCGTCCGTTACCTGCTTGCCCGGCCCGTACGGATCATCCGCTTGCGGCAGGTGCGCCAGAAGTCCGACAACGTCCACCTCTCCGCGGTCTTGCGCTTGCTTGGCAAGGGTTGCGAGCTCCGGCAACTCCACCTCCGTGGCGCCACCCCTAGACATCCCCACGTCCACGTTCAAGTGGACCCGAGCCGGCCGGATCGCCTCCCCGCGTTCCTGCGCCACGGTGTGCGCGGCCAAAATGGCCTGCTCCAACTGGCTGACCGTGGAGACTGCGACGTCAAGGTGCGCCGCGTGCGCTGCCGCCCAGTCCTTATCCGGGGCTCCAATCCAAGTGAGAATCCGCGCCTGGTGTGGGTCAATGCCCGCGCCGTCAAAGTCAGCGCGCAACGCCAACGCTTCGGGGATGCGGCTAACCGCGAACCAAGAAACGCCCTCTTCCAGGGCTGCGAATGCGACCTCCGTGCGCCCAAAGCCGTAGCCGTTGGACTTCACAACCGCCAGCAGCGGTGTACCACCGGAATGCTCACGCAGGGCGGCAACGTTCGCGCGCACCGCCCCAAGGTCAACGGTCAGACAGGCCGGGTAATGATCGGGCTCAAGTTTCTCCACCCCGCCATTATTCCACCGGCCAGGCCCGGTCCAGTCGTGAGAATGGAGACCCTAATTTTGGGGACGAGGGCGACCCACGGTCTGGGGGCGAGGGCGACCTAAGCGGGTACGTCCAACATCTTTGCGTATCCCAGCACCAGTGCGCCCACGACCAACAGCGCCACACCAATGGTTACCAGGCGCATTTCCTTCTTCGTCCTAGACTCCCCTAGGATCAGGATCCCGCCGAACGTCGCAATGATGATGGAGAGCTGGGAGAATGAGAATCCAACCGCCACACCGACCTTGATCTGGGAGAACTGCATGATTACGGCACCCGCCGCCCACATCATCCCAGGAATGAACGCGTAGAGGCTGTACTTTGACCAGCGGGTGTCCTTCGCGCCCAGTGCCTTGGTGAACACCGGGAATGTCGCGATGAATACGGCCAGCAACAAACCGATGGACTGCGGCAGGAACGAGCGCAGCGGGTCCACGTCCCACCAGCGAATAATGATGGGGAACGCAATGTAGAAGGCCGTGGAAATCAGGGTGTCGATGACGCCTGCGATCCTCTGGTCCTTGGGGATCCGGGTTGCTTGAACGTCCTCCTGGGTTGCGGCGGATGGACCGGTCGGACCGTCCTCGATCGCAACGGGGACGTACGGAACTGCCTCCACGTCTTCTGTCGCGTCCGGCTCAGTCCAAGAGGTAAGCAGCGCACCCGACGTGACCATCGCTAAACCGACCAGCCCGACGGGAAGCGCCGCTGTTCCCAGCCACTCCCCAAACAGGAGGATGCCGAGCAACGAAATGCCCAGCAGCTGCCCACCCGTCGTGATCGGCATGACGCCTGAAACACCGATTTTATGAAAGCCGCGCAGTTGGAAGAAAGTCGCCAACCCGACCGAAACGCCGGCGGCAAATGCCACAAGTATCTTCGTCGGGTCGGTGTCCACGCCCAGGAACAGTGCCAAGATAAGCGCCAAAGTGAGCGAACCGCCCGCCACGCCCATGGTTTGCTGCCTGCTATCACCACCCAGCTTCATCATGACGATGCCCATTGAGCCGTATAAGAACGCTGGGATGAGTGCTATTAGGAAGTACAAGTGGTGCTTTCCTCAACTAGAAGTTCGCGGATCGTGTCTGGCAGCGCATGCGTAGAAGTTCATGGATCGTGTCTGGCAGCGCATGCGCGATGTCGCTGGCCAAAATCGGTCTGCCCGGCGTTTCTGTTGGTTGAAAATCCGCGCCGAGGACGGACGATGCGCGCTGCGCACTCAACCCATGCAATCCTACGGCTGCCGCGGCGAGGGCGGCTATCGAGTGTGGGCTAGGCGGCTGGGTTGACTGTGCCACACCCCTTGCAACGATTGCGCCGATGGTTCCGGCGAGGACGTCTCCGGCCCCCGCGGTCCCACCCCATGCGCCTGCGGCTGTGAATAGCCATTGGTCACCGTCGGGGGTGGCGACAGCGGTTTGGGCTGCTTTCAGGACGATGACGGCGCCGGTTAACTTTGCGAGCAGGGCGGCGTAGGTTGGTACATCACCCTCGACCTGAGCACGCATGACCTCCATGTCCGGGGCGTGTTGGTGGAGCATCTTCGTCGCTTCCCCCGCGTGGGGAGTCGCGATGATCAGGGGGTTCTTGGCGGCCCAACCGCGGACACCCGATAGGGCGCCGGCGTCGGCGATGAGGGGGACCTTGGTGTCCTCACATTTGCGGGCGACCGTGTCAATCGTGGAAGCCATGGAGAAGTCGTACCCGCTCCCCACGACGGCGACATCGAAAGAACCGGCACCGATGACGACTTCGGGACTTATGTGGAGGACCAGGTCCTCTGGGCGTTCCGCACCCAGGTATCGGACGATGCCGGCGCCCGCATGCAACGCACCCAAGATCCCCAGGACCGCCGCGCCTGGGTATGTTGGCGAAC
Organism: uncultured Actinomyces sp.; assembly: GCA_964616925.1. Lineage (GTDB taxonomy): Bacteria > Actinomycetota > Actinomycetes > Actinomycetales > Actinomycetaceae > Scrofimicrobium. The sequence goes on from CAZTTD010000120.1 coordinate 3,520, forward strand.
CAGTGGCAAGCAGCACCACGCCGCGAGTGTACTTATTATCCGCAACCCCCGGCGGGAACAGGTGCTGGGCCACCATTTCCGGGTTGATAATCTGCATCGCTGTCCTCTTTTCGCCTTGTTGGGGCATAATCGGGAGGGTGTTCCAAGTCGACGTGACGCAGGCCCACCCCAGCCCATTCAAGCATTTCACGCGTGAAGAGTGGTCGCGGTTGGCAACTCAGACCCCTTTGCCGCTGAAGGACGCCGATGTTGAGGCGATAGCGTCCCTGGGGGACCCCATTGACCTGTGGGAGGTGGACGCCATTTACCGTCCACTTTCGGCGCTGCTGCAGATATATGTGGACGGCAATTGGCGGACGGGGGCGTCAAGTAGGTCGTTTTTGCAGGAGCAATACCACAGGCCGACGCCGTTCATCATCGGCATTGCGGGGTCGGTGGCGGTGGGGAAGTCGACGGTTGCTCGGCTTTTGCGGCTTCTTCTTTCCCGTTGGAAGAGGACCCCACGTGTCGATTTGATAACGACGGACGGTTTTCTTTACCCGAATGCGGAGCTGAAACGGCGTGGACTCATGTCGCGCAAGGGCTTCCCGGAGTCGTACGACCGCGCGGCGCTGATTGAGTTTGTGGCGCGAATAAAGGCGGGCGAATCGAACGTGTCGGCGCCCGTGTACTCCCACACCACCTACGACATTGTTCCCAGTGAGAAAGTGACGATCAATCACCCCGACATCCTGATTGTGGAGGGGTTAAACGTGCTGCAACCTGCAAAAACAGGGCCGGACGCCCCGGGTGTGGCACTGACTGACTACTTCGACTTCCGGCTGTACGTGGATGCGGATCCGTCAGACATAGAGCGCTGGTATGTGGAGCGCTTCCTCTCACTCCGACAAACCGCCTTCTCCAACCCGAAGTCGTACTTCCGCAACTATGCGGGCCTGTCAGATCTGCAGGCGGCGGAAACCGCAACGCACCTGTGGGACCACATCAACATGCCCAACCTGTTGGAGAACATCCAGCCAACGCGCCCCCGCGCGACCATGGTCCTGCGAAAGTCAGCGGACCACAGTATCCAAGACATATACCTGCGCAAGATTTAGGGCCTTGCGTTTGCAGGGTTCGCGGGCGGGCCGGCATACGCGCCCTCCGCGTCCTCTCAGGTCGGCACCCCGCG
>CAZTTD010000121.1:0-4646 GCA_964616925.1 uncultured Actinomyces sp.
CTGCCAGCTAGTCCCAGACCAGCCACTCACAACTCTCACAGTTAGCTGGACGCCGCTCACTGGCGATTTGCGAACGATGTGCCCAAAAACAGGCCGTCTAGCTAACGATGTGCCCGTTCTGCAACGATGTGCCCAAAGTTGGGCCGTTCAGCTAACGTTGTGCCCAAAATGCAGCGATGTGCCGGTCATCGAACGTTGTGTCACCAACCAACCAACCAGGCCCAAGAGGGACCAACTGACCCTTCTACAGCCTCTTACGTGAAGCGCCTAGTTAGTCAACGACTCCGTAAAGGCGGTCTCCCGCGTCACCAAGGCCGGGGACGATGTAGGACTTTTCATTGAGCCCCTGGTCAAGGGCGGCCGTAACCACCGTCAGGTCAGCCCTGTCGCCAATCTTGTCCTCCAGCTCCGCAATCCCCTCCGGCGTTGCCAAGAGGCACACGCAAACGATCGATTTCGCGTTGTGCTCAATGAGGTAGTCGACCGTCGCGACCAGCGTGTGACCTGTCGCCAGCATCGGGTCGAGGACGTAAATCTCCCGACCCGACAGATCCTCCGGAAGCCGGCGCGCGTAGGTTTCGATCTCCAGTGAGTCCTCATCCCTGCGCATGCCAAGGAAGCCGACTTCGGCCGTGGGTAGCATCTGTGTCATGCCATCCAGCATCCCCAGCCCAGCACGCAGAATGGGCACCACCAACGGGCGGGGCTCAGATAAACGGACACCCGTGGTCGGCGCCACGGGCGTTTCAATCTCAACCGGCTCCACCGCGACATTGCGTGTCGCCTCATAGGTCAAGAGCATCACAAGTTCGTCTACCAAAGAGCGGAAGGTCGCCGATGGTGTCGACTTGTTACGAAGAACAGTTAGCTTGTGTTCCACCAACGGGTGGTCAATAACTTGTAAACGCATAGCCTAAGGATAACGTGAGGCCAACGGGCTTACGGCATAGATCGCATAGATGGCCGGATGTGCAGGGCTTTCGTTGGAAAAGTGGGGTAGCGGTGGAGTTTGCGGGGGCGATGGAGGAGGCACTTGCCTTGGCGGCCCAGGCTGCTAAGGGAGGGGATGTGCCGGTGGGCGCCCTCGTCCTCGACCCCGACGGAAACGTTGTCGGGCGCGGTCACAACCGACGCGAAATCGACTTTGACCCAACCGCGCATGCGGAGATCGTGGCGCTACGCCAGGCGGGCGAAACCCTGGGCACGTGGAATCTGGAGGGGTGCACTCTGGTGGTGACGCTGGAACCGTGCACGATGTGCGCGGGCGCCGTGGTCCAGTCGCGTATTTCGCGTGTCGTGTTCGGCGCATGGGAGCCGAAGACCGGCGCTTGCGGATCAACCCGCGACGTGGTGCGGGACTCGCGGCTGAACCACCAAGTAGAGGTCGTTTCGGGCGTGAAGGAGGGCGAGGTCGCGGCGCAGATGAGGGATTTCTTTGCGCAACGACGCCCGCCCTCGAACGGATAACTGGAACGCTACTTCTTCGCCATGTCCCTCACGCCGCGCAACCCAAACACGACCGCGGGCGCGATGGTGGAACCGGGGCCGGGGTACGTGTTGCCCATGACGGAAGCGGAGTTGTTGCCCGCGCTGTACAGGCCCTCAATGACCGTTCCATCTTCGCGTAGAGCGCGTGCGTTCGCGTCCGTGAGGATGCCACCCTTGGTTCCCAGATCCCCAAGAACCAGGCGATAAGCCAGGAATGGTCCCTTCTCAATCGGCCCCAAGTTGTTGTTTGGGTGCACCGTGGGGTCGCCGTAGTAGCGGTCGTAGGCGGAGTTGCCGCGGCCAAAGTCCCCATCCACGCCAGCACGCGCGAACCCGTTGAAACGGTCGAGCGTTTCCTGCAACGTCACTGGGTCAACGTCGATCTTCTGCGCCAGCTCCGCCACCGTCTTCGCCTTGACGGAGATGCCGGCCTCCTTCATGCCCTTGGTGGCGCGCGGATCCATTGCAAACGTGCGGAAGTAGCGGCGCGTGTGACGGGCGTCCAGAATCATCCAGTACGGTCCCACGCCTCCGTCCACCTGCTGCATGTGGTGACCCAGATCCACGTAGGACTCTGATTCGTTCGCGAACCGCTTTCCCTTTGAGTCAACGATGATGGAGTACGGCATTGAGCGTTCCCCGACGATGAATGAGGGGTTGCCACCTGGGAATGGCGCGATGGAACCGCCCCACCAGGCGTCATCCATCAACTCAACCGCAGCGCCGTGGGCCTGGGCGATCTGGATTGGCACGCCGCGGTTGCCCTTGCTTCCGGACGTGTCCCCCTCAATCCCCTGGTACTTCTCGCGCCACTCAACGTTTGATTCAAACCCGCCGGCAGCCAGCATGACGCCGCGCCTAGCGCGCACCCGCGTTGGAACGCCCTCTTTCATGACGAGGGCGCCGACGACCACTCCGTCCTCGACAATCAAATCTTCCAGAGGTGAGTCCAGCCAGAGTGGCACGCTGGGTTCCATGACCACGGCCTTCATGAACGCGGTGGCCCACGCGGAGCCGATGCCCGTTAGTTTCTTCCCCGTGACCAAGCCGCCGGCGATCCGCCCGACGACACGTGCGCCGCGCATCATGCCGGACGGGGTGGACCATGCGCGACCGAGCAACCAGACGTCGTCCGTCTTCGCCGGCAATGGAATGGCGCCCAGCATGGAGTCCCACCAGTCGCCGATGATCTTCCCGTCCAGTGGCTCCACCTCAATGCCGCGGCCAATCTTTCCGCCTGGCAGCTCTGGGTAGTAGTCGGGGTAGTCCTTGGCCCGTGCGAACTTCACCCCGAACTTTTCTGCAGTGTCCACGAAGTCACTGACGCCATCCACGAACGCGGCCTGACGCTCTTCGGAAGCTGAGCGCGAGGGCGTCCCGATGCACGCCTTCATGTATTCCAAGGCCTCTTCACGGGAGTCTCCGACCTTGTCGCGCTGCATCAGGGGGTTGTTTGGTAGCCACATGCCACCGCCGGACATGGACGTGTTCCCTCCCCACTTTTCGGCGCCTTCGACCATCAGGACGCTTAATCCTTCATCCACGGCCCCCATGGCGGTTGCAAAACCGGCGGAACCGGTCCCGATAACGACTACATCGAAGACCTCATCGAACTGCTTGTCTGTCATGTCATTCCCCTCTTGCACATGCTTGGTGTTTAGTCTGTGGTGGCGTCACGCAGGATAGGCGTCGGCCACGCTGTTGTGGTCTTGCCGCGATGCCGCTCACGGTGCGGCTCAATGTAATTCAACCACGAAACTCCACCATATGGGGGAATCTGCACAGACGTGCAGGTGTCGCGGGGCGGGAGGTGACGCTGGGGCGGTGCACGACGTCGGCGCCTATGTGAGCGCAGTCGGGTGCGACTGGGTGTAGACCTTGGCGCGCGCTCGTGCATAACCCTGACGCACCGGTGCCGACACCGCGCGTTTTCCGCTATCGGCGAGCAACCACGGCTTCACACCTGGGACCACTGGCCTAGACGGATATCAAGCGATAAGTTGGAAGGGAAGCGCCGCGCGAGCGTTCGGCGCACTACACACCAGGAGGAAACATGGCTGTTTACGTACTACCTGAACTTGACTACTCATACGACGCGCTGGAGCCCCACATCTCAGCGGAGATCATGGAGCTGCACCACTCCAAGCACCACCAGGCATATGTTGATGGCGCTAACGCTGCCCTTGCGGCACTGGAAGCTGCACGTGAAGCCGGCGACATGGCTGCGGTGAACATGTATGAGAAGAACTTGGCCTTCCACTTGGGCGGCCACTCCAACCACTCTGTGTTCTGGAAGAACATGACGCCGGAAGCGAAGGCAGGCCCGGAGGGTGACTTGGCGGCTGCGATTGATGAGAGCTTTGGGTCGCTGGAGAAGTTCAAGAAGCAGTTCACGGCTGCCGCCATGGGTCTGCAGGGTTCAGGGTGGGCTGTCCTGGCGTATGACACGATTTCAGGTGGCCTGGTGACGTTCCAGCTGTACGATCAGCAGGGCAACGTACCCGTTGGAACTGTTCCATTGCTGATGCTGGACATGTGGGAGCACGCGTTTTACTTGGATTACAAGAACGTGAAGGGCTCCTACGTTGACGCCTGGTGGAACGTTGTGAACTGGGATGACGTTGAGGCCCGTTACGATGCAGCGAAGGCCAACTACGCGACATTGCTGGTGACGCTGTAGTCAATGCGTTGGCGCCCTCGTCCATCTGATTTTTGTCGAGGGCGTCTGGGCATCGACGGTCAGTTTTCTACTCCCGGATGGGACAGGATTCACCTTGGCCCCAGTTATGGCTGGGGTGTGGATACGTAGTAGACTGACCGACGTTTGGAGGCGTGTCCGAGCGGCCGAAGGTGCAACACTCGAAATGTTGTGTGGTGCAAGCCACCGTGGGTTCAAATCCCACCGCCTCCGCGATGAAGCCCCGTGATCGTTGTGATTGCGGGGCTTTTGTTGTGTCTGCGGTGCCCCAAGCGTTAGATCGTCGTTGTCGCTCAAAATCGCCCCTGAAGGGTTGTTGCGCCTTTGATGGGCGCCAGGCGTTTCAAGGTGCTTCAAGGTGCTTGAAATTTCTGTTGCATTGAACGAATTGTTCTCTTGCCGGTCTTAAGCTCTGTTTCTAGTGCTTTGCCGTTGTAGCCTTTGTCAGCAAGGAGAAGTT
>CAZTTD010000122.1:0-4509 GCA_964616925.1 uncultured Actinomyces sp.
CAGGAGCGAACGCGTCTTCATTTTGCCTATAGAAGGCATGCAACTTCTTAGACAAGGTCACCACCGCCACGCCGGCAGTGACGGCACCTGTACCCAAGGCAAGAAATCCGTCCCGTCCCTCTTTCCGCTTCGCCGTGCAATTCCTGCAGTATTTCTCACCGAACAGCGCCGGATTCGCGCAGCCCTTGGTCTTACATGTCCGTTGTTCTTGCTTACTCATCATTCTTTCCCTCCAGGTTTCCCCTTATTTTTGCTGCTTCGAGATAGCTCCCATACGCCGTGATTAGCCTGGTTGGAAGCGTTTTTTGTTCTTCGGATGTTTCCCTGCCGTCCCCGGAAGAGACCACGAAATCCCATGCCGTGTGAGATCTTTCGCCACGGCTAATCTCCTTCAGGAGAACCTGTCTAACAAACGCACGATGGGATACAACAACCGCTTGCTGTGCCTGGAACTCCCCCAGCGCCTGGGAAGCGAAAACAGACAATTGTACGGCTCCATTCATGGCCGCGATCCCAGAATTGATGCTGTGGACGACCTCCGCCATCTTCTTGGTCTTAAGCGGCTTCTCTCCGTCAAGTTCGTGAATGTCAGCAGCGACTTGATAGGCAAGCTGACCGCGTGCTTGATTTGCTTGAACAAGGGCATGAGCGAGCATTTGTCTCTGATTTTCCGCGTCCATCATCACTAAGCCCTGGAGAAGACTGTCCCGACTACTGAGCACCATAGCGAGCCGGTCGTCCCGCTGCCCTTGGATCACTCTGCTGAAGTTGTTCTCACATGCTTCAGTCAGTTCCTCAATGCTCCTTGTTATCGAGTTCAATTGGTCCTGCTGAGCCAGGCATTTCATTGCACCGTTGATGTCCTCTGGGACTTCCTTGGTGCCCATGGGGATGTCTTTCAGTTTCCGGTGTTTTCCATACTTCTTCCCGCCGATGACGAGGTCATCAATCGTGCTTCGTATCTGCATGTAGAAAGCGCCCGAATCGCCTTTGCGACGAATGAGTTCGGCGTGGCCATTCCGTATCGCGTTCTTAATCTCATCCGAAAGCAGATCATCGCGGGCGAAAATCTCGGTTCTCTTTTGGATTTTCTCTGTTGCTTCACTCAACGCAGGAACTGACGCCAAAAACCCTTCGACCTTTTCATATAGGTGGTTGGAGGCCTTTTGTGTCATTCCGTCCTCGAGAAGAAAACCTACCTGCCCGTAGTCATACAGCCTCTCGTCCAAGACATCCAATTCGGATCCGTACATTTTTGAGAGATCAAGCAAGTCGCGCCCGTCGACCTCGTCCTCCTCAGTTTCATCTGCCGTCACACCAAATTCCTTCCAGGATTCGTATATGTCAAGAAGCGCGCTGTCCAGGTATCGCAGCGCTGCCGCCCCGATCTCCTCCGGAACGCCGTAGTAAGCCTCTGCTATAGACCCTGTAATTGTTGCGAGCGTGTCGCTGTCGCCCCCGATCGAAACCGCGGTGCGGATCGCATCTTCAAATGAGGTGGACTCCAAAAAGCACGCGATAGCAGGCGGGACGGTCCCCGTGCAACTCGCATCAAACTTGTACTCTTCGCGGATTCCATCGATTGTGAAATCAAGGGAATAGTAGTCTTCGGAAATACGTGTTCGTATCTGGTCCTTCGAGGCGCCCTTTCGCGCCATTGATATGGCGAGGGCGACGGCTCTGGCTCCCCTCAACGCCGAGTCATGGTTGTGTGTAACTTGCGTTACGGCATCGGAAAGCTTGATCAGTTCATCGTCGTCAGTAGTCACGTAGGCTACCGGTGAGATCCGCATCGCTGCCCCGTTCCCACAGCTCCTGTAAGGACGTGGGTCGTCGCTGGTCAACCAAACAGCGAAACGTTTGCCGAACCCGACGTTGGGATATTCGTTCCCGAGCTCTCGCATGCTCTCAATCGTCCTACGCGAAAGTTCGTCAAGATACACCGAAGATTCAAGGCTCTCACCCGGCACGGCAGGGTTGGTCTCCATGACTGCTTTCCCGATGGCCAGGGTCATCAGAGAATCGTCCGTAAACCTACAATCCTTGTGGAAAAGCTTGAACTCCTTGCTTTTGTGGTTCGCACGCTCGAAGCGCGAACCGACAATGTCACCAACGATTGCTCCAAGCATCAGTTGCCTCCTACGGGTTTACGCCAGTGGAACCCGAAACACAACCATAACGACTTTGTCGCCGTCCCCTCAGCCTACTGGTCGATGGTTCTGCAGGCTCAAAGGCCAAGCACCACTTCTGCTCCTCTGCTGCTGTAACGGCGCCTGAGGGCTTACAGCGGGATCTCCGACTTTAGACCGGAACCCGTCAGCAGGATTACGGTGGTCTGGTCTGGCGTGATGACTCCGCTTTGCAGGAGGAGGGTTTGGCCAGTCGCAGCCAGTGCGCTGGTGGGTTCGACGAAGAAACCCAGGTGGGCGAGGGCGCTGCGGGCCGTCACCAACTCGTCTTCAGTCACGGCTACTGTGCCACCGCGGCTTTCTCGAAGTGCCCGCAACATCTGCGCCGTGCGCAACGGACGGGCGATGGCGGCACTCTCAGCCAAAGTCGGCAAGACGGGACGCGTACCACCGCCCTCGCCCCGAACTCGGTTAAGCCGCCTTCCGCAATCGTCTTGGGCAGCTACAACCGATTCAACTGGCAGGCACGGCCGCCCTCGACCGTCGGATCAATCCGCAGAATCTGGTCCTCAATCCGGCGCAATTTTCCGGACGATAATCGGAGCAACTCGTTAGCTGGCGCCCGTCGTCGCGATTACGAGGAGTTGTCGTGTAGCCCCGAGGACATCCTCCCACACCAGATCATGGGCCCAGTCGTATCGTTGGGCGTAGGCCTGCCATTGAGATGCCATGTGCTCACTGGATTCCAAGGAACTGATGACGTGCTCCCATCTTTTGAGCTGTTCGGAGGATTGTCGCCGCTCGAAGGTCCGGGCGACCGCACCCTTGAGGTGCGTTGTATCGATCTGATTGTGGAGAAGGTGACCAAGAGCGTGGAGGTCATAAAAGTCCCGCATGCGGGTATTGAACGTGGCCCTACCGATAACGGTTTGCAGTTTCTCGGCGATAACAGTTTCGGTCGGATAGACGAGCATCGTGATGGGGTCGCGAAACATCACATCCAACTGGGTGAGGACTGCTTCTGGAGTGATGACGTCACCAGCGGACAGGTCAAGCTTGACTGGCGTCCTGGTTCCATCAAAGTAGGCCAACAAGGAAATACGAAGTCCTGGGTAGTCAGCTTCGTCCATGATCTCTTCGATGCTCAATGTGGTAAACGAAACTCCATCGCCAACATCAATCGCGGCTACCTCCTGGGAGAAATCCTGGGCCGCTTGGATGCTCAATGAGGTGTTTTGCATGGTGGTGTCAATGTCCATGGTAGTTCGCAAGTTCACGCCGATCAGGTAGGAGATCAACATCCCGCCCTTGAGAACAAAGCTGTCCCTGTAACTGGATCTGGAAACCCTGTCAAGGAACCGTTCCATCATGTAAATCCGCAACATCACCCGTGGGTCCACCCCGCGCTGGGTGGCGACGTTCTTAACTCTTGCTTTTAGTTGGTCAGCGTTGGTCATTCTCACAGCAGTACCTCCATATAGGTGCGGACTAGTTTCTCCACCCCCAGTTTCCTGGCATAGTCCAACAAAACAACGAGACGTTTGCCGGGACTCCGCGCGTAGGCCTTGAGCGCTGACGTGAGTACCTGCTGGTCAATGTTCGAGCGACTGCGCACCAGGTCGCAAATCGTGCGTTCGAGGTCGTATGTGGCGACAAGATTCCCATCAGGACTAGGCAACATAACGCGGCCCAGAGCCATCAATGCTGGCTTGATGTAGTAGACGTTCACCCCGTCGCGACGCAATGTCGTGGCGTTGTACCCGGATGGCAAAGTGACTGTCGGCTGCGCAGGCTCCCGCTCAGCCAATCCGTGAAGGAGTAGTGCAGACTCATGAGAGAAGACTAGTCTCCGGGAGCGAAGTGAAAGAACAAACATATCGTCGACCCAGGCATCCGGACTTGCGTACACTCCTTGAGACAACCGCTGCAAGTCGTTAGTGCGAACAAACTCCATGACACTGGGTCGACTAATGCCTAGCGCCACAGCATCAGCCGTACGCAACAGACCATCATTCTGAACTGCCAGGTTGGACAGCCTTTCAGAAATGCTCACAGCAACCACCTCTAACATAGACGCGTAAATCATAAGTTATATACGCATCAATGTTAAGTATTGACGATAGACCAGCGCGCGCTTTCCGATCGACGGACTCACGCTGGGTGCCCTGGGACGTCTTTTTGGATCAGCAAGGATCCGAGCAATCAAGGCGCCCGCGCGGTTACAGCGGGATCTCCGACTTTAGACCGGAACCCGTCAGCAGGATTACGGTGGTCTGGTCTGGCGTGATCACTCCGCTTTGCAAGAGGAGGGTTTGGCCAGCCGCAGCCAGTGCGCTGGTGGGCTCGACAAAGAAACCCAGGTGGGCGAGGGCGCGCCGTG
>CAZTTD010000123.1:0-2211 GCA_964616925.1 uncultured Actinomyces sp.
CCAAGATGGCACAGCGAGGATCAAGTTGGCTCCAGATAGTCCAAGATGGCGCAGCGAGGATCAAGTTGGCTCCAGATAGTCCAAGATGGCATAGCCATCTTGGGGGTTGGCATGCCATCTTGGTGATTTCTGTGGTTAACCGCGTGCTGCGGGCTGTGTGGGAGGCACGGCTGGGCAGGTTGGACGCGACCCGCATTCAATCAACCCAACCTGCGTCCGACTAGTCGCGTTTTTATGGTTTTCACCGGGGGCAACCGCGCCTGGGTGTCGAGTTCCGACTCGAGCGTAAAAACGGTGGTCTAAATTCTGCGGACAAAGGGGCGAAAGACGTGGCACTGACCGTGGCACTGAACGTGGCGGTGAACGTGGTGCTGAACGTGGCACTGACCGTTCATGTCCGCGGCGCGGCGCCGTAGCCGCGGCGCGGTGCAAGTGCACCCTAGGAAAGCGTGCGTGTCCCGCTGCCGACGACCGCACGGCCGAAGAACTCGCTGCTCCGCGCCAGTTCCTGTGGTGCCCCGACGGCCGCAACACGGCCGCGATCCATCAACACAACCTGGTCCGCGTCCATCGCGGACTCCAGCCGGTGGGTCACCTCCACAACCGTCGCGTTGGGCAATGCACGCGCAATATCAGTGCGGATTTCCTCTTCCAACTCCAGATTCAGGTTCGCGGTGAACTCATCTAGGACGAGGACGGTGGGCCTCATCAAGAGCGCCCTCGCCAAACAAAGACGCTGCGCCTGCCCACCCGACAACGCCTTCCCACCTGGGCCGACCTGCGTGTCGAGGCCGTCCGGGGTTTCCGCGATCTCCTCATCAATATGGACGGCACGCAGGGCGTCCCACATCTGATCCTCGGTCGCGTCCGGCGCACCCAACAGCAAGTTTTCCCGAATAGAAGCGTTCAGCAACTGGTTGCGCTGCGACACGGAAACAACCGCAGCTCGCAACGACTCCAGGGTGAACTCACGGATATCCGCGCCATCCATCGTGACCGCGCCCGCCCCCGGGTCATCGTAACGCTGCAGCATGTGCACCAACGTCGACTTACCCGAGCCTGACGGCCCCACGAACACCGTGCGCGAACCCGCCGGAATCTCCAGGGTAACGTCGGAGAGCGCGAAGCCTCCGCCCTCGTACGCATACCCCAGACCATTCAGCGTGATTTGGCCGGTCGGCTTGGCATCCACGGGCCCGCTAACGACAGGCTCCGGTGCGTGGCTGATGTCCCACAGGCGGCGCGCCGCGGCGAAGGAGTGATCCAGGTAGTCGGCGGCGTCCTCGACCCCACGCGGGCCCTCAAACAGGCGGAGGGAACCCGCGGCCAGAGCCACGACCACCACCATTGATAGCCCCTGGTCAAGCCCCGCGGCCGTGACACCAATCGTCGAAATCAGCATCAAAAACAGGTTCGCCGAGCGGCGGAACCCCGCCCAAAACTTCGGGCCACGCGCCGACCGCGCGATCTGCTGCCCTAGGTCGTCCGTCTCCACCAGCCGCTGCTCCTGGCGCCCATATCCAACGACCTCTTCAACGCCGAACACGGAGTCCGTCAGGTGGTGGGCCAGGTCGCGGCGCAACTTCAGCGTCTTGGAGGTCTGGCGCGCAGACCAGCGCACGCCGACGAAAGGTACGATGAGCAGCGCAATCGCCATGGCAACCGCAGGCACCAGAACGACCGGCCACCCCACGACCGCGCCGGTCACGATGATGACGCCGGCGGGGACGATCGCAGCCGACACGACGGGGGCGAAGGTGTGGGCGTAGACGACCTCAATTCGGTCGACGTCACGCGTCAGACTTGCCAGCAAATCCCCGGAGCGCGACTTCGTCACAATCCCCGGCGCCTTCGGCCACAGCGTCGCGAAAACGGCCGTGCGCAGCAGCTCCAGCGCCTTGAACGCAACGTAGTGGCCGCTCGGTTGCTCCAGATAGTAGGCGGTCGCCTTGACAATCGCGACGAGGACGAGCCACCCAAGAAGCGGCGCAGGACTCACCCCGTCGCGCGTCACCGCAACCACCGTCGCCGCCGCCAACCCAAACAGGACGACGTCCAGCGTAAGATTGATGATGCGCAGAACCGTGGACACGAAAAGCGGGCGATGCACCGGGCGCGTAATCCCCGTCAACCACAGCAGGATCTGCGGGAATGTGGGTTCTGAGGTGCTCATTTTGTCCCTCCGATCGGGGCGAGGGCGGACTGCGAATC
>CAZTTD010000123.1:2311-4465 GCA_964616925.1 uncultured Actinomyces sp.
AGGGCGGACTGCGAATCACGCGTCGGCCTCGCGTCGCGGGCCAGTTGGGCGTCGCCAACGGACCGAGCGTCGCGGGCCAGGTGGGCGTCGCCAGCGGGTCGGTCATCGCGGGCCAGTCGGGCGTCGCTGGCGGGTCGCAGCGTTCCCGCCGTCATGTCCCACGCCGCATCCGTTATGCGCAACAGGCTGGGGCGGTGGGTCACCACCAGGATTGTCCACTCCGGGCCCAGGGCATCCAACGCCGCAATCAGATGTTCTTCCGATTCCATGTCGATCTGCGAAGTCGGCTCGTCAAGAAGCAGGATTCGCCTGCCGGAAAGGAGTGCTCGCGCCAAGGAGATCCGCTGCGACTGCCCACCGGAAATCAGCTGTCCAGCCTCCCCCACTTGGGTTTCGAGGGCGCCCGGCATCCGCGAGACCTCCTCCGCAACCTGAGCGGCTTCCAGTGCGGCCCACATTTCGCCCTCGCTAGCATCCGGTGCCGCAAGGCGCAGGTTGTCCGCGATGGTGCCCGTAAAGAGCCACGTTTTCTGGCTGACGGAGGCGGTGAGTTCCCGCAGTTGGGCCGGATCCAAGGTGCGCAGGTCACGCTGGTCGACCGTCGCGGCTCCGCCCTGTAGCGGCAGCGTCCCGCGAAGGAGCGAAAGCAGCGTCGACTTACCGGCCCCACTGCGACCAATGATCGCGGTTTTGGAGCCGTATGGGACGTCGAGGTCGACCCCACGCAACACCGGGCCACGCCCGTAGTCGAACGTAACGTCGGAAAGACTGATGGCGGACCCGCGCGGTCCAGAATCTCCACCTGACACGCCGGTCCCGCGCTGGGCTTCGCCCTCGACCGCACCCGACAGAACGTCGCTGGCAGGTCCGCGCGGAGCAGCACCGCCCTCGACCGCATCCCGCACGCGGGCGGAGATGGTTGACTTGATTTCGGCCTGCTCGCGAAGGTACTTGGCGATCTTGCGCTCCGACGCCATGCCGCCCATCCCGATGTAGAAAAAGCCCGCGACCTGCACCAACGGCTCCACCAAGAGCGTCGTGAGGAGCATGATCGCAACCGCGTGCGTGAGGGTCAGATTTCCCGCCGAGTACTGCCAAATCGACAACGCCGCCGCCGCGCAAATCAGCAGCAGGGAGAAGAGGCCGTCCATGATGATAATGACGACCTGGTTGCCGGCCAGCAGACGCATGATGGCGCCGCGGTTCTTTTCGCCTTGCTCTCGAAGATTAGCCTCAACGCGCGGGCCGGCGCCAAGGATGCGGATTAGAACCAGGTTGCGGATCGCGTCCAGGTACTTGCCCGACAGGATCGCGCGCTCCTTGCGCGAGCGGGCGGAAGTTTTGCGGAAGAACATCATGAACATGCGGATGAGAATCGGGACCATGACCGCCAGGAACATGAGGGTCACGCCAACCACCCAGTTGAAAGCAACCGCCACATAAGCCAAGGTCACAAAGGGAATGGAGATCGCGGCCAAGGTGGCGCCGAAGTAGACCTGCCGGTATTCGGTGAGCCGCTCAGCGTTGTCCGTCATCAGCGTGATTAGGTCCGCCGGCCCGGTTTCGCCGCCTCTGTCGTCCGGGGACGAGGGCGCCTCAAAAACCTGCTTCAGTAGTCTGTGGCGCACCCGCGTTTCCTCAGCGCGCGCCGCCGCCCCACCGTAGGCGATTTCCGCAAAGGCGCAGGTGCCAGCAAGGAACGCGGCCACAATCGGCAGCACAAAACTCACGCCAGCCAGGTCGCCTCCGGAATCAAACCAAGAACCTATACGGTCTGCCAAGGAGACCAGCGCGGTGATGGTGAAAATCGCGGCCCCAAGGCGGGCTAGGGCGACCAGGCGCATGTCACGCCGACCCTTCGCGCTGAGCACCAGCTTCTTGCTGGACGGCTTGCGCGGGCGCCGGGGCGTTCTTGTTTTCTCCGAAGTCAGGCCTCCTCGGAATTTAGGTTAGCCTGACCTTGCTTATTCTGGGAAGAACCCCCGAGGCGTGGACGATGTCGAACTGCGCACTATTTACTTGTCGCGAGGCCCCCGGATCCGCTGGTTTTCACGCCCTCGCCACTGTCCTTCTCTGCCTGCCGACGACGCGTGACCAGACCCTTCAGCTTGGCCAACAGGCCCTTCTTCTTGGGCGCGTTTTCATCCCCGACCT
>CAZTTD010000124.1:0-1210 GCA_964616925.1 uncultured Actinomyces sp.
CGGGCACATCGTTCGCAGATCGGTCCTGTTTCGGGCACAACGTTCGCAAAACACCTGGGAGGAGCGTCCAGCTAACGATGTGGCACGAAACTAACGTTGTTCCCGGGCACAACGTTCGACGGCGGGCACATCGTTGCAAAACGGGCACATCGTTCGCAGATCGGTCTTTTTTCGGGCACAACGTTCGACCGCGGGCACATCGTTCGCGGTTTACCGACCAAACGTGGTGCCTCAGGACGTGATCGAGGGATGTGGCGTCTAATCGATGCTTGTGCCCGGGAACATCGTTCGATCACGTGCCACATCCTTCGACCAGGGACGGACAGTGCTCTTATGATGACAGAGATTCGGCCCTAGCCACTCCTTCGCGCCTAGAGGGTAACGAAATGGGGGACATAACGAACTAGGGATCAAATCGGGCGTCGCTGCAGAAGGTTCCAACGTGGCTAGCAAGAGGCCGGGTGGCCGCGAGCACAGCCATTGCATTCTAACTACCTTGGCGCACACGGATCTGATGGAGTTCGCGGACTTGCAGCACGTGTTAGGTCGGGCTGAAGACCGGTGGGGGAGATAAGGGGGCCGAAGATACATGCGGGGTAAAAATTACGACGTTTTTATTGCCCTTTTTGTTACCCCGTATGTATCTTCGGCCCCGCAATGTAGTCCCGACAGAGCTACTGGGCAAAACAGGCGCCCCAGAAGCTTCACCGACGAGGGTAATGAACGCTCTGGAAAGTAGGCCCTCTTAAGACCGACTAACGTAGTTCCAGACGGCGCTACGGAGGTTCTCCTCGCAGTTTTCCAGCGCTTCCGCGGTCTCTGTGCCGTCTGGCGTGGTCACTATGACTTCCACGTTTCCCAAGGCTTTGATGTTCTCCCAACCGGGCCCCAGGGAGCCCGCAAATATCACCACCGGGACGTCTGACTTTGACGCGCGTTCCACGACACGCCGCACGGTCTTCCCGCTCATGGTCTGCCCGTCCAAGCGCCCCTCACCGGTGAAAACAACGTTCGCACGCGCTATCGCGTGATCAAGACGCACTGCCTCCGCGATGAGGTCGAAGCCGGGGTTTGGCTCTGCGTTCAGTACCTGCATCGCGGCCCACCCAATGCCACCGGCCGCCCCCGAGCCCGGCACGTCCGCCAAGTTCCGAATGGCAGCCGCCGCGGTGGCAGGTGCCGTGGTGGCAGCCGAGGCGCCCTCGCCCGA
>CAZTTD010000124.1:1310-4268 GCA_964616925.1 uncultured Actinomyces sp.
TGCCGTGGTGGCAGCCGAGGCGCCCTCGCCCGACCCCGACCCCGACCGCGAACCCGAACCCGACCCTGACGCCGCCGCGTCCCCCCTCGACTTCGCGGCGAACTTTTGGGAAGCCGTGACCGCCCTCGCTAATTTCCGCAACGTCGTTTCCAATATGGCGACATCTCGCGGTGAAGCGCCCTTCTGCGGGCCAAACACGGCGCTGGCACCGTTCGGTCCCAAAAGCGGGTTGTCCACGTCCAACGCCAGGCGGAACGTCGTTTCCTCTAGACGTGGGTCCATGTTGCGCAGATCCACGGCAGCAAGATTCGCGACGCCCCCAGGGAACGGCGGGATCTCCCGCCCTTGACGGTCATAAAGGCGCGCACCAAGCGCGCTGAGCATCCCCGCCCCTCCGTCATTCGTCCCGCTTCCGCCAAGGGCCAGCGTGATTTCCTTGGCACCCATATTCAGTGCCTCCGTGATCATCATTCCCAGACCGAAGGAGTCAGTCTGCAGCACGTCGCGCTCTTCAGGCGGAATCAAACCAAGCCCCAGCGCCTGGGCTGACTCAATGAATGCGCTGCTCTCTTCCTCATTCCACCCGATGGTTGCTTCGGTGGGCTCGCCAATCGCGTTCGGAACGGTGATATCCACTTCGACGAAGCGCGAATCAGCCCCCAAGATCGCGTCCAGAGACCCCTCTCCGCCGTCCGCCAGCGGCACCTGAAGGTAGGTGGCTTCGCTCCACTTTGTAGGTACCGGCCGCGACGGACTACCCGCGGCCGCCTCCGCCATTATTTGTGCTGCCAGAAACGCGTCGGTGCACTCTTTGTAGGAATCGGGACAGACGAGGACGGTCAGGGGAGAAGTTTTAGATGCCATGGGCAAACTCTGGCGTTAACGGAGTCTTCGCGCAACTGTAACGACCCCGACTAGGCTGGGCCCATGACCCCTGATGTTGAGCAAGCGCGCGCCCAACTTCGCGATCTTTTGGCGCGCCGCGACCAAGTTGACTTCGGTATGGACGAATGGTCCAAGGGCGTCAAACCGCGATGCTCTGCGGTGTTGATCTTGTTTGGCGCCCTCGACCGCGTCCTCGCACGTACCAGTGTGGACACGGTGGCACCTGAGTTGGACGTGCTACTGCTGAAGCGTTCCGACGCGATCTCCCACCACCCCGGCCAGATGGCGTTCCCGGGCGGCGGGCGTGAGCCGGGGGATAGGAGCCCCGCGCAGACTGCGCTGCGGGAGGCGCAGGAGGAGACGGCGCTGGACCCGTCTGGCGTGACCGTCCTTGGGGATCTGCCACGCGCGAATCTGCCGCACAGCGCCAACCAGGTGACGCCGGTCGTTGGCTGGTGGGACGTCCCCATCCCGCTGTCGCCCGATCGTTTGGAAACCGATCAGGTTTTCCGTGTCCCGGTTGCGGAGATGCTTGACCCCAAGGCTCGCATGACTTCCGTGCTGTTCCGCGACGGGCTTACGCACCGTGGGCCCATGTTCGTCCTAGGGCCCCAGTTCGGCGGCCAGGTTGTGTGGGGCTTCACCGCGATGATTCTGGATACGCTTTTTGATGAGTTGGGCTGGGCACTGCCTTGGGATCCCAGTAGGGAGTACACGCTCCCGTAGTCCAGCGTGCACCCGCTCGGTCGGAAGGCGGCGCAAACCGCGCGATTGCGGGCGAGTCGCCCTCGCAGTAGGTAAGTTGGGAACATGTCTGCAGCGCCACGCCACCGTTCTCATGAGCGCGGACCCCTGAGCGGGACTCGCTACGACCCACTGCGCGTCGTGGTGATAGGTGCCGGTCAAGCGGGGCTGTCCGCCGCCTACTATCTTCGCCACCGTGAGATGTGGCCGTGGCGGGACTTCGTCGTCCTCGACGGAAATACGACGCCGGGAGGCGCCTGGGCGGACCGGTGGGACTCCCTCACGTTCAAAGGCGCGCACCGCATCCACGCGTTGCCGGGTTTCCCGCTGCCGCCGACGGATCCGAATGAGCCCGCAAACAGGCTGGTCCCGCGATATTACGGGGAGTATGAGGAGACGTTCCGTCTGCCCGTCTTACGTCCCGCCAAGGTCGTGTCCGTCCACGTTCTGCCGGATGCCAAGCCACTTTTTGAGGTGGTGTACGAGGGCGGTGGGGAGGCGGGCAAACCCGAAACTCACACCTTATACGCCAGGTCCGTCATCAACGCCACTGGCACGTGGAACAGTCCGTTCATCCCGCACTACCCGGGGATTGAGTCTTTCCGCGGAATCCAGATTCACACGCGTAACTATAAGAACGCCCTCGATTTCAAAGACATGGACGTCCTTGTTGTCGGCGGTGGAACGTCCGCGATCCAGTTCGTTCAGGAGCTGGCGACCGCAGGGGCGCGCACCATCTGGTCTACGCGGGGAACGCCGCGGTGGACGTCGACGGAGTTCGATGATGAGTGGGGCATCAACGTTGAGAAGGCAGTGGCGGCCCGCACGATGCAGGGGCTCCGACCGCGCTCCGTGGTTTCCGTGACCGGGATTCCCCTGGTGGAACGCTACTTGCCGGACGTGATTTCCGGGTTGCTGATCAGTCGCGGGCCTATTGTTCGGTTCGAGGGCGAGGGGGTCATCCTAAACGGCCCCGGCCCCAACGGTCGGGGCTTCCCAAGCCAGGGCGAGGCGGATGCTTACATCGATGCCCGCGTGCGGGAGCGGGTGCGCAGGTTGCCGGGAGCGAATCCGGCGGGCACCCATTCGGCTACACAGTGGTCAACGGGGCTGGACGCGATTTCATGGGCTACCGGGTTCCGGCATGACATCGGGCATTTGGCTCCGTTGAAGCTGCGTCACCGTGGCGGGGGAATCCAGTTGGAAGCAGACGACGTGACAGCAACTGAGCAGCCCGGGTTGTTCTTCACGGGGTATGGGGCGTCGGCCTCTACGCTTGGGGCTACCAGAGCCGGTCGGCGCGCGGCGGTTCGGGCGATCCGCTGGACG
>CAZTTD010000125.1:0-4051 GCA_964616925.1 uncultured Actinomyces sp.
ACTCTTAATCTGTGGGTCCAGGGTTCGAATCCCTGATGGCGTACTAGCAAGGGCTCGATCATTCGTGATCGGGCCTTTTGCGTTACCCGGAACAAAGCGAGCGGCTCCCGCGTCTCGTCCCGACCGGCGACGCAGCGCCTCCAAAAGTGGGAGTGGTCAGACTCTGGCTGGCGTAGGCTGATTGCCACTTTCGGACCAAAGGGGGTCCGCAGCGTTTGTAAGGGGGCAAAGTGGCTCAACAGACTGTAGTTGTTATTGGCGTTGGTGGTATGGGCCAGCTAATTGCTAGGAGACAGGGGACAGGTCGCAGGCTTCTGCTTGCGGACTTCAACCAAGAAACCCTAGATCGTGTTGTTGAGAAATTCATTGGCGATGGTTACGACGCGACGGGGCACTTGGTGGATGTCGGCGACCAAGAATCCATGGCCACACTCGCACGCGACGCGGAGGCCGAAGGCAACGTAATGCAGGTGATTCACACGGCTGGACTGTCGCCACAGCAAGCGTCCGCGGAGGCGATCCTCAGGGTCGACCTTTACGGTATTGCGAACATGCTTGATGAGTTTGGGAAAGTCATTTCGAACCTCGGCACAGGGATAGTCATTTCTTCCATGGCAGGCTCATTGTCTGCACCTCGCACGCCCCCGGAGGCCCAGGCTGCGCTGGCAGGCTAGGCACTTCCGCAGATATTGCGAATGCTGCCGCGTTCCTTCTGGGTTCAAACTCAGCGTTCATCACTGGGACAAATCTGCTGGTCGACGGCGGAGTCGTTGCGGCCCTAAGGACGATGTCTGCGGGGAAGGAAGACGATATCTGACTATAGGCAGTCTGTCGGGCGCGCACCTACTTCTACTCGGCGTGCATTCGACCGGTCCTTGTAGAGGAAACCGAAAGGGCGGGACGAGGGCGTCGAAAAGGGTTACTAACGTAATGTGCGCGTGACGTCCTCGGACTTAAGTCCGAACAGTGACGTTATTTCATGTTCGTTACCTAATCGCAACATTTGGTGCCGAAAAAGGGTTTGACCGAAGGCCCGCGTGAATCCTGCTAGTCCGTCGGGGTTCCAGCTGCGTGCGCGCATGTCCCGCGCTGTTTGAGTTCGCATTTTGGCAATTCTCACGTCCCAAAATCCTCAGTAATCCTTGGTAATCTGCTATTGAATGCCTATTGCCCGAAGCCATCGGGCACAGGTACAGAGTCATCTGGCGCAGGGTTTCTATCAGTTGATACAAGTCCTTCGTGTGGGTGGCATGTTCACAAAGGAGTGGAAGTGAGACGACGATCATTAGTCGCCAGCATCACAGCCGCCGTGCTTGCCTTGGGCGTTGCTACACCCATGGCAATGGCTGTGCAGACCGGCGACGAAACGGCGGCAGGCTTAGAGCCTGTGGCACTTATTGAGTCACCAGAAACTGTGGTTGTCCCCGAAGCAGAGGCCGGGGAAGCTCCAGACGTTGAGGCTACGGCACCGGCAGAAGAGGCGGTCGTAGAAGATTCTCCCGCAGTAGAAGAAGAGCTCCCAGCGGAAGGCGTTGGCGATGAGGCCGATACCGACGTTGTAGCACCTGTTGAGGAAGACGCAGAGGAAGCCCAAGACCCCGCTGAGGAGGATGCCTTCAGTGTGGAGACACACGCGATAGGGACCATCCCCGGGCTTGATGAGCTTTTGGATCCCAGTGCGCTGTGGCCGCTGCCGACGGGTTTCGGGACCGCAGAGCCAGACCCGGTGTTCAAGCGGGGTCCTTCCGGATTCCATGATCCCTTCGTGGTTGGCGGCGGGTTCTTGTTCCCGAACCTAGATCTGCTGGCTGCACCCCTGCAGTCCGTATTGAAGTCTGAGCTGTGCGGTAATCCGACAGTGACGACAGCGGTGAATACGGCGGTGAGGATCGCAGCAACAGTCAAGGTCTTGCCGGTCATACTTACTGACATCGATGGGATGTCTCCCGATGCGGTTGGGCTGTGTGAGAGCTATGTAGATTCGCTGACTCCCAGTGATGTTCTTAGCCTGACTCCGCTGAACGTCAGCATCACAATGACAAACCGTGATGACCCTTCAGACGTCCGTTCTACGACGGTTCCGTTTGAGAGCGGTAGCTTCATTTTGGGTACGGGATATGTTTTTGCGGCGCTCAGCACCGACTTCCCAGGTGGGTACTTCAATGCTGGCACATACGACATTACGGCGGAGCTGATGGCCGATGCGTCGGTAGGCTTGCCCGCGCGAACCATGTCAACGACCGTCGACTGGACTGGCAGGAGGCTCGCATTCCCGCCGTCCATAGTTAGCGGAACTGACGTGGTGAACGTTGACTTCCCGCCGATCGACCTCAGCTACACGTTCACTAATGAACCAATCGCCAAGCTGCTCAACACGCCAACGATGACTGTTGTTGAGGCTCCGACAGTAGATGCGTCCTGGGATTACTCCGTGGGTCTGCGCGTTAACGACGACGGATACGACGGCATAGTGGATGGAACGGTTGGCTTCAGTGGTTCTCTTGACGACTTCAACGCGTACTTCCGGACCGATATCCTTCTTTACCGTGTTGGAAACGTCGTGCCGGTGGAACGCATCAGAGTAGCCCTTGATGAGGACTTCAATTTCTCTCATGAGTTCACCGATCTGGGTGTTGGCAATTACTACGCGATTCCCGTAGTTAGCAGCACCAGGTTCCTTCCCGTTCCCGTTCAAGGTGACCTAACGCGTCTCCAAGTCATCAATATCCGTGCTGACTTTGAGGTTCCGGAGTTGGATTGCCTGGAGGAACTTGGCACGTACACACTGAAAGGATCTGTGCACAACAACGCGGTGGCACCGATCCCTGTGAAGGTGACGCTCACCGGTCCTGCAGGAGATGGAGTGCTCGGCAGCGAAATAGTGTTGCCCACGCGGACTCACTATGAGATCAGCTCTGATGTTGGTCCAGGTGACTTCTACGGTGCGACGTTCTCAGCATTGGGCGCCAAGACTGTGACGATTGATGGCCCAGCAGTTGCTGAGCCTACGTGCGCAGAGGTTGTCATCCTTTGGGATCCCATGGAGGCAACCAACTTCTGTCCCGTGATGACCGCGGACGCGACTTTGAACGGTTGGGTTGAGGGGTACCGCGATGGCTACAACGTCGCGGTAACAGTCACGAATGTGGAGACGGGGGACGAGGTCGTCATCCATAGCGATGTTGAAATCGCAGTGGATGAAGAGGATCCGGATATTGGCCGGTTCTCGATTGAGGTTCCTGGTTTGGTCGCCGGTTCCTATGACGCGGTCGCAGTCTTGACCTACAACGATGGGTTTGTTGAGGAAGTCCTGAACCAGTTGGCAGTCGAGATTACTGATTGTGGAGAGCTCTCAGACGTCGCGTTTACCGAACCGATTGCGAAGAACGTTTGCCCGGCAGTGACGGCGGACGCAACCCTCACGGGCACGTTGATCAACGCACGTGAGGATCACGACGTAACCTACGATCTCTTCGTCGAAACCGACAGTGAAGAACAGCCTTGGCTGGCTACGGGGCGCATGGGCTTCATCGGTGTTCAGGAAGACGGGACGTTCTCCGTCCTCGTCACTGGACTGGAAGCCGGAAAGTACATGGCCGTCGTAAACCTCGCGGCCGGTGAGGAACAGGTTGAAGAAGTTGATGTCTATCTGGAGGTTCAGATCTCCGACTGTTCGCAGCCGGGTCCGAAACCAACTCCTGACGTGAAGCCGGGCCCGAAGCCGGGGACATTGGCGAAGACAGGTGCATTCGCGCTGCCGATCCTCCTGCTTGGCCTTGGGGGAGTCGCTGCTGGCACGGCGCTGAAGCGCCGCAGCAACAGGAGCTAGCTGACGCAGTAGCACCAAATTGAAAGGTGGGGGTTCGGGAAGCCGGCCCCCATCTTTTCTTTTCTTTGTGCACCCCCGTTCATTGTCCACCCCGCGTCGCATCGTTCACTGTGCACCCCGCGGAACGTTCTTTGTGCAGGCCACGCAACTTCGTTCACTGTGCACCCCGCGCAACGTTCTTCGTGCAGGCCACGCAACGTCGTTCGCCGTGTACTTGGTTTT
>CAZTTD010000126.1:0-3979 GCA_964616925.1 uncultured Actinomyces sp.
ACAAACACAACCCCAAAACCCCCACCCACAACCACGCACCGGGCGTGTCGCCACCACCCCAAAAACAAAACCCCAACCACAAACCACAAACCACAAACCACAAAACAACAACCCCAGACCACTACTGGGGACAACAACCCCGACCGCGCGTGGAGACAACGAAAGGGGTGAGGGCCGCGATTTCCGCGCCCCTCACCCCTTTCGTCTTGGCTCAACCAACGGAGCCATCAGAAGTCAGAACTAAGACTTCTTGTAGTTCAACTCCGAGTCCGCCCCACGCAGCGTCAACGTATCCTCCGTTGCACTACCAGCGGTGACGTCATTGAGTGCCTGCGTATACGCGTACTCAATCTTCATGGCATCCTCTTCACAAGCCATCATGGTTTGCCCAACGGCGCCCATGTCGACTGCACCGTCCGTGACAGTCATGGTTCCCATGATGTTGTTGCAGCCACTGGTTCCGGAGAACGTGCCGTCTTCTTGCACGACCAACTCAATTGGGTGGTCCGCCAAGGGCTTGACTTCACCTTCAGGTCCCTTCCCGTCGACCAACGTCCACGAGCCCGCCACGGACTCCTGTGTGGCAGCGCCTCCGCCGGATCCGCTTCCACCCGACCCTGAACAACCCGCGGCTCCCGCCATTACAAGACCCGCAGCCGCAACAATCGATAACACTCTCTTCATGATTCCCCCTTTTTGAGGTAGTTCCTCTGGCCAACTTTTCACCTGCAAAACTACCAGCGCTACCCACCCTTGCGCAGAAGGGCTGACTTATCGTCATTCTCCTGCAACCATTGGGTTATGCAGAAGCAGATCCGCACCACATACCCCTTGGCCCACGCCGTCGTGGGTTCGCCCGTTGGCAAGCTAGCACTCATTTCCACCAAGCGCGGCCTTGCCGCCATCTCCTACAACCCGCGACAGACCATCCGGGAATTGCGCGAAAACGCCCTACTCCCCCCGGCTTCGGGCCGTGAGGCTCATTGGAACGAGGGCGCAGAGAGGATCCTCGAAGAGACCTCCCTTCAACTGGAGCAGTATTTCGCGGGAACGCGGCGCTTCTTTTCGCTGAACCTAGACCTGTTGCCCGAACTGCCACTCGCGAAAGACGACGTTGAGGGCGAGGGCGTAACTGCGCAGCCCCGCCCTCGCCCAAATCCCTGGGTCTCTCAAGAGGGAACGTTCCGCGTGACTGCGCAGATCGCGTTACTCGCTGTCCCGTACGGGGAAACCTGGAGCTACGGAGACTTGGCCGCGTATGTCGGCAATCCCGGTGCATCGCGCGCGGTGGGGACTGCGTGCGCGACGAACCCGATTCCGATCGTGCTGCCATGCCACCGAATCACGCGCGCGGACGGCTCCATGGGCCACTACACGGGCGGCGTCCACATCAAGCGGACGCTCCTGCAGTTGGAGCAATCCGTGGCGTAAGGTCGCGGGGCGAGGGCGCGGCGGCAACTCATTTTCTACCGGCCGACGCGGACGAAACTGGACGGTTGAAGCATTGATTCACGACGCGCGAACGAAAGAGATCAAGACAGGCTTGGGACTGTCCCTCGCTGCGGGGCTGGGCATGTTTCCTCTGGGCGTCGCATACGGTCTTTTAGTCATTCAGGCGGGGCTCCCGTGGTGGATTGCGCCGGCACTTTCCGTGATGGTGTTTGCCGGTTCAGTTGAGCTGCTGCTTGTCAGCCTCATCGCTGCCAGTGCGCCGTTGGTGACGATAGCGGTTACGACGTTTTTGGTTAACTTCAGACACGTTTTCTACGCATTCACGTTCCCTCTGGGGGTTGTGAAGAACCCCGTTGCTCGGGTCTACTCCGTCTATGCGCTCACAGATGAGGCGTACGCGGTGACCGCTGCGTTTCCAAAAGGCTGGACCTCTTGGCGGCTCATTTCCATGCAGCTTGCGTTTCAGGGGTACTGGTTCTTCGGAGGGCTCACGGGCGTCGCAATCGGAAATCTGCTTCCCGCGCCGATCGAGGGTTTGGAGTTCGCACTCTGCGCCCTCTTCATAACGTTGGCTTTGGATGCCGCACGGACCCGGGCACAAATCCCCTCTGTACTTCTTGCGTCCGCCAGCTTCTCCGTTGGTTTTCTGCTGTTCCCGGAAGCTGCGCTGCTTGTCGGGTTGCTCCTGTTCGTCCTCGCCCTGATCGCGCGATACTTGTTCACTGCACGGGTGGCCGTTGAGCGGGGAGGCCACACCGATGCTTAACCCCTGGTACATAGCCGCGGTATTGGTAACCGGGTTCGCGATCACCTTTTCGTTGCGCGCAGTCCCCTTCGCTATTTTGAAGCCTCTGCGCGAATCCAAGTTTGTCGAGGCCTTCTCCACGTGGATGCCCGCCGGAATCTTGGTGATACTGGCGCTCAGCACCTTCGTCAGTTCCTCCGGTGGCCAGTGGGAAAGGCTAGTGCCAGCCGCTGTGGCAACGGCGGTGACGGTGGGCGTGCACCTCTTGGCTAAGCGACGCACGCTGCTGAGCGTGGGGGCGGGAACGTTGACCTATGTGCTTATGGTCAACTTCCTCTAGACTGGCCCACCTTGGTTCCCGGCCACCAGCCCCGACGTGCTACACCATCACGTCCGCGGCGTAGATGGCCCCAAGGACGCCAGCCTGGTTGCCGTTAACGCACGGCAAGACCTCAGGGACATAGTCGGGCTGCAGGTATGGGTGTCGCTGGACTTTAGTCATGAACCTCTCCCGCAGAGCCTCCATGAAGCCGGGGCGCTCCGCGACGCCCCCGCCAATCAGGATCCTTTGTGGGTCCAGTAGCGCAAGAACGGTCACCATCAGGGATGTCAGTCCGTCAAAGAACTGATCCGTCGCGCGCACAGCCTTCTCTTCCCCGTCCTCCGCAGCCTGGAGGATCTCCCAGGTATTGGTGCGCCACAAGGCCGGTTCGGTGTCGCCGAACTCTTTCGCGTATAGGCGCCCCAAACCCAAGATGCCACCTGCCAGGAAGCCCGCCGTGACGGCGGAAATCTCTTCCTCCGTTGTTCCCTTCCCAATGAGCGCCATCGACATTTCGCCAGCAGCGCCGCGGAATCCGCGGTAGAGCTCACCGTTCACGAACACGGATCCGCCGACACCCGTACCGATGGTCATACATACGAAGTCACTGCAGTCAGCCCCGGCACCGACCCACCGTTCCGCCATGCCTGCAGAGTGGGCATCGTTTATCACGACCGTGGGAATCCCCGTCAGCAGTGCCACCTCCGCGCCCACGTTGCGCCCCGCCAAGCCCTCAATGGCGCCGCTGGTCACCAGCGTTCCATCTGGGCCCACGATGCCGGGCATACTTATGCCGATCTTGGTGACGCCCTCTTGCTCAGCCACAATATCGGCAATCTTGGTTGGGACCCCGTCCGGATTAACTCCAACAGTCGGGACTTTTCCGAAGTCTTGCATGGTCCCTGAGGAGTCAGCGCGTCCCCACTTAATGAAAGTTCCTCCAACATCTATACCGATGATGCTGTCCATCGTTTTTCCTTCCATCGTGCGAGGACGCTCCGCCCTGTGCCTCTTACTTCTTACTTCTTACTTCTTACTTCGCGGGGATCAGAACCATGCTCAAAGAATCGGCTGGAAGACTGATATTCACAACTTCCGCGCTAAGCATCACACTGATATTCTGCGGTACGCAAAGGTCATTTTTCAGTAGTAACACGACCTCCCCAACAGGGTTCGCAGAAGCCAGGACGTTGTCATCAGTTTCGTGATACGAATACCAGTCACGGGAGAGTTCATTGGGCCCGACTAGCATGAGACCCTGCGTCAGGGAGTCGCCGTCACCTGGAGGGTGCTGGAGCTACGCCAACGTTATGCCTGAAGTGGGACACTAGGGGCGATGCGTCAAACTTGCAACGACATGCGCACTAGCCGTAAACGGGCGCTTTACAAAGGGGGCCGGCGGGGTCACACGATGCACGATAATCCACGGCTGGCTAATGCGTCATCACCAGCGGCGCCGG
>CAZTTD010000127.1:0-3782 GCA_964616925.1 uncultured Actinomyces sp.
GGAACAACCTTCGATAGTTAGCCACAACCTTCGATACTCCCGGTCAAGCCGACATAACCGAGCAGCAAGGGGACCGACCTAGTCGCAAGGTTCGCTGAGGTGATCAAAGGCTTCTCCGGAAACCCGACACTGTGTGTGGCGGTCGTGCGGCCCGGTAGCGGGTCGAGGGCGCGCGAATTCGGCACAGTCGCGCGGCGCGGTCGCGGGGCAAGGCGACGCCGCCCGTGTGAGCGGCTTCACCCTTGCTTCTTCTTCGCCGTCACTGCCATACTGGCAGCGGACATGTGACTGTTCATTCAGGCAGGATCCGAACCAATGCTTAGGCGCTGGCTCGGGTCCTTTTTTGTGTTTAAACAGCGTTTGTCTAGGCGGCCCGCACCCAATATCCGAAGGTCAAAGCAGACGGAGAAAGCACATGAGCAAGACACAGGAAAGCGCGGAGCAAGTGCTCCAAGCTGTAGGAGGACCAAGCAACGTCGCAGGTTTAGAGCACTGCTCAACCAGACTTCGTTTCTCACTGGTAGACGACAAAGCCGTGGATGACGCAGCACTGAAGCAGATCCCCGGCGTCATCGGAGTCGTGAAGGGCCCGCAGACCCAGGTTGTCGTCGGCACCAAGGTGAACGACTTCTACCGCGCCATCGAACAACTTCGCGGACCCGGAGCCAAAAACGAAGCCGCCAAACAGCCCTTTAGCTGGAAGCGTTCCGGCATGGTTTTCATGGACTTCGTCGTCTCCATTTTCGTTCCCATCATCCCGGCCATCGCGGGTGCAGGTATCTTCAAGTCCCTCTTGGTGCTACTGGATGCCGTAGGTTGGCTTAGTGCGGAATCAGCCTCGTACCAGGTCCTGGTGTCATTCACCGACGCGGTCTTCTACTTCCTCCCCCTTCTGGTCACCTACACGACTGCGAAGAAACTCAACACCAACATCCCCCTGGCCCTGGCCATCGTTTCCCTCCTTGTATTCCCTGCCTTCACCGGACTTGTCAGCCAGGAAGGAGGCATTGCCCTATTCGGCATGCAGGTCCCTGTCGTTGCCTACAACGCACAGGTGTTCCCTCCAATCCTCACGGTCCTGCTCCTAGCATTCGTTGAGAAGTGGATAAACCGCTGGACGCCCGGCCCAATCAAGGTCTTCTTCGTGCCGTTCATGTGCTTCGTGATTGTCTCCCCCATCATGATCTTCCTGCTGGGCCCCCTCGGATACTGGATCGGAAGCATTCTGACGGCTGCGATGCTGTGGCTGTATGCGACACTCGGCTGGGTCGCCGTCGCAATCCTGGCCGGCCTCCTACCGTTCATCATCTCCGTCGGCATGCACAAGGCATTCATCCCCCCAACAATCGCGACACTTGCCGACTACGGGAAAGACTCCTTCTACCTGGTCTCCTCCCTGGCGCACAACATCGCTGAGTCCGGATCATCCTTCGCGGTTGCCATCCGCACCAAGAACAAGACCCTCCGGGGCACCGCAATCTCCGCAGGCGTCTCCGCCTTCTTCGGCATCACGGAACCGGCCCTCTACGGCGTGACACTGCAGAACAAGCGCGCCCTCGTATCCGTCATTGGTGGCGCCGTCACAGGTGGCGCCTACCTGGGACTCACCTCCGTAGCTGGCTTCGTCGCAGTTGGCCCGGGAGCCGCCAGCGTCTCCATGTACGTTGACGCATCAAACCCGATGAACTTCGTCAACGCGCTGATCGGTTTCGCGATCTCCTTCGCTGTCTCATTCGTCCTGGCTATGTTCCTCTGGAACGACGCCGATTCAGCAACGATCCGCGAGCTGAACAAGGATGCCGGCGAGGACGCCCTTGCCGAACCCGCCCTCACCGCCGACGAAGGAGCCGAAGTCTTTGCCCCGATCGAGGGCGAAGTAGTCCCCCTCTCCGACGTCGATGACGAAGTCTTCTCCCGCGGCATCCTGGGCCAAGGTGTCGCCATCAAGCCCACCAACGGCCACGTCTACGCACCCGTCAACGGAACCGTCACAAAACTGGCAAGAACCAAGCACGCGATCATCATCGAAACCGAAGACAAGTTGCAGGTCCTGGTCCACTTCGGCCTAGACACCGTCGGATTGAAAGGCGCACCCTTCATCACCCACGTAACCCAAGGCGACACCGTAACCGTCGGGGACCTCTTGATGGAGGCTGACCTGGACGCCCTCGACGTCGCACAAGCAGATCCCACCACCCCCATCGTCGTGCTCAACGGCGACGTTCAGGTCCACCCCATGCTAGAGGCCGGCCCCATTCAGTCCGGCGCCCCAATCCTGTTCGTCGCTCAGAAGGAGAAGTCAGATGTCGTTGCCTAAAGGATTCCTATGGGGCGGTGCCCTTGCCGCCAATCAGGTCGAGGGCGGTTGGAACGAGGGCGGCCGCGGCCCCTCCGTCACCGACATCCAAACCTACAATCCCAACCTGGACCCCAAAGAGTACGAAGCTCACCACGTCGTCACCGTGGACTCCATCAAAGAGGCCATGGCCGACACCGGAACGGAGCGCTTCCCAAAGCGCCGCAGCATTGACTTCTACCACCGCTACGTGGAGGACTTGGACCTCTTCGCAGAAATGGGTTTCAAGGTGCTGCGCGTGTCGATCGCGTGGACGCGCCTGTACCCGACCGGTGAGGAAGAGGAGGCCAATCCCGAAGGCGTGGCGTTCTACCGCGACTTGTTTGAGCAGATGCGGGCGCGCGACATTGAGCCGTTGGTGACGTTGTCGCATTATGATCAGCCGCTCGCCCTCGCCCTGAAGAACAACTGCTGGCTGGACCGCTCCACGATCGCCCTTTTCCAGCGGTTCGCGCGAACCTGCTTTGAGCAGTACGGGGACCTGGTGAAAATGTGGATTTCGTTCAACGAGATGGACAGCATTCCGCGCCACCCCTACACGTCCGCGGGCATCATTAAGGAGACGGTCGAGGGCGACTTGGAGCAGGCCTACTACACGGCTTTACACCATCAGTTCGTGGCGGCCGCGCTGGTCACGCGGGATTTGCATGAGATGTACCCGGACTCGCAGATGGGGTGCATGCTGACGGCGCTCACCACATATCCGCTGACGTGTAACCCGGAAGATGTGCTGGCGACGCAGCAGAAGGACCGGTTGCTGTACCTGTGCACGGACGTGTGTGCCGATGGTGAATACCCGCGGCTGACGCTGAACATGCTGGCGCGCATGGGTGTCACGATTCCCTTCGCTCCCGGTGACAAGGAACTGTTGGCGGAGTACACGTGCGACTTCATCGCATTCTCCTACTACATGTCCCTTACGGAATCCGTGGATCCGAACGCGGAGCGGGTTCCGGGGAACACCATTCTGGGCGTGAAGAACCCGTATCTGGAGTCTTCCGAATGGGGCTGGCAGATTGATCCCATCGGCCTGCGGATCACGCTGATCAACCTGTATGACCGCTACGGCAAACCGCTGTTCATCGTGGAAAATGGCCTGGGCATGCGCGACGAGCTGACCCCTGACGGGCGGGTTCACGACGACTACCGGGTGGATTATTTCCGCAAGCACTTCAAGGAGATGATTCGCTCGGTTGAGGAGGGTGTGGAACTCATGGGGTACACCAGTTGGGCGCCGATTGACTTGGTGAGTGCCTCCACGTCTCAAATGTCGAAGCGGTACGGATTCA
This sequence comes from uncultured Actinomyces sp., assembly GCA_964616925.1. Taxonomy (GTDB): domain Bacteria; phylum Actinomycetota; class Actinomycetes; order Actinomycetales; family Actinomycetaceae; genus Scrofimicrobium. The sequence goes on from CAZTTD010000127.1 coordinate 3,646, forward strand.
TATACGTGGATTTGGACGACTTTGGGAATGGGACGGGTGATCGGTTTCGGAAGGACTCTTTCGACTGGTATAAGAAGGTAATCGCGACAAACGGGGAAGACCTTAGTTAATAGGGGCTGGTCGAGGGCGATTTGGGC
>CAZTTD010000128.1:0-3773 GCA_964616925.1 uncultured Actinomyces sp.
GGGTGACCGTCGGCGAGTCGTCGGTTATCCCGCACTCGCCTGGGCCCCGTCCGCGTCGGCGGATCCGAACGCATCGGGGGAAATGTCCGCGTCGGCGGATCCGTTGGTGGACCAGGTTGCGAACGATGCGGACGAGGACGGTCGGGGCGAGGACGATCCGGACCAACGCAGATCGAACGAGGGCGACCGTGGTGATCCCGGCGAGGACGCTCGGGACGCGGGCGCACCTGACCAAACGAGCGTACTCCCGACTCTCGCGTACAACGCGATTGCACAGGAGTTGGGGGAGCCGCTGCTCGCTGTGCCAACGCCCTCGCGAACGCCGACGTCCTGGCGAACACCGGCGCCCTCGAAGGCATCAACGTCCTCGCCATCGGAAGAGGGGGAAGAGGGCGCGCTCGCCCAACCCGGCGCCACCTTCGTAACCCTCACGTTGGGTGGAAAACTGCGCGGATGTATTGGCTCGTTGGAGGCGCGCCGGGCGCTTGGAGAGGACGTCGTGGCCAACGCCCTTTCCGCGGCTTTCCGCGACCCGCGATTCCCTCCGTTGACGGTGGCAGAGTTCGCCGAGGTGGAGTTGGAGGTTGCCGAACTTTCCGCACCTCAGCCGCTTTGGGAAGTGGGGCTCGCACCTGCCGAGCGGGTCGCCCTCGACATGCTGCGCCCCCGCGTTGACGGCGTCGTCATCAGGTACGGCGACCGGCGCGCCACGTTCTTGCCGCAAGTTTGGGACCAACTGCCGGACCCAACGGAGTTCATGGCGAATCTTAAAGCGAAGGCGGGCCTGCCGCCGGACTTTTGGTCGCGGGACCTCTCGGTGGAAACGTACCAGGTCCGCGAACACCGCCTGGGCAGGAGGCGCGAATAATGGCCGGCCACATCGCCCAGTGGTGGGAAACCACGGCAGACGGACGCGTCCAGTGCAACGTGTGCCCGCGGTTTTGTAAACTGCGCGACGGCCAGCGCGGATTCTGCTTCGTGAGGATGAACGAGGGCGGGCGGCTAGTGCTCGACACCTACGGCCGCTCCTCCGGTTTCGCGGTGGATCCAGTGGAGAAGAAGCCGTTGAACCACTTTTTGCCGGGCTCCGATGTGCTGTCATTCGGGACAGCCGGATGCAACCTGGGCTGCAAGTTTTGCCAAAACTGGACGATTTCAACCTCGCGCCAGTTCGACGCGCTGGGTCAGGAGGCCTCCCCGCGGCAGATCGCGCAGGCGGCTCGGCGTCTGGGGTGCGAATCGGTCGCGTTCACCTACAACGATCCCACGATTTTCGCGGAGTACGCCATTGACACGGCACTCGCGTGTAGGGACCAGGGCGTCCGCCCCATCGCCGTTACCGCCGGTTACATAGAGGACGCCCCCAGACGTGCACTGTTCAGCGCGATGGACGCCGCGAACGTGGACCTTAAGGGTTTCACGGAGGGCTTCTACCGCAAGGTGACGGGCGCGCGGCTTTCCACCGTCCTCGACACGCTGGAGTACGTGAATGGTTCCGACTGCTGGCTGGAAATCACCACGTTGCTCATCCCGGGGAAGAACGATTCTGACGAGGAAATCACCGCAATGTCACGGTGGATCGTCGCCAACCTGGGCAAGGACGTGCCCCACCATTTCAGCGCGTTCCACCCGGCGCATCGGATGATGGATGTGCCGCCAACGCCGCCCTCGACCCTAAAGAGGGCACGTGAGATCGCGATGGCTGAGGGTGAGCGCTACGTCTACACGGGCAACACCTACGACCCGGGCGGCCAGTCCACATACTGTCCGAACTGCCGCGCGAAAGTGGTGCCGCGGGACCGATACCGCGTGGGGACGCTCCGCATGGATGTGGGCGAGGGCGGAACGGCAACGTGCCAGGCTTGCTCGACGGTGATTCCCGGGGTGTGGGCGTAGGTAGTTTGGGCAGGAGCCCCGCCACGGCGAATGATTGATAAGTTCGGGGTATCGAAAAGGCTCGCTAGGAGAACCCCCATGGAAAAATCCACAGACCGCATCATCACAACTCACGTGGGCTCACTGCCGCGCTCACCGGAGCTTTTGGCCGCGAACCAAGCCCGGTTGAATGGAGAGTTTTTTGGCGGGGCGGAAGAGTTCGACAGTTTGTTGCAGGATGAGGTCGTGGCGTTAGTTGAGCGTCAAGCCGAAATCGGGATCGACGTGGTTGGCGACGGTGAGTACGGCAAGGAAATGACGCATGCCGTGGACTACGGGGCGTGGTGGACGTACTCTTTTGGGCGCACGTCCGGCCTCGAAATAGACAACGACATGGCTTGGTTGACTGACGTCGTACAGTCTGAGCCTGGCAACGTGCGCCTCACCGGGTTTGCACATCGGCGCGACCGGACCATCTTCGCGGAGGCCTACAACGACCCGGAATCGGGTATCTTCACCGGCGGTGGTGGCGACGTGCGTCCGTTCCCGAAGGCGACGGGGGAGATCGCGTATATCGGCCAGGATGCTATAGCGGCGGACATTGCTGGACTGAAGGCTGGGCTGGCGGCGTCGGGCGCCAAGGAGGGGTTCATGACCAGCCTGTCGCCGGGATCGGCCTCGCGCATATCCAACGACTACTACGCCACGGACGAAGAGTGGATTTACGCGTGGGCGGACGTGCTGCGCGAAGAGTACAAGGCCATTGTCGACGCGGGACTGATCCTCCAGATTGACGATCCATCAATCGCGGAGAACTTCGACCAGATCACCCCCGAACCCGCCATTGAGGACTACGTGGCGTTCACCAAGTTGCGCGTTGACGCGTTGAACTACGCGCTTCGCGACCTGCCGGAAGACCGGATCCGCTTCCACCTTTGCTGGGGTTCTTGGCACGGCCCGCACACGACGGACTTGCCGTTCGCGGACATCGTGGACACCATGCTGGAGATCAACGCGGGCGGGTATACGTTCGAGGGCGCAAATGTGCGCCATGAGCACGAATACCGGGTGTGGGACCACGTGGAGCTGCCGGCCGACAAGGTCATCATCCCCGGCGTTGTGTCGCATGCGACCAATGTTGTTGAGCACCCGCGGCTGGTCGCCGACCGGATCGTGAGGTTCGCGGAGAGGGTTGGTCGTGAGCGGGTTATTGCCTCGACGGACTGCGGTCTTGGTGGGCGCATCCACCCGCAGATCGCGTGGGCGAAACTGGGGGCGCTGGTGGAGGGCGCGCGTCTGGCAACCAGTGAGCTCTGGTAGGCGCGCGGTTCTGCGCCTACGCGCGAAGTAGGCGCCGCGCCTAGTTCGGTGCGGGCGCCGCGGGTAGTTCTGCACGTACGCGCGAAGTCTGCGCCGCGGGTAGTTCGTCACAGGCGCGCACAAAGTCGGTGTGCGGGTCGCGCAAGGTGCGCCTTGGGCAGTATCCTCAGGACTGGTTGGCGCGTTTTGGCGCGCCCGGGCCCCCGTAGCTCAATGGATAGAGCAGTGGACTTCTAATCCACCGGTTGCAGGTTCGAGTCCTGTCGGGGGTGCATGTCAACAGCTATCGTCACGGGTGCCTCGCGCGGGATTGGGCGCCAGATTGCGCACCGGCTTGGGGAACTCGGTTGGAATCTGGGGCTGATCGCGACAGACGAGCGGCTTCTTCGGGAGGCGGCCTCCTCGATAGGGGCGAGGGCGGACGTGCAAATCGTCCTCGAACCGATTGACGTGGGCGACTATGGCCAAGCTTCGGGCGCGGTGGAGCGGATCGTAGCGGCGGTTGGGACGCCCTCGCTCCTTGTCAACAACGCGGGGCGCATCGATGCGGAGGTGCCCGTGTGGGAGGCGGACCCGGC
>CAZTTD010000129.1:0-3732 GCA_964616925.1 uncultured Actinomyces sp.
GTGCTTTTCCTACATTTTTAGACGTGCTTTTGGTACATGACCATCGCGCGCGCTGGGCAAAACGCCCTCGCCCCGCCACTGTAAGGTGGTGCCATGGACGAAACATACGCGGATGTGCCGGACCTGATCGAACTTCTGGGGTCGGCGGTGGACGACCCGTCGCCGCTGGCTCTACTGGACGTGGCCAGTTCAATATCGGTTGCCAGCACCCTTGAAGAGCCCGACCCGTGGTTCCAAACGTCAGTAGATGAAGACGATGACGATGGACCTACTCTAACCACGAATGAGCTCGTCACCGATTTCTTGGCTGCGAAGCAGCCTGAAACGGACGCGCTGCTGCTTGTCTGGGCGGAAATGTTGGATGACGACCTGTTGAAGCGAAAGGTCGCCAGGCAGGTACGCCCTCGCCTGAAGCGTCTTCCCGCGTGGCTTGGCAAAGTGGATGAGATCCGCCCGGTGCGCGCGCTGGTGATTCGTTCGGTCGCACAAGACGAAGAGATGATTCTGCTGGAAATCGCTACGCCGCACGGGCCGTTTACCATCGCGGTGTTTCTGGACCTCCTGGCCGCCACTCTTTTGGAAGATGCACTCGCACTGCCTGGGGACGCTTCGAAGTTCACCGAGGGGGTCTTTCCGGGCGATGAGTTCAACTCACCGCCGGTCGAGATCAGTTTGGCCGACGCCCGCGCACGCATCCTGCAAGCGCTGGAAGTTACCAAGAGAACCTACCCACCGGTGGAGACAGAGACCTGGCCGATGGATCAGAACCTGCTGGAATGGCAGCTCCGCCTGATGCCAGAAGGCGGGGAGGGTATCCCCCATGCAGAGTGGACTGAGGAAGAGGTTGGTGAGTTCGTCGATCAGTTCCTCCAGTCCGCGCATGCTAAACGACTGGGGGATGTCGACAAGGTGGACGTCATGATCCTGACTGACTTCGCGGACGGCTATGGGACGGGTGACCCTCGGGCTTGGGGTATTTCCTTGTCGACGCGAGTCCTGGATGACTTGATCCCCCGAAAGTTGACGGCTCCCCCTGAACTGCTCCGGTCCTACCCCGACCTGCTAATGGCGTTAGTCAGGTACTCCCACGAGCAGCTGGGATGGCCCAAGGAAGTCACCACGGAAGTCTTGCGGTCAATCCGCCATGCGCGTGTTGACTACGACGATTTCGTTGACCAGATTCTGGAGGAGGAGGGCGAGGACGAACTGGGCTGGCCCCCGGAATCAAAATTCTTCGACTTCCTCAGGTGAACGACTCTTCCGTGAGTTTGGCTCCTGGGGACGCCCCCGTCATCGTCTGGTTCCGCGACGACCTGCGCACAGCCGACAACCCCGCACTACACGCCGCGTTCACGCACAATCAGCCAGTCATAGCGCTTTACATTCTGGACGAGGACTCCCCCGGCATCCGTCCACTCGGAGCCGCCGCGAAATGGTGGTTGCACCACAGTTTGACCTCGCTCCGCTCCGACCTAGAGAAACTCAACGTCAATCTGATCCTGCGGCGCGGGCCCGCGGCGGAGGAGCTGTGGCAGGTCCTCGCAGAGACCGGGGCGAACACAGTCCTGTGGAATCGCCGATACGGCGGTGCAGAGCGCACGTTAGATGCCCAACTCAAAAAGGAACTGGTGGGTGCTGGTTTAGAGGCGGAGAGCTTTGCTGCGAACCTACTTTTTGAACCCTGGGTAATCAAAACCAAAAAGGGTATGCCCTACAGTGTTTTCACCCCATTCTGGCGCGCCTGCACTTCGGGACCGCCCCCGCGCTTCCCGCTACCGGCGCCCTCGCCCGCATCTGCGCACCCGCCCGCGCCCTCGCCCAGGTCGGCTTCCGCTCCCGCTTCCACGTTGACTGTCAGCGGCTTGCGGCTGCTTCCAACAAGTCCGGACTGGGCCGGGGGCTTGCGCGCAACCTGGGAGCCGGGGGAACGCGGCGCGCAAAACGCCCTCGACCTTTTCCTCAAGGAGCGCCTCCACACCTACCGAGAGGACCGGAACGTGCCCGCGAAGCCGGGCACCTCTAGTCTTTCGCCGCACCTGAGATGGGGAGAAATCAGTCCCTACCAGGTCTGGCACGCGACCATGGAGGCGCAACGGTCCCACCCAGAACTGGAGGAGGACGCACGCGTTTTCCTTTCAGAGATCGGTTGGAGGGAGTTCGCTTGGCACACGCTGTTTCACTTTCCCGCCCTCGCCACCCAGAATTGGCGCGCCGACTTCAGCAACGACCTCTGGGGCCCACCAAATGAGGATTATCTTCGTGCTTGGCGAGCCGGGCGAACCGGCTTTGGGCTGGTGGATGCGGGTATGCGTCAACTCTGGCGCCTCGGCTGGATGCACAATCGGGTCCGCATGGTGACGGCCTCGTTCCTTACCAAGAACCTACTCATCGACTGGCGTGTTGGTGAGGAGTGGTTCTGGGACACCCTGGTAGACGCCGATTTGGCAAGTAACCCTTTCAACTGGCAGTGGGTTGCGGGGACAGGCGCGGACGCCGCGCCATACTACCGGATCTTCAACCCCGAACTTCAAGCCAAGAAATTCGACCCCCAGGAAATATACCTACGCGCCAACATCGAGGAGTGGGGCACGCCCGCCTATCCGCAACCGGTTGTTGACTTGAAAATCTCACGCGAAACCGCCCTCGCCTTCTACCAAGATGCCAAAGTATGACGAGGACGGAGGGCGGAGGGCAGAGGGCAGAGGGCAGAGGGCGGAGGGCAGGTCTGGGTCGGGTTGGGTTCCTCGTTCGCGTCGGGGTATTTTTCCCGTTGGTATCGCGCGGTGATGGAGAAGCCGCAGGTCACAGGTTGTTACTCTCCCGCGCGGCGCCGTCGACGTGGCGATGTGCCCTTAGATACGCGATAGCGGCATAAATACGCGATGTCCCACTAAATACGCGATAGCGGGGCCGAATATCGCGTATCTAACGAGACATCCAGTATTTAACGAGACATCCAGTATCTGAGCGGATATCCCGTATCTTTCAGGGACGCGGGCGCCGGCCCTCTGGATCTGCACTTGTCTTCCGAGGCTATTGGCACCCGCCCTCTGGATCTGCACTTGTCTCTCGGGGCTATTGGCACCCGCCCTCTGGATCTGCACTTGTCTCTCGGGGCTATTGGCACCCGCCCTCTGGATCTGCACTTGTCTCTCGGGCGTCAAACCGCCTTTTCATGTAACAGGCCGCAGTAGACGTCTCTCCGGCAGACAGGAAGTGGATACTCGAAGTCGGCATCTGTTGCCCGGAGGGCCTGCGCATCAGCTACCGAGCCGCGCTTAGAGTTCGCGCCTCGTCTTGACGCTGGTCATGTGCGGATCGAGTGCGAATAAAAGGGGTTCTTCATAAAAGGGGCTGTGGGGGCTGTTGGCCTCTGATGTTTCTAAGAACGATGGTTATCCCCAACATCGATGGTTAATCCCGGGATTAACCATCGATCATGCACCACAACCTTCGATCTTAGGAAACCGTTGACCGTGAACACCTGTTTAGAGGGTGCTTTGGAAAGCAGGAGCGCGTCGGTCGGGTAGCGCGGGCGCGTTGATCGGCTATCGCGGGTGTGTGGATCGGGCATCGCGAGTGTGTTGATCGGGCATCGCGGGCGCGTTGATCGGGTACCTGCCGCGCAGTTGTGCTGACGCCCCCCTTTTTTCATGGCGGATGCTGGCACAGCAGAGACGGCAGACAGGAAAAACCCGTCGAAACTACATAGCGGGCAAAAATTACAGCGTT
>CAZTTD010000130.1:0-3682 GCA_964616925.1 uncultured Actinomyces sp.
GCGGAATACTTGCGTCAGGCCGCCGCGGAGGTGTTGACGCCGAAGTCGCAGGACGCCCTCGCCGAGAATCACAGGATGCACGGAATCCTGCTGGACGGCTACAGGGGCATTACGTACGTGGACGACACGGGCACCCTGGTCACCCCGACCGTGCGGTTCTTCTCCGCGGATCCGCTGAAGAACCGGTATTTGGCGGTCAACCAGGTGACGGTGCGCGACCGGGAATATGAGCGGCGCTTCGACATTGTCCTCTACGTCAACGGGCTGCCGCTTGGCGTGATGGAACTGAAGCGCGCGGGCACTGAGGCGACCAGTAGCGAGGGCGCGTTCAACCAACTGCAGACTTACGTGCGGGAGCTGCCGATGGCGTTCCGTTTCGCGGAGATTGTGGTGGCGTCGGACGGGGTGACGGCGCGCTACGGGACGCCGTTCACGCCGTGGAACCACTTTGCCCGGTGGAATGTGGACGAGGACGGAGTGGTCGTCACCGACGACTACCACGGCCAGGCCGCCACGGAACTGGAACTGCTGGTCAGCGGGGTTTTCCAGACCGACCGGTTCGGGGAGATTATCCGGGATTACATCGCGTTTGACTCCACGGACAAGGGGCTGGTCAAGCGGATCGCTAAGCCGCACCAGTATTTCGCGGTGCGCAAAGCCGTGGCATCCACGGTGCGGGCTGTGGACAGCGACGGACGGGCCGGCGTCGTTTGGCACACGCAGGGCTCCGGTAAGTCCATGGAAATGGAACTGTACACCGCGAAAATCATGCGGCACCCGCGGATGGCGAACCCGACGATCATTGTGATTACGGACCGCACGGAGCTGGACTCCCAGCTCTACGACGCGTTTACCGCCTCCACGCTGTTGCCGCAGCAGCCGGAGAAGATGACGACCCGGGCGCAGTTGCGCGAAAAGCTCCATCAGCAACGGACCGGCGGCATCTATTTCACCACCCTGCAGAAGTTCGGGCTCACCAAGGAGGAGCGCGACGCTCACGCCAACCACCCCCTGCTGTCGGACCGGCGCAACATCATCGTGGTGGTGGATGAGGCGCACCGGAGCCACTACGACTCCATCGACGGATACGCCGCGCACCTGAAGTCTGCGCTGCCCAACGCCACTTTGATCGCGTTCACGGGGACGCCGATTGCGGAGGGGGAGCGGGACACGCGGCGCGTCTTCGGCGACGATATCGACACATACGACCTCTTCCGTGCGGTCGAGGACGGGGCGACCGTTCCCGTCGCGTTCGAGCCACGCCTGATCAAACTGGAGCGTGCCGCCGGGGTGAAGGATTCCGACATCGACGACGCCGCGGAAGAGGCCACGGAGTCTTTGGACGAGGCCGACAAGGAGCGCCTGCAGCGCAGCGTCGCCGTGCTCAACACGGTGTATGGCGCGCCGGAGCGACTGGCGGAACTGGCCTCCGACCTCGTACAACACTGGGAAAACCGGCGCGCGGCGATGAAACCGTTCATCGGGGTTCCGGGCAAGGCGATGGTGGTGGCGGCGACGCGCGACATCGCGGCGCGGCTGTGTGAGGAGATCATCGCGTTGCGTCCGGATTGGCATGACGAGGCCGATGAGCGCGGCAAGATCAAGGTCATCTACACGGCCAGCCCGTCTGATCCGGAGCACATCAAGAAGCACATGCGCCGCCCCTCCCAGACCGCGAAGGTGAAGAAGCGGCTGAAGGAGGCTGACGACCCGCTGGAGATCGTGATCGTGAAAGACATGATGCTCACCGGGTTCGACGCTCCTCCCCTGCATACGCTTTACTTGGACCGGCCGATCAAGGGCGCGCTGCTGATGCAGACGTTGGCGCGGGTCAACCGGACTTTTGAGGGCAAGCAGGACGGGCTCCTAGTCGCCTACGCGCCGATCGCGGAGAACCTGAGTGCCGCGATGAAGGAGTGGACGACCACGACTGCGCAGGCCAGCGGGGGTCGGCCTGGCATGGAGGCGGAGGAGGCGGCGCAGAACGTGCTGGACGCGCTTTCCGCCCTCGAACAAATCGTCGGCCCGGACTCGGGGATCAACTGGCGCGTCACGTACAACTCCAATCCGAAGACGGGGCCGCTGAAGGCGGCGGCGGAGGTGACGAACTATTTGAGGGATCCGCGCTCGCCGGGGAATAGGGTCGAGGGCGCGCCGAACAAGCGGCCGCTTGCCGACCGGTATCGCGCGATTGCGGTGGGGATGGCGCGGAACTTTGCGATCGCGGCGAACCTAGCGGAGATGCAGCAGAAGCATCCGTTGGTGCGGTTTTATGAGGAAGTGCGGGTACGGCTGGCGAAACTGGAGGCCGAAGACCGGCTGTCGCGCGGGGAGCCGGTGCCGGAGGAGATTCGGCGGCTGCTGGGCGACATTATTGTGACCTCGACGGAGTCGGATGGGGTTATTGATATTTATGAGGATGCAGGGTTGACCCGCCCTCGCCTGGATACGTTGACGCCGGCGTGGTTGGAGGAGGCGGCACAGCCGAGCCGCGCGCAACTGGCCATCGAGGCGCTGAAGGCGACCTTGATCGCAGAGATGGGTGTGGTTGCGCGGAATAATACGGTGCGGAAGCAGCAGTTTTCGCAGCGCGTCAATGACCTGATGATTCGGTATGTGAACCTGCAGCTCACGGCAGCAGAGGTTCTTTCTGCTTTGGCGGACATGGCGCAGGAAGTTGTGGCTGAGGCGCGGCGTGGGGAGCAGTTTGCGCCGCCGTTGGGTGTGGACGAGCTGACCTTTTACGACCTGGTCTCCCAAAACGAGTCTGCTGTTGAGGTGATGGGCAGTGACACGTTGGCGCAGATCGCGCGGGAGTTGGTGTCGATCATGCGCAACGACGTTCGCACGGACTGGACTGTGCGGGAGGATGTGAAGGCAAAACTGCGTGTGAGCGTGAAGCGGCTGCTGCGGAAATACAAGTATCCGCCGGATAAGACGCCGGACGCGGTGGTGCAGGTGCTTGAGCAGATGGAGGCTATGGCGCCGCGGATGGCGCAGTAGGTGGGAGGGCTGTGGGGTCGCCGCGGTAGGCGGGAGGGTTGTGGCGTGGCCGCGTTGCTGGTTTTCGCTTGCTCACCCAGGCAGCTGGTTTTCGTGCGCCGATTTTCGCGCGTTCCCCCGTGCGGGCTGGTTTTCGTGCGCCCCGCCTGCTCACCCCGTCCGTGCCGGTCTTCGTGCGCCCGGCCTGGCGGAATCCACAGGAAGAGAATTTGTCGCTTGCATGGTCCCTTCGGGGTTGGAATGGTGAAACCAACCAGTGACTTAGCATCATAACTGAGTCATAATCGAAGGATGGTGACAATGTCGATTGAGCTCCTGGGCATCCTGATAACAGGTGCCTCATTGATGCTTGGCATGTGGGGGATGATGACCCATCAGATCTCCTCCCTGCGCTCTGATCTTAAGACGGAGCTAGGGGCGATCCGCAAGGATATGGCAACCATGGACACGAACATGGCGGCAATGAACGAAAATCTGCGCACGGACATGGCCACCATGGACACCAACCTTCGCGCAGAAATCAAAGAACTCCGCAAAGACATGGTCGCTGGAGACGAAGCCCTCCGCACAGACATGACCACCATGGATCAAAACCTTCGCGCAGACATGGCCACCATGGACACCAACCTTCGCGCAGAAATCAAAGAACTCCGCAAAGACATGGTCGCTGGAGACGAAG
>CAZTTD010000131.1:0-3468 GCA_964616925.1 uncultured Actinomyces sp.
TGCGTGCGGTGTGAGTTCGGAGCGCGTGCGGAGTGCGTTCGGTGTGTTGTGGTGCGCCGCCCAGGGGTTGTTACGCTATTGATGAGCACCGGGCGCTTCAAGGTGCTTGAAATCTGGGTTCACTGAACGAATCGTTCTCTTGCGGGCTTTAAACCGCTCTCGAGACTACATGCGGGGGCCGAAACTACATACGGGGACACAAAACAGCAATAAAAACGCTGTAATCTTTCCCCGCTATGTAGTTTCGGCCCCGCTATGTAGTTTTGAGGGGTGAACGGTCTCCACACTGACGCAGCCAACCCTGGGGACAACGGTAGCCACACTGAGGCAGGTGGCGGTTGCGCCGACATTCCTAGGTGTTTATGATCAACGGTTTCCTAAGACCGAAGGTTGTGGCACATGATCGATGGTTAATCCCGGGATTAACCATCGATGTTGTGGATAACCTTCGATCTTAGAAATCTTGGAAGCCACTGACCCGTGCAGCACCGGTCCATGCAGGACCGACTCGCGCAGGAACCAGTCCCCGCAGGACTGGCAACGGCGACGGCAACGGCGCACAACGCGGCCAACCACGGAAATCGCCAAGATGGCATCCGAACCCCCAAGATGGCTATGCCATCTTGGACCATCTAGAGCCAACTTGATTTGTGCCGTGCCATCTTGGACCATCTAGAGCCAACTTGATCCGAACAAAGCCAACTCGACATAAGGAGAGCCAACTCGGCGCGCATGTATGCACCCCAAGAAGACTTCTCGGGCCAACCATCCCACCAGTCAGTCGCGCACGACCGTGGCGACATGGCACAACCAGCCGTGAACCAAGCGGCCACCCACAACCCCTCTAATGAAGCGCCGACAAACCCAAAGCCGGACAAACCCAAAGCTGAACAGACAGCTGGCAGGCGTCAATGCCTAGCTTCAACCGGTCAACCAACAACACCGCCCACAGTCCGTTTCGGGAAGCGCCGCCATTTGGGGTGTCTGCGAAAATAGGAGACCTGACACGTCCCACGTAAGTGTCGGACACTGTCTTTATACTTGGGGATCGGTAGGGACGTAGTCCAACTGATTCTTGGGGATCGGTGGGGACGTGGTCCAACTGCTGTTTAGGTCGAACGAAGAGAGATAACTATGGCCAGACTGTTCGGTACCGATGGTGTTCGCGGTTTAGCAAACAGGGACATTACGGCGGAGTTGGCGTTGGCTTTGGGGGAGGCCGCAGCGCGGAGGATCGGCGGAACTGAGACGAACAAAGAGCGCGGTCGACGCCCTCGTGCCATCATCGGACGGGACACTCGTATTTCTGGCGAATTCCTTGACCACGCCCTCGCGGCAGGACTGGCGGCCGCGGGCATGGACGTCGTTCGCGTTGGTGTTGTTCCTACACCTGCGGTGGCGCACATAGCGGCCTCGAACAGCATCATTGACTTGGGCGTCATGATTTCGGCGTCCCACAACCCGATGCCGGACAATGGGATTAAGTTCTTTGCGCGCGGTGGCTACAAGCTGGAAGATTCGATCGAGGACGAAATGGAGGCGTTGCTGGACCAGCCTTGGGAACGTCCCATTGGTGCTGATGTGGGTGAGGTTTGGTATGACGACGACCTCGCTGAAAAGAGCTATGTTGACCACCTGGTTGCCTCTTGTGGGACGGACTTGAGCGGGTTGCGCATCGCTGTGGACTGTGCGAACGGGGCCGCATCCGTGTTCGGCCCAGAGGCGTTGCGTCGCAGTGGCGCGGATGTCGTTGTGATCAATGCTTCCCCCGACGGGCGAAACATCAACGACAACTGTGGATCTACGCATCCGGAACAGCTTCAGGCAGCGACTGTGGCGTCTCGTGCAGATTTTGGGGTCGCGTTTGACGGGGACGCGGACCGCTGCCTGGCGGTTGATGGGTCCGGAAAACTGGTTGACGGTGACAAGATCATGGGCGCCCTCGCCCGTCAGATGCGTGACGAAGGGAAGCTGGCTGAGGACACGCTGGTGGTGACCGTGATGTCGAACCTTGGGCTTGTGAACGCCATGGAATCTCAGGGGATTAATGTCGTTCGCAGTGCGGTGGGGGATAGGTACGTGCTTGAGGAAATGCGTGCCGGTGGCTACTCCCTGGGTGGTGAACAGTCGGGGCACGTCATTGCCTCCGAATACGCAACCACGGGTGATGGTGTGCTGACTTCGATGTTGATTGCTCGCATGGTGAAGAAGTCGAAGAGGTCGCTGGCTGAGTTGGTGTCTGATATTCCTCGGTTGCCGCAGACTCTGGTCAATGTGTCCGGTGTAGATCGTCACGGCTTGGATCATCCTGAGGTTGTGGAATCGGTTCAGTATGTGGAGCGTCTCTTGGGTGAGAACGGCCGCGTTCTGTTGCGTCCCTCCGGCACGGAACCCTTGGTTCGTGTGATGGTCGAAGCGCCCACCCAGCTACAGGCTGATGGTTTGGCGGAGTTGCTTGGGGACTCAGTAAAGAGGCATTTGTCGCTGTAGTGGTTTTTGGCGTCGGTTAGGGGTTCGCTGTGGTTGCGGCCCGGTTCGGAGCTGACTTGGGTCCGGTTCGGGTCCTGGCCACGCGGACCCCTGATCATTTTGCGGTTCGGGTTGTGACTGCCGGTTCACGCCCGCGCTTTTCGCGGTGGGTCGTGTGTTGGACGCGGTGAATAGGCGGTGGTAGGGGGCCGGAGTGCTCCAAATTTGCGGCCCGGCACGTTGGATCATCGCTATCGTTCAAGATTGCCGTTGTCGCATAGCTAAAGCGGCGATCTAAGGCACGTCGTTACCAAAACTGAGCAGGAAACAAGCAGGCAGTTGCCCCAAGGGCAATCCAGTCTTGCGCGCGTCGTCTGAAAACTGCTGAACCGCTGCGGTGGATCCGGGAATTGTTGCGTCAAAGCGGTTAATCCAGGAATTGGTGGCAACCATTGCTGCGCGGCGCCTGCACAGCTGTTGCATCACTCCTGCACCGCTGTACCGCTGTTGCGGCCCAAGAATTAATGGCAGCCAGGGGACCACAGCGTCAAATTACCGCGTCGAGGATACATAGCGGGGCCGAAGATACATACGGGGTAACAAAAAGCCAATAAAAACACTGTAATCTTTACCCCGCTATGTAGTTTCGGCCCCCGTATGTATCTTCGGCGGCACTCGCTCCGGATCACCTTGGGGGCACAACTCATTCCGCACCCATTCCGCACCCATTCCGCACCTATTGAGCACCCAAGGCTGTGAAACCCGATCGTTAAACATGGTGCCCATCAATGACGTGTGCCCAGGGGTGAGTGTTTGTCTCCTGTCTTGAGACAGAACACGACTTTTGTTGCTTCCGGGTGAGTTTCCTGTATGTACAAGAGGCTTCCGGGCGGACTATCGATAGTTCACATAGACACCATGCTTGACCGCCGAGCTGCTAACGATGTGCCCAACTTGCAATGATGTGCCCGCCGTCGAACGTTGTGCCCGGGCACAACG
>CAZTTD010000132.1:0-3446 GCA_964616925.1 uncultured Actinomyces sp.
AGACCCCTAGTCGGTTAGTGGGGGAGCAGCATCAATCGCGTAGTTGAACAGCTCATATTTATCGATGGCCTGCTGAATCACACCGTGATCCATCTTGCCGTCGTAGACCAAGCCCTGCAGGACCCGGACCACTGTCGACTCCGCATCCACGTGGAAGTACCGGCGCGCAGCACGGCGAGTATCCGAAATACCAAACCCATCCGTACCCAGCGTCAGGTAACGACCCGGGATCCAAGGACGAATCTGGTCATGCACCGCACTCATCCAGTCCGAGGTCGCAACATACGGACCCTCCGTCCCCGCCAACTGCTGGGAGATGAATGGGTGACGATACTCCTCATTCGGGTGGAGGAAGTTGTGCTCATCCGCCTCCAGGCCATCGCGGCGCAACTCATTCCAAGACGTAACTGACCAGACCGCAGCATCAACGCCCCAGTCGTCAGCCAGCATCTGGCGAGCCTCCCGCGCCCACGGCACACCAACGCCGGACGCCAGGATCTGAGCCTTCAAGCCACCGTTGTTCGTGTGATCGTCGACCTTGTAAATGCCGCGCAGGACGCCCTCGATATCCAAATTTTCGGGCTCTGCGGGCTGCACCACCGGCTCGTTGTACACCGTCAGGTAGTACAGAACGTTCGGGTCGCGCGGGTCGTCCTTGCCGTACATCCGCTGGATGCCGTCCTTGAAGATGTACTTCATTTCGTAGGCGTACGCGGGGTCGTAGGAAACGAAACCGTAGTTGGTCGACGCCAGCAGGTGGGAGTGGCCATCAAGGTGCTGCAAACCCTCACCCGTCAGCGTGGTCCGACCAGCCGTCGCGCCAACAACGAAGCCCTTCGTCATCATGTCCGCGGCCGCCCAGAACTGGTCACCCGTCCTCTGGAAGCCGAACATGGAGTAGAAGATGTACACCGGCAGCAGCGGCACATCGTGCGTGGTGTACGAAGTACCCGTGACCTGCAGCGCTGCCGCCGATCCTGCCTCCGTAATACCCGTGTGCAGAATCTGACCCTCAGTCGATTCCTTGTACGACAGCATCATGTCCGCATCCACAGCCGTGTAGTTCTGGCCGTGTGTGTTGAAGATCTTTGCCGACGGGAAGATGGAGTCGAGGCCGAACGTACGCGCCTCATCCGGAATGATCGGCACCACGTACTTGCCGACCTGCTTGTCCCTCATCAGGTCCTTCAGCGCACGTACAAACGCCATCGTGGAGGCTACCTTCTGCGTCCCCGAACCCTTACCCAGGGATGCGAATGGCCGCTCCGGAATCGTCTCCCACTTCGGCTCACGCTTCTTGCGTTCCGGCAGGTAGCCACCCAGAACCTGACGCCTCTCATGCATGTAGACGAGGGCGGGGTCATCCGCCGGCGGGCGGTAGTAGGGCGGCGCACCTGGCGTCTTGTCCAGTTCCTCATCGGAGATTGGAATCTGTAGCCTGTCACGCAGGAGCTTCGCGTCGTCCGCGGAAAGCTTCTTCATCTGGTGTGTTGCGTTGCGACCCGCAAATGACGGCCCGAGGGCGTATCCCTTAATCGTGTGCGCCAAAATCACCGTCGGCTGGCCCGTGTGCTCCATCGCAGCCTTGTACGCCGCGTACACCTTGCGGTAGTCGTGCCCACCGCGACGCAGGTCCCAGATCTGGTCATCCGTCCAGTTCTCCACCATTGCCTTCGTGCGCGGGTCACGCCCAAAGAAATGCTCACGAACATACGCGCCATCATTGGCTTTGAACGTCTGGTAGTCGCCATCCAACGTCTCATTCATGATGTTGACGAGGGCGTGGTCCTTGTCAGCTGCCAGCAGCTGATCCCAACCGCGACCCCAAATCACCTTGATGACGTTCCAGCCGGCGCCCTTGAAGAAGGCTTCCAGTTCCTGAATGATCTGGCCGTTACCACGGACCGGACCATCCAGCCGCTGCAGGTTACAGTTCACAACGAACGTCAGGTTATCCAGCCCCTGGATGGCAGCCATCTGCAGCAGGCCACGCGATTCCGGCTCATCCATCTCACCGTCACCAACGAATGCCCACGTGTGCTGCTGGCTGGTGTCCTTCAGTCCGCGAAGGTGCAGGTACTTATCAATCCACGCCTGGTAGATTGCGGCAGCCGGGCCCAGGCCCAGCGAGACCGTCGGGTACTCCCAGAACCAGTCCAACTGGCGCGGGTGCGGGTAGGAAGGCAGTCCGTGCTTGGTGGAAGCCTGCTGACGGAAGCCGTCCAAATCGGCCTCGTCCAAACGCCCCTCAACGAACGCACGCGCGTAGTTGCCAGGTGACGCGTGACCCTGGAAGAAAATATGGTCTCCGCCGCCGGGGTGATCCTTGCCGCGGAAGAAGTGGTTCAATCCGACCTCATACAAAGTCGCGACCGACGCGTAGGAGGAGATGTGCCCGCCCACGCCGACACCGGGACGCTGAGCACGAGTGACCATGACCGCTGCGTTCCAACGGATCCACATGCGGTACCGCTTCTCCATGGCTTCGTCGCCGGGGAAGTAGGGTTCCTGCTCAACGGGGATTGAGTTAATGTACGGAGTCGTCGTCTCCAGCGGAATGGAAACGTGGCGACGACGCGCCTCATCCAACATGTGCAGCAGCAGGTAGCGCGCACGCGGCGCACCTTTTTCTGCAATCAGACCCTCCAGAGAATCGACCCATTCCTGCGTCTCATCGGGATCGTTGTCGGGTACCTGGCTGAGCATTCCGTTTACAACCGGCCTGTTCAAAGGGCTCACTAGCAACCACATCCTTGAAGTATTTGACCGTCCGCTAGGTGGCGAACGCGCATGCTTCCATTGTCCAACAATTTGCGTCACATTGGCACCGGTCTTGGGACTTTGGGGCCATGATGTTTGACTCAGGTGCGGACGAGGGCGCGCCAGTCTGCCACAGATCACACATTCTGGGGCGAGGGCGGGGCTAACGTGTGCCGAGCGTTACACCTAACCCGCATCGACCATTACAATAGGTGACGCCAGGTTGAGTGGCAGACGCCCTCGACCTTCTTCATTGGCAGTGGAAGGTGGTTTTTCAGGTGGGCGAAGGCCTAGGGTTCACTCCCTCTCAGGTGGTTCAGGAGTTCTACTTTGATGAGGACGTGGACGATGAGCTGCGTGCGGCGGTGGAGAAGGAGATAGGCGGGGAGATCGTCGCCTGGGACTACAACGACATGGTCGACGGCGTGTTGATTTGGTGGCGGTCCGATGATGCGTTTGAGGAAGACTTGGCGGATGTCCTGTTGGACGCGGCCGCGAACCTGGACGATGCCGGCGGAACCATTTTTGTGATGACGCCGAAACCGGGTCGTGCGGCGGCTGTTCCTGTGGACCAGATTGCGGAGGCGGCGAAGATCGCAGGCCTGAAGGCGACCTCGTCTCAGTCTGTGGCCCCGGACTGGGCGGCCATGCGGTTGGTGGCGCGCCCGCGCGTGCGGTAGGGCAAA
>CAZTTD010000133.1:0-3429 GCA_964616925.1 uncultured Actinomyces sp.
CTTCGTCGTACGCATGAGCGCCTCCATGATGTGAGTAGGATTCAATCCTACTCCGTTTGCCGCAGCATCTAAAGAGCCTCGAGCTCCGCGACTCCAAGGCCATAGCGACTAGCAAGTGGACAGAGGGCGTGAAGCGTCCGGTCCTGCCCCTGGGTCAGAGTCTGCCCGTCGTGTACCGATGCCTCGCATCTCTTGCCGCTCTTGAAGGTCACGGTCAGGGTCGTGGTGACCCTGTCGCAGACCAGGTGGTGTGAGTCGCGGGTGCGCTTGGCCGCGCGGCAAAGACTGATAAGTCGTAAGCAGTCCCGAATCCCCTGTACCGGTGGGTCACGGATCTTGCATCTTCCGCGGTCAGGCCTTCCAGGCACTTAAGGGCGCCAGGGTGCGTGTCCGGCGTCATTTTCGCTTCGCCCCCGAAGGCGATCCCGAAGGCGCGCGACCCCTTCCGCCCTCGAGCAACTCCACTAAACGCCGCGTGATGGCTTGCAGCTCTCCGTCCTCGATCACCCCAGAGACGTAACCGGTGCACCAATACTCTCCACGCGCGGTGTACGTAAACCAGGTGGACAGTTCCTCTCGCGTGGCCTGCGGTATTCCGTCGCGGTGCAGGTCTCTTTTGTGAGCGTGGTAGTCGACGTCGCGTCCGAGCAGCGTCAGCGCCGCAAAGATGCCCTGGAACACGCGGTCGTCGTATTCAGGCCACCCGGAGGGGTGCGCCTGCGCTCTGTACCCTGAATCGAGCAAGTCCCGTAGCGCGTACACATTGCGGATGAGTTCCGCTTGCGAGAGGCCCTTGGGGTTGTATATTTCCGACGTGTCATCCATGGGGTCATTATGCCGTTGCCCCGGGTAGATGACGCACGCTGGTCGCCCCGCCCTCGTACGATTGAGTCATGCGTTCTACCGGTGACTTCCTCCCTGACGTTGAGTTGATCTCTTTGTACCCCGGCACGAAGGAGATGATTGTTGTGGACAGTGAGGATCCGCGGTTCATCGCGAAGGTCGTGTGCGCGATGGTCCCGGAGCCGCCCTCGCCCAACCAGACAGAAAGACGATGATGACTGAACGCGATCCCGCGCCGAATCTCCTCGACATACTGGGGGCTGCGGAGTGGGACCAGGCTATATTCACGACATTCTCGCTCAGCCTGTCCTTCTTCGAAGTGGAGATTCTCGACCGGTTGATCCGCGGTGGAACATCTAACGTGTTCGTTTACTCCGACTTGGTCGGAGTTCGCTCCGCATTGAGTGAGCACGGTGCCCGACGCGTTGGGCGCAGCTACCAGCTTGAACCAGTGCTGGTCCGCGGGGGAGTATTTCACCCGAAGATCGTCCTCCTGTTCAAAGACGGTGACGTTCACGCGCTGGTTGGCTCTGGGAACCTGACCTTCGGCGGATGGGGGATGAACCAAGAAACCCTGATCCACCTCCACCCAAGCTTCGCCCGTGACGCGTTTGAGGACATCGCCGACTTTCTTAACACCCTCGTCCGCGATCCCCGCGTCCGCATCGAAGACACGAAGCCGCTGCGCTCCGCGGCATCTCGCATTCAAAAGTTAGTGGTTGACTATCCGGCCAACGAGAGCATCCGTGTGGTTCACAACCAGGACTCGAACATTGCCCAGGCGATCCGCGAACACGCCCTCGAACTGGGAGGCGCTTCGGCCATTACGGTGACCTCGCCCTACTTCGATTCCACGGGTGCCGGGCTCAAGAAACTGGCGGATCTGCTTGGTGGCGTGCCCGTCCGGGTCCACGTTCCTGATGCTGGTAGCGTCGGCGGATTCATCAAGACGTCGTGGCCGACGGGAGCTGCAGTTGAGCCCGTGTCCATCAGTTTTCTTGACAAAGACGACCGCCCGTTGCACGCGAAACTGTTTGAGATCGCCTGTCGGGATGGCAGCATCGTTCTCTCCGGAAGCGCCAACGCGACTGGTGCGGCGCTGTTTGGTCAAAACGTTGAAGTATCCGTGCTCCGCAGATTTGGGGGCGAGGGCGAGCTGTGGAGCGTAACTGATTCGGAAGTCCCCGTCCTCGTCGAGAGCGACCACGACATGCTTGAGGAGGGGCTTGAGATGCGTGCGGTTATCCGTGCGGTATCGGAAGGGGACTCTCTTTCGGGGACGGTGCTGGACTCGTCGTTTAGGGGACCCGCCACCTTGCACGTATATGCGGGCGCTCAAGAACTCGTTTCAAAAGAGGTGTTGGTCGACGACGTGGGGAACTTTGCGTGCTCGATCGAGGACGTAGCAGGAGAATTGTTGAAACTGGAGGGACGCCTGACAGTCACACTTGTGATCGGACAGTCGGTTGCTGAGGGGTTCGTTGCTCAAGCCGAGGCTGCGGCGCTTGCCAGAGCCTTTGGTAACTACGCCGTGAAGGTCGCATCCATTGCGAGTGGCACGGAAACCCCCGACGACTTGGCGGATGTCGCGCAGCTACTGATAGACAACCCTGTGCTGCAGTCTCTGCCGCGGTCGGGGCGTGCCACTGATTTGAGCGCTGCAACCCGCGGGGGCTGGGTTACGGCTGCGGATCTGGCTCCTCTTTCCGTGCGTCTAGGCGACCGAGTTCGCACAGTGGAGCACTCCGCGGCTGCATCCCTCCTAGACCGGTTTTTGCGTTCGTTGAGCGAGGATCGAGGGTTGTGGTCCGACGACGAAGTCGCCGATGACGAGGGAGTGGACGAGGGTGGGCGTGCGCCCACGTGGGAAGGCGGCGGCGGGGCCCATGAGAACGCCCTGGATTCGCAGTCCTATGAGGAATCTGATGGCGCGCCCGGCAACGATGAGACGTCGGCAGATTCGGCCCGAGCCCAGCTTGCAACATCGCGGCTGATCCCCATGCTCCTTGATCCACGGCACAAAGGGCGTAACACTGATTTCGCGCTGCGCGTCGCCAACTACGTCGCTGGTCGCGGCAGACCGGATCCCGCCACGGCGATTGATTGGCTACGTCAGATCAGTAATGCTGTTGAGGAGTGGCCGGAACAAGAGGATTCCGCGATAACGGCAGCTGCCTACGTCAATGCTCTGCGTTGGGAGGGTGCCGAAGAAGGCGCGGCGCGTGCCCGCTCACTCATGCGTCGAATCGGTGTGGATCCCGATGGATTTAGCCCGGACGAGACTCTGCTGAGGGGGTTCTTAAAAACCATAGCGCCGACTCATGATGTTTCGGAGAACGATCAGTTGGTGGAAGATTTCTTCGGAGAGGTCCGTGCCTGCCGGTCTGCTGGTGAGCAGGTTCGTGCGTTACGCGCCGCCCTCGCTCAAGACGAAGAACCACCCTCGTGTGATGAGTTCCCGACCTTGGCGTCCTCGCCGTATTGGTCGGAACTGCAAGCCTTGGCGGCTGACTCTGGGTTGGGTGACTACTTGGAGGTGCTGAACAGCGTTGATGACCGATGTCCGCATTGTTTTGTGCAGTTGCC
>CAZTTD010000134.1:0-1512 GCA_964616925.1 uncultured Actinomyces sp.
CCTTCGCCTTCGCCTTCACCTTTACCTTCACAGGGCAGATGACTTGCGCGTACTGGACCAAACCGGGCCCGGGGGTCCTATCGGGGAAGACAAGCCCGTCGATGCAGAAGTTGCCGTTGTTCGGCTCATCCCCAAAGTCGCCGCCGTAGAGGTAGGTCGGCTTGCCGTTGTCGGCCGTGGCAAAGACGCCGTGATCAGCCCATTCCCAGACGAAGTGGCCTTGGATCGAGGGGTGGCGGTCGAACACCTCCTGATACTCCGAAAGGCCGCCGGGACTGTTGCCCATGGCGTGGGCGTACTCGACGAGTATCCGGGGCTTGGGCATCGGATGCCGGCCAAAGTCATCCATTTGGGCCGCGCGGGAGTACATGGTGGAGACAATGTCAACGACCTCCGCGTCCCGGTCTTCCTCATAGAGGACGGGGCGGATGGGGTCGATCCGCTTGCACGCCTCATACATCGCGCGGAAGTTGTCGCCCCAACCTGATTCGTTGCCAAGGGACCAGATGACGATGCTGGGGTGGTTGATCTGGGCTTTGGCGTGGCGCTCAATACGGTCAACGAACGCGGTCTTCCATTCTGGCGAGGACGCAATCAGATTCGGCTCGCCCACCAGCTCCATCCCGTGCGTTTCCAAGTCAGTTTCGGCCAGAACCATGAGTCCCATTTGGTCGCAGAGCTCATAAAAACGGGGGTCGTTCGGGTAGTGGGCCGTGCGGACCGCGTTGATGTTGTGCTCCTTCATCAAGGTGAGGTCCTTGACCATGTCGTCGACGGAGATTACGCGCCCGGTGTGGGGATTGGCGTCGTGCCTGTTCACGCCGTGCATTGCGATGTAGCGGCCGTTGAGGTGGAGGATCCCGTCCTTTGTCATGATGTCGCGGAAGCCGAAAACGACCGGGACGACAGTTGGGCCGTGGCCGTGGTTGTCGACTGGCGTGAGCAGGATTCTGTGAAGAGTTGGGGATTCGGGGTGCCACCACCGGACGTCCTCGACAATCTCAGACATGCTGAACACGGGGCCATTCCGCATTTCGCCAGACGAGACCGTTGCGCCATCGCGCACTTCGCCAGACGCGACCGTTGCGCCATCCATCGTCTGGATCTCCCACTGAACCGCTTTTGCGCCCTGGGTCTCGATGGTCAGATCGAGGACGGCGTCCGCAGTTTCGTCCGTCAGTGGGGCGTCGGCAAAGTCTCGCAAAGCCGTGGTGATGACGGTGTTCGTGATTCGGGTTCGAGGGCGGGTGTACAAGTAGACGGGACGGAACAACCCCGCGCCGCTCCACATGTCCTGATCTTCGATGTAGGAGGAGTCGGCGAACTGCTGCACCTTGCAGACGATTGTGTTCGTTCCGGTGACTAGATGGTCGGTGACGTCGAACTCCGCGCACAGTCGCGAGCCCTTGGACCACCCAACCTGGTTGCCGTTCAACCAGACCTCAAGGTAGGCCTCTGCTCCATCGAAACGGAGGACCACCTGTTCTCTGCCTTTTCCGGTGGCTTCGTCTT
>CAZTTD010000134.1:1612-3423 GCA_964616925.1 uncultured Actinomyces sp.
GGCTGCATCGTCACCTGGAACTCCTTGCGGTAAAGCCCGGTGGGATTTAGGTGCGGCACCTTGGGGGGAGCGACGGGGAACAGGTAACCCTCATCGGTGTAGTGCCTCTGTCCAAACCCGTCTGCCTGCCAGTCTTGGGGGACTGAAACCGTTTGCATTAGTTCAGTGACGGACAGAGGTGGGGAAGTTGTTGAGAGTGCTTTCAGTAGCGCATCGTCTAGGCGAAACGGGGAGTCGAAGAGGGTGAAGTCCCAGGCGCCTTCAAGGCTTTGGAACCCGTAAGATTTCGCGCGTTCGCCGGTTACGGCCTTCTTCTCCGACGCGTACGCAAAGAAATACGCATGCGGGTCCAAACGGTTTTTACCGGTACGTGTGGGGTCAAGCCAATTCTCGGCCACGTTGCTCCCGTTCTGCGTTACACTATTTGTAAGCGGTTTCAAATGCCGTTCACAGGCTACAGAGAATGCCCGGGCGCCGCAAGGATTTGCATGGGCAAAGGCGGGAACGTCACTTTGATCGAACCGCCACCAAGGTGTGACGCCCGGCAGGGCGGAGGTGAGCCGAGGTGGAAAGGCGCGGCATGAGCGGCCGGACCGCCACCAAGGCGTGACGCCGCCAGGTGCGACCGAGCAGGAGACGGAGAGTTCATGACCCGAAAGAAAACACCGGTTGTGACAATCAACGACGTTGCCGCAATAGCGGGGGTATCTGTCGCGACCGTTTCCCGGGTGATCAACGGCAGCGCGAAAGTCTCCGAAGACAAGACCAATGCGGTCCAAGATGCCATCCTCAAGACTGGTTTCAAGGTGTCGAAGTCGGCGCAGAGTCTTGCGAAGGGGCGCGCTGAATCCATCGCCGTGGTCCTGACGGAACCTGTGGATGAACTGTTCGGTGACCCCACATACGCCACCATGTTTCGCGGCATTTTGGACGCGTTGGGGGAGAGCAACTATACGCCGATCCTGCTGATGTCATCAACGCTCTCGGAACAGAAGAAAGCGGTCCGGCTGCTGTCCCAAGGTGTCGCGGACGCGATGATCCACCTTTCTCCGTACACCGAGGACACGCTTCTGGCGGAGATCAGCCGCACGGACATACCTCTCGTCTTATGCGGACGTCCCAGTCTGGACCACGGCATTGGCTCCTATTCACTTGCCTACGCGGATGATTCCGAGGGCGCCCAGGCCGCCGGCGAGTATCTGGTGGCGCGCGGCGCGCAGAACGTCCTCGCCCTCATGGGCCCAAAGAACAACCCGGCAACTACGGATCGCGTGGACGGTTACACGCGGGCGTTGCGAGGGCGCTTGGGGGACGTCCTCTACGCCGATTCTTGGACCGAGGAGTCAGGTCACGAAACGCTTGCCGCTTATCCGGTTCCTCTCACAGATTACGATTCGATCGTGTGCGGCAGCGACCGCCTGGCTGCCGGGGCTATCCAGGTCCTCCGAGAGCGCGGGTTGCGGGTTCCCGAGGACGTGCGGGTAGTCGGTTTCGACGACCACGAGATCGCGTTGCAAACCGACCCGGCTTTGACCACGGTCCAGCTCCCGTTCCGCGAGGAGGGCCAAGCTGCCGTTGAATTGGCTATCGAGGGCGCCCTCGGGGGTCGTCCACGCGCTATCGCGTTGCCGTGCAGGCTGGTTTTGAGAGGCAGTGCGTAGGAGCAGTCTCCGAAGGGGCCAAAAAGCCAGCTTCAGCGGTGTTCTAGGTGTATTGGTCCCATCTGGGGGGTTTTTCGGTTTGCCATCGTGTGCGTCGGTGTTTGTGGCGCGCCAGTGTTTCTTGGATGCGTCGTACTTGGGTGTTCATCG
>CAZTTD010000135.1:0-3389 GCA_964616925.1 uncultured Actinomyces sp.
GGAGCCGCCCTCGGACAACGCGGAGCCGCCCTCGGACAACGCGGAGCCGCCCTCGGATAGCGCGGAGCCGCCCTCGGGTGAGCCCGGAGCTTCCACTGGCGCTCAGCCAGGAACACCTGAGGACGAAGTAACCTACCTGCCAGTTCTGCAGGACATCACCGCTGACATCGTGGGTGAACAGATGCGCATGACAATCCGCGTTTTCGAGGGCGTTTTGGAGGACCCCTTCGACCCCACCTGGACGGCGGAAGAGGGCTTGAACCAGATAGCGCCCGGCGCCCTGGTGTCGGAAGAAACCACGTACTGGTCCGTCGACACGCCTCTGGCGGTCGTACCCGCGGGCCCGGATGAGCCGCGGGAATTGCGCGTTGTTGGTTCCGGTACCCGCGGCTTTGCGATTATGTGGGCGGGTGTTGCCATGGGTCCTCGGATCCAACTGGCCTCCGATGTGGTGGCGAGGGCGCCCAGGGCGGACGCCCTCGACTACTTCACCCGGATGTTTGGTCTGGTTGGTGGGGAATTGATGTGGGCATCGGAATCCATGCCACGCGGCGGTGACTATGAGGTTGAGTTGACCGGACGTCTGAGGCGGGCTTCCAGCGAAGAGGTACAGGATGAAAATGAGTGATACACACGTGCAGCAGCCGCTGCCTGCGTTGCTGGGCGCCAAGAAGCCCGTCCTCGCAACAGAAGGCCCCCACGTCGGACTGCCGCTACATTTCGGTTGGCCCGCGGACGAACAGGACGCGTTGGAGCGCGGAGAGGGATTCGCCTACCTGGGAGTTGTCGGAGTTGTCCAGGTGAGCGGCCCGGACCGGCTTTCCTGGCTGACGACCCTGTCGTCCCAGATTCTGACGGACCTCGGTGGTGAACGGTCGAAGGAAGTGTTGCTCCTAGATCCGCAGGGTAGGGTGACTTTTCAGATGGGCGCCCTCGACGACGGGGAACGCACGTGGCTGCTGACGGAACCGCGCTATGCAAACGATCTGGCTGAGTTCCTGAAGTCCATGCAGTTCATGTTGCGCGTGGAGGTACAGGTAGTTTCTCAGAACTACCGCGCGGCTTTCACAAACACTCAGCCGGAGGAGAACGCCAGACGGGACGCGCAATGGGTCCAGTCCCACGGCGGCATTGTCTGGGTTGACCCGTGGCCCGGTGTGGAGGACGGCGGGGCCCGATACTTCCTTGGGGACCATCCCGCGCGCAACTCTCAGTTCCGCGTTTACGTCGTGCCCGCGGAAGCCTTTGAGGACTTTGTTGCGTTCCTAATGGGGGACGAGGGCGGAGAGATGCAGCCCGTCGGACTGCTCGCGGCAGAGGCAACGCGCGTTGCCGCATGGCGTCCCATGCGCGGCACAGAAGTTGACGACCGCACCATGCCCGCGGAAGTGGACTGGCTGCGTACAGCGGTACACCTGAATAAGGGATGCTACTGCGGGCAGGAGTCGGTGGCGCGCATCATCAACTTGGGCAAGCCGCCGCGGCGTCTAGTGTTCCTACAGTTGGATGGGTCGGCCGAAATACTGCCGACCCCCGGCGCTACGGTTGAGTTCAATGGGCGCCAGGTCGGCATTCTCACCTCCGTAGCACGCCACTGGGAGATGGGGCCCATTGCGTTGGCACTGGTCAAACGCAATTTGGATCCCGAAGCGGTGCTGAAGGTCGAAGGGGTGGATGCCGCTCAGGAGGTGATCGTCTCCGTTGAGGGGAAATCAGATCACTCCCCGGAGCAGCGACCGGGCGCAGGTCTTCGAAGGCTTGATGCCGGGAAACGAGACATTCGCACGCGGGGTCCAGGGGCCGGAGGGTAGTGGACGAGGGCGTTGCGTAGCGCCGGTAACTACCTAAATCAGGGTCTAAGTTCGCGCGGAATGGCGCCCAAAAGTGGGTCCCGGATGGTAAAGAGAATGGCAAGTAACCTTAAAGAGGGTTAGGCTGGACCTATGACGACAGTACTTCTGATTGAAGATGATCCGGCAATTTCTGAGCCGTTGGCACGGGCGTTTGGGCGCGAAGGCTACGACGTTCGCATGCATGGCACCGCGTCGGGTGGACTCTCTGAAGTTGAAGGGGCGGACCTGGTCGTCCTCGACCTTGGTCTTCCCGACATGGACGGTTTGGACGTGGCACGGGAGATTCGCAGCCGCGGCCTCGAAACACCTATTTTGATTTTGACCGCGCGCACGGACGAAGCGGACATGGTGATCGGTCTGGACGCGGGCGCTGACGACTACGTGACGAAGCCGTTCCGTTTGGCGGAGCTGCTGGCACGCGTGCGTGCGCTGCTGCGACGCGGACATGCTGAGGGCGTGGAGGGTGACCTGACCGCGCAGGACGTGCGCATTGACGTTCCCGCACACCGGGCATACGTGGGTGACAGGGAGCTGGCGCTGACGGCCCGGGAATTTGAGCTGCTTCGTGTGCTTGTGAAGGACGCGGGCAACATGGTTCCGCGCGAAGACTTGATGCGTGACGTTTGGGCGCAGGATCCCCAGGGTTCCACGAAGACGCTTGACATGCACATTTCCTGGCTGCGGCGCAAGCTGGGCGACAATGTGAACGATCCGCACTACATCACGACTGTTCGGGGCTTGGGCTTCCGATTTGAGCAGTAGCGCTATCGGCGCCTGAACTGAGGACGTCATGCGTCGCAAAGCCACCCGGATGATCATGACGGCAGTCTTTGTCGTCATACTGGTGCTGGGTGTACCAGCGGCGGTGATGGCTGGCGTCTTAGTTTGGAATAACAACCAGCAGGCGCTGGATGTCCGTGTGCAAACCGTTGCGCGCGCGGTTGACCGCAGGCTTGCGGACGAAGATTTCGTGACGCAAAGCCTGGTGGCCACGTGGTCCAGGCCGGTCGAAGGCCAGGGTAGCGCCTACACGGTTGTGCGTTTGCCCGGCCGGTACACGGTGATCTCCGGTGAACCGAAAAGTGGGATCGTACTGAGTTCCTCCTACTCCAGCTCAGCCGGGGTACGTGTTGACATGCAGGTCAGCATCGTTCGCACGCTGAGCCAGTTGGTTGTGGTTGAGGGGCTCTTCGTCCTCGGCGTGCTCACATCGATTGGCATCGCCTGGTATCTGGCGAACGTAATGGCACGCAGGCTGTCGGCGCCGCTCATCTATTTGGCAGCGCAGGCGGAACAGATTGGATCGGGGCAGTCCAGAGCCCAGGTGCGTCCGTCGGGTATTGAAGAGATTGACCTGGTCCAGGAAGAGTTGGTGCGCACCGGTGAGCGCATGGCCCGTCGTCTTGCCGCGGAGCGCCAGCATTCTGCAGACGCATCCCACCAGTTGAGGACTCCGCTTACCGCCTTGTCGATGCGTCTTGAAGAAATCCAGATGATCGCCAGTGAGGAAGAGGTTCAGGTGGAGGCTGAGGCCGC
>CAZTTD010000136.1:0-3304 GCA_964616925.1 uncultured Actinomyces sp.
CCCTGCTCCATTTGTTCCCTGGCCGCCCCGACCTCGGACGCAAGCGCGTCGATACCCATACCTAATGATAGCATTTACAATCACAGAAGTCGCCGAGGTCACGTAGAGTCAGCCCACTGTTGACCCCAACGCGACGGGAAGGCGCAGAGTCCGAGCGCGTCATACCGGTCAGCGTTCGACAAGAGGGCTTTGTCGTTGGCGGAGAGTTCCTTTTCCATCCCTGCCAAAGCGGTCTTCGCCTGATTTAACTGAATCTGCCAGTTCTGAGTGCGCCGATCCGACTCCCCAAAACTCTCACTCGCGTTGGCCAGGGCGCGTTCCAGTTCGGTGCTCTTGGATTTTTGGGCGTCAATCTCCCGCACCAAACCCGCACTCCTGGCCGTCAAAGCGGCAGTGGACTTGTCGGTGCTGTCGAAGTTGGTGGCCGCGAGCTTCAACTCGGTGCCCAGGACCCGCATTTCCCGGTTGATATCCGAAATAGCCCGCTTGAGCTCGCGTTCACCCTCCAACCCGATCTTCAAACCAAAAGACGAATCAGCCACGACGTGTGCTCCTCGCTTTTGAGTTAGTCGGCTAGTGGCCCGCATGGTTCACTGCTGGTAAATTGGGTTGCCGATCTTTTGAATGGAGACACATGGAAGAACGCGCGCCTCTGCCGTCCCTGGCGGATCAAGCGAAACGACTTGTTGAGTTGGGTGTACCGGGACTACTGGGTCAGGAACCTGGAGAAGTCGTGCGTGCGGCTTCGGCTCTTGAAGCAACGGTCGGCAAGGAGAGCGCGGGATCGCTGTTGGTTCCGACCCCAAGGTCGTGTTCTTACGCGGACCTCATGAGGTTGGTTACCCACAAGGGGCACCCGGGCTTTGTCGTTGAGGACTTCACCGACGCATCCGACTTCGTTGCTGTCAGCGGACCCGATTCGAAGCCCGTCGAACTACCCAGTTCCCCTTGGTACCTGCTCGAAGACCCCCGCCGGGGAGACGAGTTCGAGAACGCCTCGCCAGCCGAAGCCCTCGCAGACATCAGCAACCAAGGTCGAATCGCGCTGACGATGGTCGAGGGAATCTTCTGGCTCCTGCAAAACCCCTCCGCGTTAGAGCGGAACCACTGCTTCATGACCATCGGATCTAGAAAACCCAAAGCCAAAGGCGCATTCGATTCGCGCACGCCCGCTCTGTGGATCAGCAACGGCACCGGGCGCGACGGCAAAGAACACCGGGACGCGCCCAAACTGGGATGGTGCTGGTGGAACAACCGCCACACCTGGCTCGGAATCGCACACGCCCAAGAACGAATCGCCACAGCCTAGATTCCCGGCGGAATGATGTCCTCGATGAACACTTCCCGGTACGGTTTCGCGCGTCCGGTTTCTTGTTTCCAACACTCCACCAAATCGAGGAGCAGTCCGAAGGGTGTGCGCCAGAACTGCTCACCCGCCAAACCCAAATGGGCACTGGCGAGGTAGAGCAGCCTAGTGAACACCGCCCCATCCCCATCTACTCCAGTGGTGTTTCGGCTTTTGGGTCGGCCTCACTGACAATATTCCGCTTCGTGCCGCGCGTCAGACACTCAGCGATGGCGTCCTTGTAATCCACCAGATCACCCGGAACGGTCAGCAGCTCCACGGCCTCCTCAGTCAGCAGGGTCTGCTGTTCCTCCGGGTTGGTGAGGTTGTGGACCAGGATGCTCTGGTTCGCCAGCAGGATCAAAGAAGCAGGCCTGGTGGGATCAATGGGAACTATTTGCGATGGCTACGACAATGCGCTCATCGAGTCCTTTTGGGGGAAGATGCAAGTGGAGCTGTTGAATCGGCAAGAATGGATCACCCGAACAGAGCTCGCCAACGCAGTATTTGACTACATCGAGATCTACCACAACAGGCAGCGACGTCACTCATCAATCGGCAACCACACTCCCGTAGAATACGAACAGCAACACCAAACACTGAAAATCGCATCCTAGAATCCTCACAAACCACCGGCCCACAAACCGGACCACGTCAGGACGGAACCAAACCCGGACCGCTACAGCAGAACGGGCGGCAGAACATCAAGCCCAGGCCAAACGGATGGTCAAAGAAGCTATGGACGGTGGCGGAGATCGGGCAGCCGAGTTCCGAACGGGAATGGTGGACGGCTCCCACTACCTCGAATTCGTGGAGCCCATCAAGCAACTCAAGCGAGAGAACCGACTGGAGGAAGCTCTCGCTCTGGCCTACCAAGCTATCGAGAGTGAGGTGAGGCAAGTTCGGGGAGCAGATCATCGAACTCTCTGCCACTCACATACGCCTCTGCGCTAGGAGGACACCAATTTCAACTTGGACCGCCACCTTTAGATCACCTCTGACAGTTCAGTGCGCAGGGCCGTTACCTGCATAAGCAATTGCCGCATCACAACCATGAGCAACGTAAACCCGGCGGCCACGCATATCGCCAGGTAGGGCCAACATAGCCAGGCAAATTCAGGCGCACCACTTACAACCTCAATAGCCAGGATCCATACAACCGGAAGCGCAGCTGCCAGTGCGGCCATCACCAAGGCAACTAGCACCCGGAGTGTAACCACTAAGGTCTGGCTTGACCCCTTAGGGGCGCCATACTTGAGATCTAACATCCACCGATTACAAACAGGAGACTATCGATGAACAATAGGGGTTTGCGCCTAGATTACAGGGAGGAATCCGCCGAAGAAAACAAACTTCCACGTTTTGCTAGTCTGATTTGTACCAGTACCGGCTCGCCTCTTTGAAGTCAGAGCCGGTCTTCTTCTATCAAGAAGGGGCCTGCACGTGGCAGACAAACCTTGGGTTAGCGTGGACGATCAGGTGAAAACTCTGACCGCAGCGGACGTGAAATCCGTAAGGTACCGGTACCGAGGGTTCGGGAGTGTTTACGACTTTCCTTTGTATGAGCTTGATTTGCCAACTGGAGAGTTTACCCAGTCTGTTGGTTGGGGCTCTGACCGTCAGGTCGCCCTCGTGAAAACAGTGACACCCGTTGAAATCCGTCACGTTCAACAAAACCTAGGTGGCGACGAGATCGCTGAGCGCCTTACCAGTCTTGGACACACGGGAAGACAATCCCGTGACTCCTACCACCTAGTCTGTGATGGAGGCACCACAACGTTAACCGTAATTTTCAATGACGGCGCGAAATACAAGGTATCGGTCTACGACGGCGGGCCCGCTCTAACTGAGGACCAGGACCAAGCCCTTCATGCGCTCCACCAGCTAATCGGACGCTACGGCCTTGACTCCACAGAGCTACAAGACAGGTTTTCTTTATGAGTCCAAAGAACGTGTGGA
>CAZTTD010000137.1:0-3234 GCA_964616925.1 uncultured Actinomyces sp.
CTTAGAGGCGTGGGGGTATAGCCGCCACGTCGAAGGCCTAGGGCGCCCTTTAGAGCGGGGCTTTGGCGGTGCGTCGCTGCAACAAACAGGAAAACGGACAACAACCAGGAAAACAATCACTGTTTTGAAACAACAAACAGACTCATTCACAACAAGCAGGACCGCCAGCAACCCTCTGACCGCACGAAGGTACATTGCGGGGCCGAAGATACATAAGGGGTAGCAAAATGGCAACAAAAACACTGTAATCTTTACCCGCTATGTATCTTCGGCCCCGTAATGTATCTTGGCGCCTCGCTTGTACTTCCGGCGCGACTAAATGGCTCTTAAAAGGGGCTGTGGTTCGTGTGGTCATCGGTCATGTGTCGTGGTTCGGTTCTTGGAGGACGGCGCCAAGTGCTGGCTGCCGCATATAAGGCTGGCTCCTACTTGCATGTGGGAGCCACCGCGCGTGCGGGTTATCGGCGGTCGCACGCCAAGCCGGTTAGCTCACAACGAATAGGAAATCTGGCAGCAACCCAAGAGAAAGCCAGAATGAGGGGCTCTTGAGCGGCTGTTGGTCGGCTGTTGGGCGGCTGCGAACTGGGGATCCAACGGGACAAAAGGGGGATACACCCAGACTGGCTTTGCCTCACCACGGAGTATCGAAGGTTGTGGTCAACTATCGATAGTTGTGCCCGGGAACAACCTTCGATAGTTAGCCACCACCTTCGATAGTCTCTGCCAGAGCGACTCTCTGCCAGAGCGCCAGGCTCTTCAAGGGTGCTTGAAATTTGCGTTCACTGAACGGATCGTTCTCTTGCGGGGCGTTAAACCTGTCTCGAAACTACATAGGGGGACCGAAACTACATACGGGGACACAGAACAGCAATAAAAACGCCGTAATTTTTGCCCGCTATGTAGTTTCGGCCCCGCTATGTAGTTTCGACGGGTTTTCCTATCTGCACGTCTGTGCCAACCTCCGCCATAAGAAGGGGCAGCATCACTCAAACTGCGCGACAAACCGTGCGACAGATACCCGATCAACGCGCCCGCGATGCCCGATCAACGCACCCGCGTTACCCCACTCTGGGGAGAACGGTAGCCACATTGGGGCAGGCAACCTTGGGAAGAACACCGCACTCGTCTGAACCACCGTTCCCAGACAAGTCTTGCTCTCCGATCGGTCCCCTACCCGCGCTTTATCAAAGGCCGCGATGGATGCTCTCACCGCCGGGCGCACCAGTTTCGTCATTGCGCACCGCCTCTCAACCATCCGTAATGCTGACCGTATTTTGGCTATAAGCGAGGGCGACATTGTGGAGTCCGGAACGCAGGACGAGCTCCTAAACGCTAAGGGCGTATACGCCGACCTCTACAACAGGCAGCGAAGTGGCAGCGAAGGGTCGGGCCGGGCGCAAGACATCGGAGACTCCGGCCTGCGGAAGCAATCCACCACGCCCCGGCGCCGACCCAACTTAGGCCTGCAAACACTAAGATCGAGGCATGACTGAAGACATCGCGGTCTTGCGCGCCCAGTTGGCGGCGGCCGAAGCCAGAGCAAGAGCAGCAGAAGCGGAAGCCGCGCGGGCACAGGCAGAAGCGCTGAAAGCCGCCCTCGAACAGGTAGAAAACGCCCCCGTTACCGACGCGGCACCCAAACCCGCGGCGGCCGGCGGCACGCACGCCGAAGAGGTCGCGGTGGCTTTCGATTTTGCGGCGCCCTCGATGGTGTTCGGAACCATAATGCAGGACGGAACGCCTGTTCAGGGCGCCCTCGCCAAAATGCCGCTGGGGATGTTCAACCGGCACGTGCTGGTGGCTGGCGCGACCGGAACCGGGAAGACGCGCACGCTACAACTCCTTGCCGAGGGCCTCTCTTCCGCGGGGAGCTCGGTCCTGCTCTGCGACGTCAAGGGCGACCTGACTGGAATGGCGCAAGCGGGGGCGTCCTCAGACAAACTCTTGGCGCGTACGTCCGCGAACGGGCAAGACTGGACTCCGCAGGCATTTCCGGTGGAGGTGCTGAAACTGGGTGACAATCCGCTGCTGCAGGGGATCCCGGTCCGCGTCCCCGTGTCGGACTTTGGCCCGATTTTGCTGGCCCGCGCCCTCGACCTCAACACCACCCAGGAGCAGTCGCTGGCGCTGATTTTCACGTGGGCGGATTCCCGTGGTTTGGAGCTGGTGGATCTGAATGATATTCGGGCGGTGATCACGTACTTGACCTCGCCCGAAGGTAAGCCGGAGCTCTCCCAGATCGGCGGCGTTTCCACGGCGACCGCGGGCGTGATTCTGCGCGCCATCTCCTCTCTGCAGTCCCAGGGTGGGGATGAGTTTTTCGGGGTCCCCGCGTTCGACACGGACGACCTGATGCGCCAGGTTCAGGGGCGCGGGGTCATCTCTCTGCTCCAGGTGGGCGACATTTCCAGCAGGCCGGATTTGGTGTCGGCGGTGATCATGTGGTTGCTTGCGGATTTGTTCGGCAACCTGCCGGAAGTGGGCGACCCTGAAGTCCCCAAGCTGGTGTTCTTCTTCGATGAGGCGCATCTTCTGTTCGCGAACGCCACGAAGGAGTTCCTGCGCCAAGTTGTGCAGACCGTGCGGCTGATCCGGTCCAAGGGTGTCGGTATCGTCTTTGTGACGCAGACTCCCAAAGATATTCCGGCTGATGTCCTGGCCCAGTTGGGTTCCAAGATCCAGCACGCGCTGCGTGTCGCAACCCCGGATGACCAGCGCAAACTGACGCAGACTGTCGCGACGTTCCCAAAGACGAAGCTCGATCTGGCGCAGATCCTCACGACGATGGGCACGGGCGAGGCCGCCGTCACCGTCCTCCTTCCCGACGGCCGCCCCTCCCCCGTTGCGCCGACGAAACTCTGGGCGCCTGCGTCCGTGATGGCTCCCGCCGATCCGGGAACGGTCGCGCAACTGATCGCGGTTTCCCCTCTTAAGGCTAAGTACGAGGGCGCCTACAACCCCGAATCCGCCGAAGAGAAACTGGCTGCAGAAGCTGCTGCTCGCGAGGCCGAGAAAGAGGCTGAGCAGCTCGCCGCCGAACAAGAGCGCCTCCGCATCCAAGAGGAAAAGTTGCGCGAGGCCGAGGAGAAAGCCGCTGCCAAGCAGGCGGAAAAGGAGCGGCTCGCGGCGGAGAAGGAGGCGGAGCGCCAACGCGTCGCCCTCGAAAAGGAACTGGAACGCCAACGGGCGGCGGTGCTGAAAGCACAGGAGAAGGAGGCGGAGCGCAAGCAGCGC
>CAZTTD010000138.1:0-3194 GCA_964616925.1 uncultured Actinomyces sp.
GGATCGGGCGCTGGGAGTGGCGCTGGACCGGGCGCTGGGCTGGGCACTGGGAGGGGGCGGCGGACGCGGCGGCAGGTGCGGCGCTGCGCCCAACCTCCGGCGCTGGGCCCGGCGTCGGAACTTGTTTTTCGCCACACATCCACAGTGTTCCTTTAGACGCCATGCGACTTTAGCCCCAACGAGCTATCTTGATAGTGGTCGACGTGCAGACCAAGGATTAAGGTTCCTGTGGGTCGCGCGCCAAGAAGGGAACAACGGAGTGGACCTTTACGAATACCAAGCGAAAGATATCTTCGACGCTTACGGCGTCCCGGTCCTAACCGGGATCGTTTGCGCCACTGCACAGGAAGCATACGACGCGGCACAGGAGATCAATGAGTTTCCTGTAGTCGTTAAAGCCCAGGTCAAGATTGGTGGCCGCGGAAAGGCCGGCGGCGTCAAACTTGCCTGGAGTGCAGAAGAAGCCAAAGAGTGGGCGGAGAAAATCCTGGGGATGGACATCCGCGGACACACCGTCTACTCGGTACTGGTCGTCCAGGGTGTCGACATCGCTGAGGAGTACTATTTCTCGATCCTCTTGGACCGCGCCCAGCGGACCAATATCGCCATGTGCTCCAAAGAGGGAGGCATGGATATTGAAACCCTGGCGGTGGAGAGACCGGAGGCGTTGGCCATCGTCGCCCTCGAACCGGGGGTGGGGATAAACGACGATGTTGCCAGTGCAATCCTGGACCAAGCGGGCTTCAGTGAGGCGGAGGCGCAACCGATCATCCCCGTGCTGGTGAACTTGTGGCGCGTCTACGAAGGGGAAGACGCGACGCTGGTGGAAGTGAATCCGCTGGTGAAGGCTGAAGACGGGCGGATCATCGCCCTCGACGGAAAAATCTCCCTTGACGACAACGCCTCCTTCCGTCACGCGAACCACGCGGATCTTGCGGACAACCGCTCCGAAGACCCGCTTGAAGTGAAGGCGCAGGCGGCGGGGCTGAACTACGTGCGCCTGGACGGCGACGTTGGGATCATCGGCAACGGCGCTGGCCTGGTCATGTCGACACTTGACGTCGTTGCCATGGCGGGTGAGCCCTATGAGGTGAAGCCGGCGAACTTCCTGGATATTGGCGGCGGCGCATCCGCGGAAGTCATGGCGAACGGACTGGGCGTGATCCTTGGTGATGACCAAGTTCGCTCCGTGTTTGTAAACGTGTTCGGCGGAATAACCGCGTGTGATGAGGTTGCGCGCGGAATCGTGGGCGCCCTCGACATGCTGGGAGAGGACGCGAACAAGCCGATCGTCGTGCGTCTTGACGGCAACGCGGTCGAGGAGGGCCGCAGAATCCTGTCCGAATCTGATCATCCGCTGGTCACAATGGTTGACGCAATGGACGATGCGGCCGCGGAGGCTGCGCGTCTGGCTGGTGTCTCGCTGGGCCGTGAAGTTGTAGTTGAAGAAGACGCTGACGCGTCGAAGGGGAAGTGAGCCAGGATGTCCATTTTTCTCAATGAGACGGACCGCATAATCGTTCAGGGAATGACCGGCTCCGAAGGTATGAAGCACACGCAGCGGATGCTGGACTCCGGAACGAAGGTCGTGGCC
This sequence comes from uncultured Actinomyces sp., assembly GCA_964616925.1. Classification (GTDB taxonomy): domain Bacteria; phylum Actinomycetota; class Actinomycetes; order Actinomycetales; family Actinomycetaceae; genus Scrofimicrobium. The sequence continues at coordinate 1,595 of CAZTTD010000138.1, forward strand.
GGCGTGAACCCGCGCAAAGCGGGGACTGTCGTCACGTTCGATCGGCACGGCTACGGGCCACGCGCGCTTGAGGGTTTGGTCGAGGACGGGGAGGTCGAAATCCCGGTCTTCGGCACCGTTGAGGAAGCGAAGGTTGCGACGAACGCCACCGTATCCGTTGTATTCGTGCCGCCCGCGTTCACGAAGCGCGCCGTCATGGAAGCGATCGACGCCGGTCTGGACATGGTGGTCGTGATAACCGAGGGCGTCCCGGTTGCGGACTCCGTCGCCTTCGTCCAGCACGCGATCGACAAGGGTGTTCGCCTGATCGGACCGAACTGCCCGGGAATCATCAGCCCCGGAAAGTCGAACGTTGGGATCACGCCCGCAGATATCACCGGCCCCGGCGGAATCGGCTTGGTTTCCAAGTCGGGGACGCTCACCTACCAGATGATGTATGAGCTATCCGACATCGGATTCACCACGTGCATCGGGATTGGCGGCGACCCAGTTGTTGGAACCACGCACATTGATGCCCTCAAGGCGTTCGAGGCCGATCCGGACACCGAAGTCATCGTCCTCATCGGCGAAATCGGTGGAGACGCGGAAGAGCGCGCCGCGCAGTTTATCGCGGATAACGTAACGAAACCGGTCGTCGGTTACGTCGCGGGCTTTACCGCACCGGAGGGTAAGACCATGGGGCACGCGGGTGCGATTGTCTCCGGCTCATCCGGAACAGCGGAAGCGAAGAAGGTCGCGTTGGAGGCCGTTGGCGTGGCGGTTGGCCGCACCCCCAGCCAGACCGCGGACTTGGCGCGCAAGGCATACGCGGAGTTGCGCAACTAGGGGAGGGCGGCGCCGGATTCATTTCCATCTGCGGTAACATCCGAAGGTAGAAATGAATAATGATCGCAACCACGAATCTCGTAGACCCCCCGATGATGGCCGAAGGGCCTCGTGGGGGGGCTTCTCACGCGCAGTGAAGCCGTCCTCGTCCCGCAAGGACGACCCGTTAGCGGCGGCGGACAAGTCGTTTGCGGCGTTCGAGGGCGCGCAATACAGCGTCCGCGAGCGGCCCACCGTCACCGTCACCCTCCCTCAAGGGTGGGCGAGGGCGATGCTGGCAGGAGTGGAAGCCGCCATTTTCGGTTGGGTAATCCCCACGATGATTTTCATTGCGTCGTTCCTGATGGTCGGCGCAAACGTTTGGCTGAAAGACTTCACCATCGGGGAGTCCGCGCAAATGGGGACGGCGTTTTGGGCGTCGTCCCTGGGTGCGGAGATAGAGCTGGGGGGCGTGCCGATTACGTTCGTGCCGCTGGCTTGGACTCTCCTTCAAGTGGTGGCGTTGCGCTTGCTTTTGTTGGGTGGGCGGGAGTTTGACTCGGCGGCATTGTGGGCGGCGGTTCCCACCTTTGTGGGTACCAGTGTGTTGATCTTGGCACTTGCTTCCCAGGGCGCCTTCATCATTCCGGTGCTGATTGGGTCCACCATCGTTGCGCTGGTGGGGACGCTTTGGGCTATATCTGTCCAGACGGAACGCTTCCCGAAGTGGGTGCGCAGGCTGGGCTGGCTGTGGGACGGCATCCGTATGGGGCTGCGCTGGATTGGCGTCATGGCG
>CAZTTD010000139.1:0-3192 GCA_964616925.1 uncultured Actinomyces sp.
ATATGGAACCAATGGTTAGGTTGCGTAGGTTCGCGCTATGGGGTCCAAACCGCGTACACAAAGTCCGGCCTCAGGTACCAGGGTTGGGCGCGATCTCAAGCGTTCCTTAGGCACCAAGACAAGCAGGACATCTACCGGTTCTTCAAGGATCACGAAGGATCTGTAGGTGAGGAAAGCACCGGCGCGGAACTGGTGTTGCTGCTGAACACATGGCTTCGCCGACAGGGATCGCGGAGTCGTTTGGCAGGTCTGGCCGACGATGAGAGTGTGGCCGAGGAACTGGGAGTCGCACTCAAGGCTTCGTTCAAGTTCTGGAAAGACGAACAGGAAGCCGCGACGCGCCCCCTTTTCTTGAAGGCTGTTGCGCTGTGGGATCCAGATGAAGATCGCATCGACCTGGTCGCACCGCTGAGTGGAGTGCCCGGCGTTGTTGGGAAGACGGTTCGTGACTTTGACGGGGAAGAATGGGAGCTCGACTCCCCCACCCATTACACGCCATTTAGTTCCGTTACCACCAACGCTGGATCATGGCTCGGTGAACCTATTGATCGCTGGCAGTTTGCTGACAACTGGTGGGTGTCATGGAATCCGCCGGCTGATGGCGTGTTCTTCTTTGAACCTGATGCGCTTGGCTTGAGCTGGATCTCCAACCCGGTGCCAACGTCCTCGGACCGACTGAGGGTCTTGATTGCGGATGATCAGCTAATGGCGGCTCATGAGAGGCTCGGGGACAGTAACGTGCGCGGTGGGACCGCCTCTTCCCCAGGTCGACTCGGTAGCGTTGCAGATGGTTATAGCTGGCTGACCATTGACGGTGAAAGCGAATTTGCTTCTTCAGTAGTCGAGGAGCTGCTTCCCAAGCGTGCTGTCTTGGCATCACGTAATCACCGTTTGGTCAATGGCCTGAAGCTTCGCGACCGTTCCTACATGGTCGGCTTTGAACCGGATGTGGAATTCACGTTCCATCCCGCTGGACCCAAGCCTGAAGGCGTCCTCGACGGAGAAGTAATAGATCTCCTGGACGATAACGACGTCCGGTCAACGGAAGACGCCCTCATCGGAACGCGCCGCCTTGCGAGTGAGTTTCTAGATCCCGGAGACCACCGGCTGGTTGTCACCGTTGGCGAGCAGACCAACGCATCAACGTTGCGAATGTCGGCTGGCAGTGCCCCAGCTTTGCGCCCTCCACGGGAAGTGAAGCGATCCAAGAACGACGTCGTTCATTTCAGTCTGCGGCGCACCCAAGAGCCCACTGTGTTGATGGTGACTACTGGAAGCATCATTCGGGCACTGACCCTAGACGATTCACCACGTAAGTGGGTGGCACGCCTTGAAGAGGTGAGTGGCGCTCCGGAACCTGAGCGGTACTTTGACTCCTCCTGGCTTGATTGGGCCAGGGCTGTGCCGGGCCGACGGAGCGAAGAAATCCTTCTTGGGGTTCAGGAGACGCCCGACGCTGTATGGAACGTGTTCCGAGTCCTCGGGGACCCCAAGACTCTATTGTCGCCTTCCCGCGTTGCGGGATATCTCGATGCGATGCCGTGGGATGTGGCTCAATTGTTTGGCGGCGGGGCGGAACATAGGTTCGCTGATACTGAGGCGCGAGATCTCTTTAACCGTCACCAGAAAAAGATCAGGCGTGACTTGACGCGAATACGGTTGGCACCCGCGGCCCTACACGCCACTAAGTCCCGGCGGCATCGCGTGCCCGCAAGTGGTGGCCCTGAGCGGGTCGTGGAGGATAATCCGCTTGATGCCTTTCTGTGGTGGCTGACTGAACTCGGCGAAGACGGCGCGCTGTATTCGACGGCAGAAGCCGGATTCACTTGGCTTTGGAGTCAGCGTTTCAAAGAGTCTCCCTCCGATTTCAAGGAAACCGTGCGGGTCTTGGAATCGCTTGGCCATGTGCGCAGGGAAAATGGGCGCGTGAAAGTGCGGGTGCCAAGCCTGACGTGGCTGCCTGATTCCGAAGCAATGGCGGTGATAGCTGGCGCACGCACTGAAGATACTCGGGACGTACTAAGTCGCGGGGAGGGTAGTCCCGATAGCAGGCAGGATGATGCACTAGGCGACACAGTTCCCCACGTTTACACGCAGCAGCGCGGCGCGGGGCCCGGCGGTGAACGCCCAGTAGCGCCGACAACCGTCCTCATGCAGCTCGGGGCAGCCCAACCCCCAGGGCAACTCGCCCACACCCTGGGTATGGAGTTCTACAACCCCAGTTTCGATGAACTGTCCGGGGGTGTTCCTAGCCTTTCTGAGAGGCTTGATGATCCGGCTCTGGAGATCCTGCTGGGAGGCGCGGTGACGATTGACGAGTACATCGCTTCCAAACACCACCTTGGGGGACGGTGGCGGCAACTGTCCGGTGGCATCCCCAAGCTTCGCGGAGACGCATTCTTGAAGATTCACCGCCGTGGCGGCAAACAATACGCTTGGTGGAGTGAAGAAAATGGGTCGCTGAGCAACTGTGGCTGGGTGGTGGGCCAATGGGCTTTCCATCAGGACACGGATACCGGGGAGCTCTTTGCTATTGGTCCTGAAGAAGACCAGTTCGCGGTGGCCGATGAGTTGCCGCTGCCACCCGACCTGGAACACTTCCTGGTGATGCGCTCCGGGTTGCTCCCCCAGATTGCGCGAACCAAGGTGCGACGGCTCAACGGCCCCACTCACAAGCAGTGGCGGATTTACACGAATGTTCCTTCATCAATAGCGGCGCTGGTGTGCCAGAAGTTGGGGCACAGTTGGTCGCGGAGTAACCGGTCGTGGCCGACCCAGCTCAAGGATGCAGAAGTGGAGTTCATGCAGTGATCCCGACAGAACGCTATTCTGTGCCCGAACTGGTGGAATCGTTGCGGGATGGGATTGCCGATCATTTTCGCAGCGAACTGCCTTTGCGGAACGCTGACCTGGATGCGCGGCGTGATGAGCTGCTGCGTTCGCCCGGGGTGACGACCGCTCCCCCGTATTTGGAATACATTCCTCCGTACCGCTCTGCCGACAGGGACTTCCAGGGGTTGGAAGAGACGTCAGGTGTATCCGGGTTTGCTGACTTTGTGGGTGGGTACCTTTTCGGACCCGGTATTCAACGTCCGTACTCTCACCAAGAGGAAGCGTTCCTCGCCAGTATGAGAGGTGACAACATTGCCGTAGCAACGGGAACGGGTTCCGGGAAGACAGAGAGCTTCCTAA
>CAZTTD010000140.1:0-3118 GCA_964616925.1 uncultured Actinomyces sp.
GTTGGCGTGGGAAAGTGCGCACCGACTTTCGCTGGAAGACGCTTATGTGTGGGAGGATCTGGCGGAGGCGTACTTCCCTATTGACCCTGTGGCTGCGGTTGAAGTGCAGTTGGGGTTGGTCGCCGGTTCTTTGGAGGTAGCGAATACGCGGCGGTATCGGCCGGCGGCACGGGAACTGGCAAGAATCCGGAGATCTGCACGCGCCGCTAGCACCGAAGCCCTCCGTGTGGTTGACGACGCGATCGCTGACTTACGTGAACTTTATGCGCGACGTCCGCGGTTGATGGCGGAACTGGACCGCGCTAAGTTACCGCCGCGCGCATGAAGGTGCCCACAGCGACAGGCGCGGCTCTAAAAATGCTGCTACTGTTCGAAGGTCCGCAAGAGCGAATGGGACGGTTTTGAGAGAACGTTTGAAGAGAATCGTTGGCGTCGCCGGAGGGGCTCTCCTTGCGCTTGCTATGGGAGTGGTCCCGGCAGCTGTTGCTACTGAAAATGCCGGCGGGAGCGGAGCCAGCTACTCAAGCTATGTCCAATCGCCAGATCCAACCGCAGACGCGAGTGCCGCGAGCAACTTGGTGGTGAGCAGGTTGGGAGGTTCGACGCGATACGGAACGAACCTTGCGGTCAACAAGAAGACCGCGACAAAAGGAAAACCCGTGTTCTTGGCGTCGGGGCGGACTTTTCCAGATGCTCTATCGGCAGCGCCGGCCGCTTCCAAGGTTTCGGGGTCGCTGTTCCTGGTGCCACACGACGATCTTGACGAACCCACGATCCAAGCCATTCGCGCATTGGAACCCTCAGAGATCTTCATTATCGGGGGGACAGGGGCCGTCTCCGAATCCGTTGAGAATCTGGCGAAGACGATTGCTCCGGTGTCCCGTGTTGCCGGTTCAACCCGCTATGAGACTGCGAACGCGATCGCCGACCATTTCTTTCCCGGGCACCAAGAACTTGTTTTTGTAGCCACAGGCACCAACTTTCCAGATGCCCTCTCAGCGTCGGCTGGAGGAGGAGCACTCAACGCACCAGTCCTTTTGGTTAGAGGAACGGGGGCCAGCGGTGAAGGTGCCAAAGAGGCCATCTCCAAAAGGCGCGTGTCCGAAGTAGCAATCGTCGGCGGGAATGGTGCTGTTTCGTCCGGTGTAGAAAAGGACCTACGCAGCATCAAGAGTCTGAGCAAAGTATCCAGGCTGACAGGGAAAACTAGGTACGAGACAAACGTGGCCGTAAATGCGTTCATCGACAAAAAGAGCGATGGGGCCGCCAAGCGAGAAGTTTGGATAGCGACGGGAAGTGACTTCCCCGATGCCCTCTCTGCGGCTGTTCCCGCAGGTAACCTGCACCAACGCCTAGTTCTCTCTACGAAGGACTGTATTCCCACCGACGCCGTGACCGTGTGGAGCCAGGAAGTTGGCTCCGAACTATCGCAAGTCACTCTGGTTGGCGGATCGGGGGTCCTCACGCAAGGAGTGCACGAACTGAGGCAATGTGCCGATGTGGAACCCAGCCCCGGGCCAGACGTGCAAGGACCTGTCGGTGACCTAGATGGAACCATCGATTTGGATGTGGTTGCACTCCCAGAACCTGTCGGCGCCGTAGAGATCGACTTGAACACGCTGGGAGCGGAGATCCCTAAAGAACGCGGTGATGTAGCGAACGTGGTCGCAAAAATTGCTGCCGACGGGGAAGAGGTGGAGGTCTATGGGACCATCAAACCTCAGGGGACCTCAACAATCGTGTACGCGAAAAAGAACTGGACACTCGCGCTTTATCGCGACAAGGCACGGACAGATCCACTGCCCTTGAAGGTGGGGGGATCAATAGCGTCGACCCAGTGGGTTGTCAAAGCTGAGTGGCTGGACCCAAGCTCCGTGCGCAACCACTTGGCCTACCAGCTGTGGGGCCAGATGGCTTCCACCCGTGATAGCAATCCTCAACTTGAAGCGGACAATTCTGACGCTGCGCACGTGGCCGGTGCTGTCGGTTACCCGAAAACCTACATGACTGTCATGAACATAAACGGGGAGCACTATGGGATTTCCACCCTTACTTTGGGTCACGACCCCAAGAATCTCAACATAGACAGTACAAACCCGCTACACCACTACCTGCAGTTTGACGCGCGCGGCGGACATACGACTGAGAAAACGTGGGACAAGCTTTCTTTCGACTTGTTGGACCAGCACACGGAGAATTATTTGAGGGATGACAAATTCCTTGACGAGTCGCAGAAAGCGAACCTTGACCAACTGGGTGCGTTCATCAACGGTGACCCCGAAAGTTTTGAAGCAGACTTTGACACGCACCTCGACCGGGCCAACACCATCGACATGCTCTTATACCTGGAATTCTTGTATGACTGGGATGCAACAGCGTTGGACATTCAGCTGGTCTCCTACGACGGGATGAAGTGGTACTTCCTCCCGTGGGACAAGGACACGACTTTTGGGATGAACTCCGGAGGTAGAGGCCTCATAGAAGGTTCGGAGAGCACACTATTGCTTAACTACGACGAAGAAGATAGCTCCCAAAGACCTTGGTTCCGGACTTACCATGCATTCCAGAATGAGGTTGAGCAGAGGTACGCACAGCTTCGGGACTCGGGGGTGCTCTCCTTAGAAAATATGCGCGCTCAAGCAGCCGACGCGTATGGGCGGATCACCGATGAGCAGTGGCAGGCGGAACGCGCGGCTTGGCCAAGTCGCCCCCACATGGAACCTGGTGTTGCCGACTTAGTGCAGATGCTCAATTGGGTGGAGACGCGCATCCCAGTTCTTGATGAACATTTTGGGTACACACCCTGAGCCTTACCTCCTTCAACGACGGTAATACGGCTCACACAAAATTGGCTGTGGATGAAACCAGTTGGTCTGTCGCTTGCTTAGTTGGTTGCGAGCTGTGCCTGTCCCGCAGCATGCAGCACACGGTCAACCACAGAAGTAGTCAAGATGGCATGCCAACCCCCAAGATGGCTATGCCATCTTGACCTATCTAGAGCCAACTTGATCCGCGCCGTGCCATCTTGACCTATCCGGAGCCAACTTGATCCGTGCTGCGCCATCTTGTTAGCCGAAGAGTCACCCACTACGGCCCGTTTTTATGAAGGGCCGTCAAA
>CAZTTD010000141.1:0-3062 GCA_964616925.1 uncultured Actinomyces sp.
CTCTTCCCCGCGCAAGCGGGGGTGTTTCCGTCACTGATAGTAGGTGCTTAAATCCGGTCATCTCTTCCCCGCGCAAGCGGGGGTGTTTCCCCCAATCTGGATGATCGGACGGTTTCCCCGAAACAGTGGGTTGCCCCTTGCTACGGCTTGCTGGCTTAAGCCCTTCCTCGATGGTCCGCTGATTGAGGCGGATGGCACTCTCAAGGCACGGCACCCCAAAATCTGATCCGCGTGGCGGAGACATCACTTGAAGAACGATCTCTGAAATCTTCCCCGTTTGTCCGGACCGTCAAAGTGGTCGCAACCGTGCACCAACCGTAGGGTGATACCGCGCCCAAGCACTAGTCCGTGCTGGCCGGGACCCGCGACAACGTCCTCGACACGCATTGCAGGCGCCCTCGGGTACCTTCATACAATCTGGTTGAGGACGAGGGCGGGGTTACGTATTGCCCGGTGATGAGTCCGCAGACCCGGAGACCATAGGGGACTTGTTTCATTGGCGTCCCGGCGTAGTCGGGTGCGGTTTGTAAGCCGTGTCGCACAGGGGCGTTGCAACTCAGACCGTACTGCGCCAAAGCGCTCTGGGAACCGTCGTCCTCGAATCCGCGAATGATCCGAAGCCGGAGGATCCAACCGACGAAGAAATTGAAGTCGAAGCAGAACCGGAACCAGAAGAGGATGAGAAGGCGAAGACGAAGCTACGCGCGGGTTAAGCAAGCGCCTCAGCGGACGCGCGAATACCTCGGGAAGGCAAGACTAGGGAGCCGGCTCGTTGGATGTTCTGGATCCATTTCTCGATTTTCACGCGCGTCGGGACGGCCTCGATGGCGAATCCCACGGAGGCTCGCCACAGTCCCATGATTGCGACTTGGCTTGCGGCGAGGGCGACGCTTAGGAGCAGCACCGCTTGCCATTCGTGCGGCAAACAGGTGCCGTAACCTAGAAAACACCGCGACGAAGGAGGAAAGCCGTGTCGAAGACATTTGCCGTGGGGGATCACGTGTCCTGGAATTCTGAGGCCGGACGGGTCTCAGGCACGATCATCAAGGTGCACAAGAGCAACTTCGACTACAAGGGGTACACGCACCACGCGTCTGCAGATGACCCGCAATACGAGATCAAGAGTGACAAAACGGACCACATTGCAGCACACAAGGGAAGCGCGCTTCGGCTGGTGGAGTGAGCGCAGGAAATAGGGTCTATGTCAGTTAATAACTGACGTGTTCGCCTTACGTGATTTCGTGGAAGAATCAGCTGGGCCAGAGCGGAGGCTCATGGCTGTTCGTCGATGCGGCATAGCGCGGCTAGGACGTTGGCATGTGGATTGTGAACGTGATTCCTTTTTCTTCGAGGAGATCAAGTAGTGGTGTGCTCGCACCGACCTGTCCGGTGTGGTCACTCGGATAGAAGTCCCAATGCGCGCCATTGATCTTCCCGGTTTCAATTAGGTACGCGTCGGAGTTGATCTGAGCCCGGGTCTGCTCATTTAGGGTCTTGAATCCGACTTTGGACTCATATGCCACTCCGTCTGCAAGGTTGTCAATTATGCGAACACTCTTGTTGCAAACCTTGATGCAAGAGTCCGTTGAAAACCGCGCCTGTGCTTGGACGGTTTTGTCCCCAGCGACTAGGGTTTGCCATTGGTTTCTTTCACCGGACACTCCGTCTTCAAGGAAGCGCGAGGGCGCCCCAGGGACGTGACCTCTACGCGTCATAGCGACCCCAAGGTCGTCTAGGTTTGTACGACCAGTCTTCTGAAGCCTGAGCAGACCTTTATTGGTCGCGCCAGCATCTGTGAGGGTGTCCCACTCTTTCCAAAGCCGCTTGGAAGCATCGATTTTGATCGACTCAGGCACTTTGTTCAGTCCGACGACGACCGCGGCGGCGCTAGCAGCAAGCGCAGGATTTCGGGCTACAAATTTGCCGGCTTTTCCAGGTATAGCGGCGGCATCCCCGACATAGGGAACAAGCCCCACCGCGCTAAAACCTGCTCCAACCCAGTCGGATTGAATAGCGCTGGCAATGGCGTCTCGGGCGTCTGCAACGCCTCCGACTGCCCAGCCGATTCCAGGAATAAAGCTTGAGCCGCTACTCACTAGGTTGCCCGCGAGCCACGCGACTGAGTCCTCCCGCCAAGCATCACCCGCGATCGCACCTTTCGCGAAGTCGCTCGCATACCTCCACGCCGAAACCTCAACGTCCTCGAAAAGAGGATCGAAACCTTGGTCCTCCCGGTTCTCTTTCTCAAATAGATCACTGTAGCCATCGCCGTCGGTGTCCTCTAGGAGCGGATCGGAACCGACAACCTGAACCTCTTGATAATCGTCTAAGCCATCGCCATCGCTATCGGAGAAGTTCGGATCGGTCCCACAGTCAGCCTCTTCTCCGTCCGTCAACCCATCACCATCAGTGTCGATGATGGTGGGGTTGGAAAAGCCGGTGTACAAAACCTTGGTGGAACCGTCCTCGACCCGAGCTCCGGCTTCATCTCCATCAAGAAGCCCATCTCCGTCCGTGTCTGGGTTCATTGGATCGGTGAAGAATTGCTGGCCGGTCTGCGTCGACCAGCCTTCAACTTCTGCTTTGTCGGGGAGGCCATCCTTGTCGGAGTCAACCCGGGTCGGATCAGAAACGCCAGAGTAAACCGCTACCTCACCTTCTGATTCGAGTAGCACTCCTGCTTCTTCGCCATCAGAGAGGCCGTCACCGTCGGTATCAGGATTGTGGGGGTCGGTCACGTACCTTGCGCGCTTCTTTTGGGAGACTGCCATGGCGCAATGTCGGATTTCGCGAGGCCGGCGTTTGTCTCTTTTGGGTTGGGAATCACTAGGCGACGGCCCTTTCGCGGTTCAGGTTTTCTCTTCGGACCGTTCGGCCCATGCTGGTCAGGATCCTCAGCACGGCGAACGGTACACCTTAACCTAACGTGGCATGCGGCGCGAAAAAGACGTAGATGTCAGTTAGTAAATGACATGCTGGGCTTATCTGATCCTTGGCGTGCAGCCCTGAGTACGTGCTGAGGTAATGGCGTGGGCACTTCGTAATCAAAGGTTGAATTGTTC
>CAZTTD010000142.1:0-2934 GCA_964616925.1 uncultured Actinomyces sp.
GGGCAGCCTTTTTATGAGGCAGCCGGGCTTGCTTGGCTGGCCGACGGCGGAGCAAAGGTGCCAGTGGTCGTCGATGTTACGCCCACGTCATTGACGACGGAGTTTGTCGAGGACGGCTGGTATTCTCCCAAATCCGCCCTCGAACTAGGACGGATGCTGGCGCTTCTGCACTCCAGTGGGGCGCCGTGGTTTGGCGCGCCCCCGCCGGAACTGAAAACGCGCCCGGGTGCCACGTTCGTGGACGGGTGGATGGGTAGGGCACCTCTGCCGCTCTTGGCCAAACCGGAACCTGACCTGGCGTGGGGGCGGTTCTACGCCCAGTACCGGATCCGGCCGTACCTGTCGGACGTTTTCACAACGACGCAGAAGGCGGAAGTCGAGGAACTCTGTCAGCTCTTGGAGGGCGGTGCATTCAATCTGCCCCAACCCAAAGCCGTTCGCGAAGCCGGCCACAGTGCGGCCCGCCTACACGGCGACCTTTGGAATGGAAACATCATGTGGAGTCGTCCCATCCCCACTTTGATTGATCCGGTGGCTCAAGGTGGGCACGCGGAAACCGACCTGGCCATGCTCCACACGTTTGGTGCGCCGTATCTGCGTGAGATTCTGGAGGGCTACCAGGAAGTCTCCCCGCTTTATCCCGGCTGGGAAAAACGGGTGGACCTACACCAGCTGCATATTCTGGTGGTGCACTGCTACCTATTCGGGGGGAACTATGTGCGGACGTTCATGGAATCGGTGCGAAAAACCCGCGCCCTGGTGCAGTGAATAAGCTTTGGTTGGCGCGTTCCCGTGGCGGCCCAGAAAGCACGCACTGAGGGGCCGCCTCACCAGCGCATCAGGAGGTCGGGATAGCGCTGAACACGGGCTCCGCACCCTTTGTGAACACCCCAATGGTGGCATTGGGGATTTCATGCCAGGTGCGCCTGCTCCAATGAAGTTCCAGGGGTTCCGAAACCACCAATTGAGCGTCCGAAGGCAGGACTTCCCCTCCCTCCGGCGCACCGCACAGCGCCTCATCCACGTCCAAGGTGATGGGTCCGAAGGAGTGGAAGAGGGAGGGCGGGACCATCTTCGTCTCCACCGGACTCATCCACCGCGCCGCAATCAGCCGCGTCCCGTCGCTTGCGCAGAAGGTGCCGCGGAATGGCTCACTGACGCCGCGTTCCGCCCTAGCCCGCTCCACCCTGGCAATCATTTTTTCGATAGCCGCCACAGGATCGGTGTCCAGTCCGTAGGTGAGCGCCAGGAAGAAGCACACTTCAGAGTCGGTGCTGCCCTGGATGTAGGGGTAAAGGTCGGGGTCAACATCCATTGTCAGGTCCCGCTTCACCTTTTCAAACCCATTGATCTCTCCGTTGTGCTGGAACATCCAGCCGCCGTGGACAAACGGGTGGGAGTTCTGCTTGGAGATGGTACCGCCCGGGGCTGCCCTCACGTGTGAGAGGAAGCAGTCAGACTCCAATTGTCCGGCCAAAACCCGCAGGTTCGCACTGTCCCAAGCGGGCGATTCCTGGCGGTATTGCGCGGGCCCATCTCCCCTGCCGTTCCACGCGATGCCGAAGCCGTCCCCGTTGGTTGGGAAGGCGTGGTCCCTGAACTGCGCGGCTATAGGAAGCGTCGGCAGGAACAAATCCCGCGCCATCAGACTCTGATCCAGAAGCGAGTGGTTGGGCTTAGTTAGGACAGTGTCCATCGTTATGGGAGAACCCAAGTAGGCAAGCCAGCGACACATTTTGAAACCCCCCTCCAGGCGGCGGCTCCGCACGCCCCCGGCCAAGCTTATGCGACGCGACGACCGGGGACGAACGGCCGGCGCCAAACGACCGCCGACGAGGGCGTTTTAGGCCAGCATCTCCAGCAGCTGCTGGGCATTCACAGGTGCGTGCCCCGCTGCCGTGTTGTCAAAATAGACGTAGCAGTCATGCCCCTGTTCCAGTTCAGGGCGCAGCACATCGGCCCAACTTTCCAAGTCTTCTTCCGTGTAGTTGGAGTAGTAGATCCTGGGAGAGCCGTGCATGCGAACATACGTGAAATCGGCTGTGATCTCATCAAACTTCGGGTGTTTACCGGCAGAGTCCGCCATCACCAACGCGACGTCGTACTCCTCCAAAATCGCGTAGGCCTCCCGTGATCGGAATGATTCATTGCGCGGTTCAATGGCATACCGCAAGCGCGTGTCGGGGGTGGGTACCGCCAGCGCCACCTCGTTTGCCGCCGCGTCTTTGCGCGCGTCGCCCTCCTCGTTCGACCGACCCGCGTCCGCGTCGTCCTCGTTGGAGTGCCCATCGCTCACGTCGCCCTCGTCCCCCAAAGTTGCCCGCACCAGTTCCGCGGCTTCCCCATGCGTTTTCGGCAGCCGCTCAAGGAACTCCGCGAAGACGTCCGCGTCGAATTTGAGCGAGGGCGGAAGTTGCCAGAGGACCGGCCCCAAGGACTCTCCTAACGCGAGTGGCCCCGAAGCAAAGAACTTCCCCACCGCCTCATCTGCGTCGCGTAGCTTCTTGAAATGCGTGACCCCTCGCCACCCCTTCACGGCAAACGGAAACCCTTCGGGAACCTGAGTCAGCCACTTCTCATACATGGTGGGGCGCTGGAGCCGATAGAAGGGGCTGTTCATTTCCACGGTGGCAACGTGGTCAGCAAGGTATCCCAGTTCCTTCGCCTGCACCAGTCCCTTCGGGTAGAACTTCCCCCGCCACTCCCTGTACGCCCAGCCGGATGTCCCTATCAGCGCAGAGCCGCGCTTCGCCTCAGTTTCCATTCCCCAACTATGCGGCCATTGCGCCGGTCGAGCAACCGGAAGCGAATCCGCGGCTCATCTGGACGCAGCACCCCGACTCATCCGAAGACAGCTCCGCGGCCCAACCATCGCCGCGGCTTAACCGCTACCTTGCGCGGGTAGAGTGCGAACGTTCCGCGCCGCCCTCGCCC
>CAZTTD010000143.1:0-2919 GCA_964616925.1 uncultured Actinomyces sp.
ACAATCGAACACCTGTTCTAGAACAAGACATCACAAAACCATAACGACACCCACGTGCGGAGGGCCGCTTCCGGTCCGGCTGAGGTCGTTGACCTAAGCGGGTACATCGTTGCAACCTGGATACAACGTTTGCGAACTGGCCGGCTGGGCGCGGTGTTTGAGGACGTGATGGGACGTTGTGGTGTCTGATCGGGGGTCGTGCCCGGGAACATCCGTCGATCACGCACCGCATCCTTTGCATTCTTGCCACATTGACACCATTGGGTGGGGGTCTCGGCCTCGTCACCAACGTTAGGTCGGATTGAGCACCGTCGAAACTACATGCGGGGGCCGACGCTACATGGCGGGTTACGGGCGCTGCGGAAAGTCCATGAGCGAGTGGACTGGTTTGGGGGAAGGTTTTACGGCTTCGGCGTCTGCAATGCACTCATCGCCAACACGGTTTATTTCAGCCGCTTCTTTCCGGTTCTGTAGACCCTGGATACCGGTCGCTGTCTCGCCCAACTTAGCAGCGGAGTGCGGACTGGTGCGGAAGGTACGTCTTCTCCAGCTTCCCAAATCATGTCATATGAGGATTCAGGGTGACTTGCCGGGATAGTGCAAGGTGCCCTACTTGTCGGAGGCTCCGGTTACGGTTTGGGGAGTTGTTTGGCGGCATACTTGATCGAGGACGAATCGAGGACGAATGGTACCCACCACCAAGGAAGCTCAGCGTGCAGAGCTTCATAAGACAATCTGGCGGATTGCCAACGATTTACGCGGCAGCGTGGACGGTTGGGACTTCAAGTCGTACGTGTTGGGAATGCTGTTCTACAGGTTCATTTCGGAGAATCTGACGGCCTATATAAACCGCGGGGAGCACGCGGCCGGAGACCCTGACTTCGACTACGCGCGGATTACGGATGAGCAGGCGGAGTACGGTCGCGCTGACACCGTGTCGGAGAAGGGGTTCTACATTCTTCCTTCGGAACTGTTCGCGAACGTGCGCAAGCGTGCGAAGACGGACGCGAACTTGAATGAGACTTTGGAGCGGGTCTTCACCAACATTGAGGGTTCCGCTGTGGGGGCGGAGAGCGAGGACGATTTGAAGGGACTGTTCGACGACCTCGACGTGAACAGTTCCAAGCTGGGGCCGACCGTAGCCAAACGTAATGAGAAACTGGTTGGTCTTCTAAACGCAATTGGGGATTTGCCTCTTGGGAGTATAGAGGACAACTCCATCGATCTCTTTGGGGATGCGTATGAGTACCTGATGACCATGTACGCCTCTCAGGCGGGGAAGTCGGGGGGAGAGTTCTTCACGCCCCAGGAGGTCTCGGAGGTGCTGGCGAAGATTGCCGTGGCGGGTAAGGACCGGGTCAACAAGGTTTATGACCCAGCGGCTGGCTCAGGATCACTGCTGCTGAAGTTCGCGAAAGTCCTTGGCAAAGACAACGTGGGCGGTTTCTTTGGTCAGGAGATCAACTTGACCACGTACAACCTCGCACGGATCAATATGTTCCTGCATGACGTGAACTATGAGAAGTTCTCCATCGCGCACGGTGATACGCTCACGGACCCCTATCACTGGGACGACGAACCCTTTGACGCGATCGTTTCCAATCCTCCCTACTCCATCAAGTGGGACGGGGACGCGAACCCGCTGCTCATAAATGACCCGCGCTTTGCGCCCGCAGGCGTCCTCGCCCCTAAATCCAAGGCGGACTTAGCCTTCACGATGCACATTCTGTCGTGGCTGGCCGTGGACGGGACGGCCGCGATTGTTGAGTTTCCGGGCGTTCTCTACCGTGGGGGCGCGGAGAAGAAGATCCGTAAGTACTTGGTGGACAACAACTACATTGACGCGGTGATCCAGTTGCCGCCGGACCTGTTTTTTGGCACCACGATTGCGACGTGCGTGATTGTGCTGAAGAAGTCGAAGACGGATAGCTCGGTGTTGTTTGTGGATGCGTCCGCCCAGTTCAAGCGGGTGGGGAACAAGAATAAGTTGATGGGGGAGGACCGGGAGAAGATTCTGGGCGCCCTGGATGCGCGGGAGTTTCAGGAGTATTTCGCGGCTCTGGTAAGTAATGAGGAGATCGGGAAGAACGACTACAACTTGGCGGTGTCGTCGTATGTGGAGCCGGAGGATACTCGCGAGGTCATAGACATTGTGGAGTTGAACGCGCAGATCGCGCGCATCGTCGCCCGCCAATCTGAACTGCGCACTTCTATTGATGCGATTGTGGCGGATTTGGAGGGGGCGAAGTGACTAAGAAGAGGGGCGAGGGCGAGGGCGCCGTTGTGTCTTCCGCCGCCCAGTATCTGACGTTTATTGCGGCAAATGGTGAGGCCGAGGACGCGCTTGAAATCCGCTATGAAGATGAGAACATTTGGCTCACCCAGAAGATGATGGCGGAGCTTTATGGGGTCAATGTTCGGACCGTTAGTGAGCATCTCAAGACTATTTACGACACGGGTGAACTGGTCAAAGATACAACTATCCGGAAATTCCGGATAGTTCAACGGGAGGGGCAGAGGGAGGTCGCCCGCAGCGTAGCCCATTACAACTTGCAGGCCTCCATCTCCGTTGGATTCAAAGTTAATAACCCGCGCGCGGTGCAGTTTCGCAAGTGGGCCGGCTTGATAGTCAAGGATTACACCATCCAAGGCTGGGTGATGGATGACGAACGTTTGAAGTCCGGCCATAAGTTCACGACGGACTATTTCAAGCGCCAGCTGGAGATGGTGCGGGAGATCCGTGCTTCCGAGCGGCTTTTCTATCAGAAAGTCACTGACCTCTACACGACGGCATTCGACTACGATCCGTCTGCACCAACGACCCGACAGTTCTTTGCAATGGTGCAGGACAAGATGCACTGGGCAGTCCACCGCCACACAGCCGCGGAACTCATTTTCGATAGAGCCGATGCTGACCAA
>CAZTTD010000144.1:0-2879 GCA_964616925.1 uncultured Actinomyces sp.
ATGCTGTCGCGGAGATGCGCGATGCGTTTGATGGGCGCCGTGAGCTGATCGTCTCGATGCTTCGGGAGATCAAGGACTTTGAAACCCCAACGCCGAAGGGAGCGTTCTACGTGTACTGCTCGGTTGAGAAGGCGCTGGGGAAGGAGATCAACGGGCGTGTTGCGAACACGTCGGCGGAGCTGGCCGACATTGTTCTGGATGAAGCCCTGGTCGCAGTGGTGCCGGGTGAGGCCTTCGGGACGCCCGGTTACATCCGTCTTTCCTACGCGGTTTCCGATGAGGATTTGATCGAGGGCGTTTCCAGGCTGCAGAAGCTGTTCGCCTAACCGGCCGCCAGAAGACAGGAGGGCTCGCAACCGTTCTGGTTGCGAGCCCTCCCTAATCTCAGCCATCGACCGAAACTCTTATCACGGGCCGTCTAATGCCCAGCGTCAGGTTCGCACTAGGTGCCGACCGCGACACCACATAACTAGACGTTCCGGTTACGGCGAGCGACCAGCAGGGCAAGCCCCGCACCTGCCAACGCGAAGCCAGTCAAACCCAGACCAGCCAGCACTGGACTGACACCCGTCTTGGCCAATCCACCAGCTGCGCATTTGGGTGCCTTGTCCAAAGTGAACTGCTTCGTTGCCGTCCCGTCCTCGTTCAAAGTCCAACCGGATGCAGCAGCCAGCTCATACCCCTCAGAGGGCGTGGCGACCAGGGTGAACTTGTCCCCGCCTTTCAAAGTGGCAGGCAGCCCGGAATAGGTGATTCCAGTGGTCTTCGCCAACGTAACCGTCGGAACTGCCTTGCAGGTCGCCTGAGTGATAGTTGGATCAACGGGGGCGACTGCAACAATCTGCGCAACACACTCAACTTCGTCCAGCTCAATTGCCATAGACGCGACGTTACGTTCCGCATCGATAACCCAACCGTCCGCGGACTGCGGCAAGTAGCCACCCGCCCTAGGGGTCGCTTCGACAGTTACGGTTCCACC
Source organism: uncultured Actinomyces sp. (assembly GCA_964616925.1). Taxonomy (GTDB): domain Bacteria; phylum Actinomycetota; class Actinomycetes; order Actinomycetales; family Actinomycetaceae; genus Scrofimicrobium. The sequence continues at coordinate 980 of CAZTTD010000144.1, forward strand.
AGAAACGACCTCGCCAATAAGGGAGTACGTGACTGCATTCGTGTCCGCTGGCAAAGCCACCTCCGGAGCAACCTCCGCTCCCGCTGCGCTGCAGGACGCTTGAGTCACAACGGGCGCCTCTAACACGATTTCCACCGGCTCTGGTTGCTCACCGACAACGGTGAGCGATGCATATGAAGCCAGGATGGGCGCGCCACCAACCGTTGTTCCACCGATGCCAATGGAACCAGATCCCGGCGCCGAACCACGAACCTTAAACGTGAAGCCAATCTGTTCATCCAAGCTCAACGTGATCGGCCCAGCGTATGTCAGAGTGCGGCCACCAGCGGAAACTGCTGGCTCACCCAAGTCTGTGGAGGATCCCGGAACATAACTGACCCCGTCAGGCAGAGTCATGATCAGAGACGAAACGGCCTGGTCCAAAGTGTTTGGATTCGTCACGGAAGCGGTGACAGTTGTCTCCTGATCCACATCAATCGACGAATTGGCAACAGCCAGCGTCGTTGGCAGACCAACTTCGCCCAGGGGAGAGAAGTTCGTTAAAACGCTCACAGTCTTCGTCTGTCCCGCAGCCAGGTTCAGGTTCCACGACAAGCCCATGCCGTTGTCCATAAATCTGTTGGCATCCCGTAGCTCATTGGGGAACGATTGCTGGCTGCCAACTGCCGCCCAAACGTCGGCGTAGAATCCGTAGATGAAGCTGCTGCCGGCAGTCAAAGGTACGAACTCTTCGATGCGACCTGCGCTGGAGTGTTCACCCGCACTGTCCGCTGCACGGCAGAGAACGGAACCGGTGGCAGAGTTGTATTCTCCATAGCCCTCATCTGAGTTCTGGAGATAGCAGTCGGCGGCCCGGTAGACAACCGTGTCAAAAGTGGCGTCTGAATTATTCGTCACCGATACGTCACTTCGATAACTGTTTTGCCCCACAACATAGGTGTCGACCTGGGTGATGGTAAGTGCACCGCCGGAAACAGTAGTCGTGATGCGGTACGGGTCAGAGGAACTGCCGGCTCCACCTGAAACCTGCATCGTCGGAGTCCAAGCCGTTCGTGGCTTGGCGTAATCTCCAGCTGGAATGTCTTCTGGCCCGTAAAGAGTTCCCTGTGCTGCCGCGAAAGTACCACACGCTGTGGCACCAAAGAACTCCGGATCGCGGTCCCCACGGTACCTAACGTCACAGTTCAAGTCGTCGGAAATATGTATCTCCGTGAGCGGTCCCGAACTTCCTATAGTTGCTGCGGATGCGATGCCGGCGCCGGCAATCGATAACGTGGTGGCTACGGCTACTGCCGCGAACACCCTGCTTACTTTGTTCATTCACACTCCCGGTGACTTCGAATGCGGATCACGCAGAGTTACCACGGAGACACTCACAACCCGGACCCCTTCCGCGATTCCGTTGGCGCATCTTTGCGCCCGCACGCGCAACCCGCCACCCCACAGAAGGGCCCGGTCGTCACGCGCTGGAGACACAGTAAAATGCTTGACATAACGATGTCAAAACGCTTAATTCCTCGCCGTTCCGACAAAAAGTTGCCACCGGCTGCTGTCCCATATGCACCCTCTGCGAACCTGCAGGTCAGCCGGTTCGCGATGAGAATCCGGCCGACCTACTCGGCCGGAACCAAACCCCTGTGACTTGTCCGACTCTTTAGCATTCTCAGCTTGTGGACTTCTAGGTCCCTCCGGCCCGTGTGTTGGGGAGATACACGATGCACACGTTCCTGGTCAGCGTCGGCCCCATACCGCATGTGGGAGACTTGGGGGATGAACGTTGATCTGTTTTCCTCCCTTGCTCCGACAGATGACCCCCGTGGGGACGTCGTCCTCGCCCACGGCTTTGGTGAGCACCACGGCCGCTACGCACGCTTTGTCAAGGCGCTGAACGCCGCAGGTT
>CAZTTD010000145.1:0-2868 GCA_964616925.1 uncultured Actinomyces sp.
CTGCGGTTTGGGAAGGCGTTGAAGAACTTCGGCTTAGAACGGGAGCGGAAGAAGGTTGAGGGCTGGGAGTGGCCGGTCAACCGGTTGATGCCGGAGGACGCGTGACTAAGTCGTGGTGATCTTTGCGCGGACAACGGCGGTACCTAGAGACACGGACAACAGACATGCTTCAAAGTGACCAAACGGGACGCGTGTCGGACCAAGAGGGCAAGACTCTGGAGTTCAAGCGGGACCTTTCGTCTCCACAGAAGCTCTTGCGCTCGATAATTGCGTTTGCTAATTCGGCGGGTGGGAAACTGGTTGTCGGCGTCGAAGACGAAGGCACCGTGATAGGCGTAGATGACCCGGTTGGGGAAGAGGAACGCATTGCCAGCCTAGTGGCCGATTCGATAATGCCTCGTCTGATTCCGGGGATCGACTTGGTGCCGATGGGCACCAAGACGGTGCTGGTCGTGGATGTCCCATTGAGTACCCAGCGGCCACATTACCTTGCTGCTAAAGGGCTGGCTGCGGGCACCTACATCCGTCTTGGGTCCACCGACCGTGTAGCCGATGCTGCTTTGGTTGCAGACATTGAACGATCATCCCGTGGCATCCGATTTGAAGAACTTACTGAAGGCCGGTCCACGATAGATGAACTGAACATAGACGCCTTACCATCTATGAACGGGCAAAGAGTATCTGAAGAGGATCTTGTTTCCCTGGGCTTGGCAACGCGCAGGGGAGACGACCTCCTCCCGACCAACGCCGGAATCTTGGTTGCGAGCCCACATCCGGATCGGTTCATCCCTTCCGCGTGGGTCCAGTGTGGTCGGATTAGGGGCCCGGAGCGAACCCATATCGTGGACCGCATGGAATACCATGGTCCGCTGACCGGTGCAGTTGAGCCTGCATTGGATTTCCTACGTAAACATGCCTTTTTGTCCGCCCGGTTTGGTGAGACGCTTCGTCAAGATGTTTGGTCCATTCCCGTTGAGTCGTTAAGAGAGGTCATCGTCAATGCGCTGGTCCACGCCAACTATTCGGAGCCGGGTACTCACATCCGGATCATGTTCTATGACGATCGAATAGTGGTGGAAGGACCGGGTCTTCTTGTCGCGGGTATGACAGTGGAGGGAATGAAGAACGCCTCTAGACTTCGGAACCCATCAATTGCGCGCATTTTCAGAGCGGCTGGGTTGATGGAGAATTTCGGGACTGGAGTTCGCAGGGTATACGAGCAATTAGCCGCACAGGGGTTGCCGGAGCCGCGCGTAGAGGAAGTCGTCGACCGCGTTAGATTTACTGTCTTTGTTTCCTCCCACGCTCCAGAAGACCAAGTTGTGGAGAACGGCGAAGAGACGGCCACGGAAAGAGATACCTACGATCATACCTACACTAAACGTAGGTATGACAGGGTGGTTGGTAGGTATGATGTGGTCATGTTGAGACGGGCTTCAAGCGGGCCAGTGCATAGGAACGACCTGTTGACCGCAGCGGGGCTTGGTCTCCTATCGCAGAATTACACACGGCACATTTCGCCGTTAGTGAGTGATGGTTTGCTGGAGCTAACTATTCCGGGTAAGCCTAGGAGCAAAGCACAAATGTATCGGATCACGGATCGTGGGCGAATGTTTCTTCAAGACCAGGAGAGTAACTGATGAGTTCCCTGACAGCGGTTCTTCCGCATCTTGAGCAGCAGTTTGCGAACCAGCGCCTAGTGTTCTGGAGCGATCCCGAAGGGGAGTATGCCGAGGAGATGGGCGACCTCGCCCTCGACGGCGTCACCCTGATCCGTCTTGACAACAATGAATACGCGACCAAGCATCGCGTTCTCAAGGAGGAGCCGGACGCGAAGTTCTTGATATATCGTGACTCGGTTCCCGCAAACGACATTGGTAACTGGTTGCTGGACTTGGAACTTGCTTACGGAACCTTCACCGCTGACAGCGTTGCGTTGCTGAGGCAGGAACTGGGCCTGACGGATGTTGCCGTTGCAGACGTCCTCGAAAAACACCAGAAGTTCTTCCGGTCCACAAAGCGCACGGGGGCGCTTAAGGAGCTGCTTCGGCCAGAAGATGAGCCAAAGCTGGTTCAGGCGAAGATGTGCGCAGTCCTTATGGGGCAGGCTTCCCACAGCCTGTCGGACCTGACACGTGCGTTGCTGACAGAGAATGCGCGGGGTTCGTCCGAAAAGTACCAGACGCTGGTGAGTTTCGATCTGGATGACTTCTACTGGGAAGGCGTGCAGGGAATCTACGGCTACAGGGCCGCTTCTCCCAGTGTGGAGGACTTTATCCTGTGGATGTTCCGCCAAGCGATCGATGGCTTCGGTGCAGGGGACTCCCGGCCCCTGCGGAATCTGCAACTGGATTTCGGAAGCTGGCGCAACGACCGACGGAGTTCTGGCGATTTCATGGCGTTGGCGAAACGTGCGGCTCGCGACCTGGATTATGCATCCCAAATCGAGGACGCTGTGATGGCCGAGCTGCTGGCCGACGACTTGTTTGAAGAAACGGAACAGAGGATCGCTGCGGAGTTGGCGCGAATGGTCTCAGACCGGACCATTAGCTCCCGGGAGGTAGCGGAGATCATCCGCCGGCGTCAATCCAGCATTTGGGTCGACGGGTACCAGAACCTTTACAAGGCACTCGGTGCAGCATCGGAGCTGCTTTCGCGAGTAACCACGGAAGCGTTCGATGTCCCTTCCTTTGATGGCGGGCTGCAGCGCTATCGGGATGACTGGTTCCAAATCGACCAGCTCTACCGGCAGTTCCAAATGGCGTTGCGTGCCACCGAGCACAGCTCAGTGTTGGACCGGCTTCGGGAGCAAGTCGACAACTATTACGTCAACAAGTTCCTCTTCGCGCTGGGGGATTCCTGGCAGCA
>CAZTTD010000146.1:0-2835 GCA_964616925.1 uncultured Actinomyces sp.
GCCAGCGGAGACTCTTTGGTAGCGGGGTGGGGCGCTAACGCGCAGCCGCAGCGGGTCGATGAAGTCTTGAGGATCCCTGGCTTCGAACGCATTCACTATCTGCGTCTGACAAAGAGCGGACAACCATCCCACCCTCTCTACCTTTCAGGCGAGCTCACACCAACACGGTGGCACAGGTAGACCTGCCTGCGGACCGCATTGACGAATCTGAGGGCGGGGACCTGTGCCTGGTGAAAGTGAAGAGGCTGCCCCTGAGCACGTGGGAGTTTTCCCGGCAGATCCCCTTAATCGCGCCAAGGTGGTGTCCGGGTACTCGGGTTGACACTGGTATCTCAGGTACCCTCACACCACATTGAGTGCTCTGAAGTCACCTCGAGTGCCCGCACGTCACCTTGGCTACCGGCTGCCCTCCCAGTGCACTTAGGGTTGACACCCCACCTACAGCCTTCTTGTAGAGAGCCAGTCAACAACCTCCCGAATCACGAGGAGCCCATTGAGGTCCGTAGTGCGTGGAGGTCCGCAAGGTATACACGCATGTTGGAAGCGACAACTGCGAGCTTGCCGTACTGCCTAGCGGTCCCACACGTCTGTCGGAATGGTATCTTCAAGGGCCCCGATGAGATCTTGGGCGAGCAGACTGGTTGCAAGTGCAACTTGAGGGGGGTTGCCGACAAACTCCTCTGCTTGCCCCGCAGCATGTGCGCCTGGTGCGTCTTCACCGGCAGCAAAAAGTTCGCGAATCGACTCGATAGCTCTTCGTGTGGCCGTCCCCGCAACCGAGTCTACGACGAGAGCTGCGAGAGATGCAGACAGTATGCCGGTGTCGATAGCTTTCAGAAGACGATAAATGTCATGCGCATCTTTCAGATCCCATCTCTTTGGGCTGTGGATACGCTCGGCAACCTTGTGCACTTTTGCGACAAGCAATGCAGCTGGACCTGCGACGTTGATAGTAAATGATCGCGAGTCGGAAGGCTCGAATGACTCGATAAGTATTGGATCCTTGTCGCGGAGCACGGCTTCGAGACCAACGGCTCTCCGCATTGTCTTCTTTCCGTGAGGAGGCAGATCAACCGATCGCCGCCCTGGGCCGGCCACTGCATCCGGTACCAGCAGGTCTACCGGCACCCAATCTCGCGATCTCCATGTTCCAAGTGCCGAAGCATTTGGGTCGGGAGTAAATCCTGCTGCCGTCATCGCTGCCTCAACCAGCGGATGTGAGGTGAGAAGCTCAGGATCTAGGGCGAGGTCTGCATCTGTTGTGAATTCAGCAAGCGCAACCTCAGCGGAACCCGTGCGCAAGTATATGGCCTGTGCGCCAACGAGAATCACAGCCTCCCGGTGAGTTCCAAGCGCTTCTAAGGCATCCAGGAGCGCACGCCGCGCCTTAACCACTTCGTTGTCAATCATTTCGCCAACTGCTTTCATTGGCTGACATCCACGCCAGAAGCTCTTGAGCTTCCGAGGGGTTTCGTCCTGGGCCGTTCCAGAGATCTGCCGCTACCTGCGAAGGGGATGCAATCACGAAACCGCGTTCTGTTTCCATAAGTCTGTCAAACACAACGTCATTGGGTTTCTTGGGTTCTAATAACACTATATTTGGTGATGATTCACTTTCGCGTAGCCCCCATCTTTCCGCTGCCTCTTCAATAGAATCCACGTAGATGTATGCGATACGGGCAGGTGCGTACGGTGCCCATTCTGTAGCAGCCAGCGATCCTGTAATTGCATATTGCGGATCTTTGCTTTTTCTGAGTTTTTGCAAGAACGAGTCGATGCCACGTGGTTCAATGAATCTTGCGGTCCGGTTGATTGACAAGAATGGTGCGTCTTCCGCCCAGGCTTCAAGTAGGCGTCGCCAATCAGGCACTCTTATGATGCCGTTGGCGTCTCTCTCAGCGAGTCCTTCCTGCTGCAAATATTCGAGTACCCGGTATGTTGCCCCGGTTGATGCGCCAGAGGTCTCAATCAGGTCCCGTATTCCCCAGGAGCGGTCAAAATCCAGAAGGGCACGCACTACACGTGCGGCGGGTTCGCCGCGCAGGGTGCCACGGGGTCGCCCAGTGCCGCGCCAAGGGTCCCGGTCTTCTCCGTGGTCCGCGAGAAATATCGCTGGTTTTTCTGCGGTAATAAGCACGTTTCCTGTCGCATCGACATAACCAACTCCTTCTGCGGTCAAGTCTGAACGCACTTGCGGAGTCAAATACTTTGCCACGAGCACCGGCTTACCTTCTCCACCAGCTGCCTCACTGAGCTGTTCAACGATCGGGGCGACATCACGACGTGCAACCGCGCGTTTAGCCTCAAGAACGAGACGTACGCTTGTACCATCTGGGGCCAAAACGGTAAGCACAGCATCAGCCGGCCGCCCATTCAACGCAACCGTCTCATACTGTTGATCGACACGCCACCCCGCGGGCAACCGCGCGTCAACAGCGGCCACAGCGCGGCGGAGAATATCGCGCTTGGACGTTGGTTCACTACCGTACATCTGTCACTCCGTTCCGTTAGCTCTATTATTCCGGTGACATCGGAATGTGTAACTTTCCTGAACATAATAACATTAGGTTCTTAAAAAGGATCAGTTCCGATGACAGCGAAATTGTCGTATTTGCCGAACCATCGAACATGAGCGAGTACAGAAGTGATCGATGACCTTCCGCTGATTCCCACCCCGGTCATCGCTGAGAGCAGTGACGCTTGTTTCCCCGTCGTTGTTCTGGGAGACCGGGCCGAGGCCGTCACCGACGCCCTCGCTCTCGTTTGCATATGCGCCTGACTCCACACGTTCTTTGGACTCATAAAGAAAACCTGTCTTGTAGCTCTGTGGAGTCA
>CAZTTD010000147.1:0-2668 GCA_964616925.1 uncultured Actinomyces sp.
GCCGGAGCCACTTTGCCGCGTTCCGCAGGTTCGCCTGCGCCATCGCGTTGGTGTACATGTTGTCGTTCACGACCGCCGTGTACTCATCCGGGCCGGTCACGCCGTGAATGTGGAACTTCCCGTCAGGACCGTGGACGAACCCGAGCGACAACCACATGCGCGCCGTTTCCACCAAAATATCGATGGCCTCGTCCGCCAGAAACTCCGTGTCCCCTGTCGCGTTCAAGTACTGATTCACCGCGTACGCAATGGCCGCATTGATGTGGTACTGCGCGGTTCCGGCGGGGTAGTACGCCGAAGATTCCGGACCGGCAATGGTGCGCCAGGGGAAGAGCGCACCGTCCTCGTGCATCTCTTCCGCCCGCGCACGCGCCGCCGGCAACGTGAGGTACCGGTAGTGAAGCAACGCCCGCGCGGCCTGCGGGTTCGCGTAAACAAGGTATGGGAGCACGTAGATCTCCGCGTCCCAGAAGTAGTGGCCGTCGTAACCGGAACCCGTCAGCGCCTTGGCAGGGACGCCGGAGTCCTGCAGCAGCGCGGAAGCCTGCAGAACCTGGAACAGACACCAGCGGATGGTCGCCTGCAACGGCGCGGCCCCCTTCGCCGGGTCATCCGTAATGGTCCCGGGCCGGGTGTCTGAGGAACCGTCCTGGTTGATCACGACATCCGCGGTTTCCCAAAGCGCGTGCGCCGCGTCGCGTTGCACACCGAAAAGTGACGCGGGATCCGTCTGGGCGAGGGCGTTTTGGGCTTCCGACGCCGGCTCCCCGGGATGCTCCTCAAACAGGTCATCGCGCGCGTAGGAGAGCACCTTGGTCAGCATCAACGTCTGCCCGCGTCCGACGTCAGCCCCCACTTCCCAAGCTGCCGTCGCCATGGGGAGGGCCTCTTGGGGTTTCACTTGCAGCGGCTCCCCATCCAGCATCGCAATGTTGGAAACGGCCAGCGCCGCGGCCATCTGGGACGCCTGCACCTGGTAGCCGACCGTGGCGCCACCTTCAGTTCGCTCAATGGGTCCAAGTGATACCGCGCCCTCGATCTGCTTGTTCGCTTTGCGCGGGTCGTCGAGCTCCAACGTCACGCCCTCCGCCACCACCATCGGAGGGGCAACGGGGGAGTCGACGCTGGACGTGATCGTCACCGTCGCGCCCTCGTCCAAAGGAGTCACCGACAGTTCGACCGCGGCGACATGCGCGTCCGCCAGCGAAACCATGCTGCGTTGCGTGACGGAAAACCGCGCGCCGTCGGGCGACTTCCAAATGAACGTCTGGTGAAGCGTGGCGGACTTGATGTCGAGGACGCGCGAGTACGCCGCGATCGTCCCCTGTCCACCGTCCGTGATGGCGTGCCCGTTGATTTCGAGGTCGAGGGCGGTCCCATCAGGCAACGTCACCATCGACTGGCCGATGCGCGCGAACCCGTACGCGTCTTCCGCGTGGTTGATCCGCCAGGTCTCGTGAAGACCGTTCAGATACGTGCCGCGCGAGTCCTGGTTGAGACGAATCCCCATGTCACCGCGGATTCCCAGGTAACCGTTGGAGAGCGCCAAGAGTGAAGAAACGACGTCCTGATCGTCGGACAGAAACTGGTCTTCGGAGATTAGCCAGTCGCGTTCCAGGGTGTCCACGCCCGCCGCCGCCATAACGAACTGGTCGAGGTCGTCCACAACCACCGTCGCGCCATTTTCGGCGAGGACGTCCGCGCCAGCCCCGCGGTCCACGCCGATTACCATGCCGAAGTTGCCGGCGGCGCCTGCTTGTACACCGGACACGGCGTCCTCGACAACCGCGCAATCTTCCGGGGCTACGCCCAGTTGAGCCGCGGCGTCTAGGTATGTGGCGGGGTCGGGTTTCCCTGCCAGTCCGCGCTGAGCTGCGACGTTTCCGTCGACAATCACGGGAAAGTGATCAAGTATTCCTGCGGCCTTCAGCACCTGGGGCGCGTTCTTCGAGGAGGAGACGACTGCGACCTTGAGCGGGCCCAACTGGTCTATGTAGTCGAGGAACGCGACGGAACCGGGATACGGACTGATGCCGGTGGATTCAATCGCTGCGTTGAACTCTGCGTTCTTCCGATTTCCAAGGCCGCAGATGGTTTCATCATAGGGATCGTCTGACGAGGTGCCGTAGGGGATCTGGATGCCGCGCGACTCTAGTAGGCCGGCGACAGCGTCGTAGCGGGCGCGACCGTCAAGGTACTCAAAATAGTCCTGGTCGGTGTAGGGGGCTGCATCTTTGCTCTCTAGGTAAGGAGAGAAGAGTCGCCGCCAGGCTTCCTCATGAACTTCGGCCGTTGGCGTCAGGACACCATCTAGGTCGAAGAGTACGGCTTTGATGTTTGGCTGGAGCGTCGGGTCGTTGGCATTCACAGCGCAAGGATATATGTGCCGGCGCCCAGTTGATAGGGGATAGCGGACGGATTGGGTGCGTGGTGCGTGGTGCGTGGGTGTGCAGGTGTGCGGGTGTGCGGGTGTGCGGCCGCGATGCGCGGGTCCTGTCGCGGCGCGCGGGGTGCGGGCGCTTGGCTCATAGTGATATCGATCAGGAAATAAGCCGGTTGGTTTCATCGAAGGGCGTGGGCACGTTAGAATGGCGCGCGGGCCTATAGCTCAAGTGGTAGAGCAACAGACTTTTAATCTGTGGGTTCCGGGTTCGAGTCCCGGTGGGCC
>CAZTTD010000148.1:0-2668 GCA_964616925.1 uncultured Actinomyces sp.
CACCGCCGTCGTCACCACCGTCGCCGTCACCGGTTTCCACCAGGAACATGGCGGCAAGGACGAGGGCGCCCCCAAGGAGAAGACGTACCGTGAGCGATTCTCCGCCAAACGCGATCGCAAAACCCGCTGCGAACACGGGCTCCGTGGTCATGATGACCGCTGCCGTCGTTGCCTCAAGGCGAGACTGAGCCCAGGTTTGCAGGATGATTGCGCCCAGGCCCGCGACGATCGTCATGTAGAGGAAACTGCTCCACGCGCCCGGGGTTTGCGGAAGCGAGATCCCTCCCGGAATAGCGGCGATCCCCAGGATGGTGCCCGCAGAGATGATCTGGATCATTCCAAGTGTTAGGGGCTCACTCTGGTGGGCCCAGCGCCCCAAGAAGACAATGTGGAGCGCGTAGAAGAACGCGCCGGCCAGCGTGACCGCCTCGCCGATACCTAAGTTGAAGCCTCCTGCTCCGCCCTGGATACTCAGGAACGCGAGCCCTATGGTCGCCGTGGCAACCGCCAGCCACACCTTCATACTCAGTCGTTTCTTGAACAAAACCGCAACCAGTATGGGCGTGAAAACCACGTACATTCCGGTTATGAAACCGGAGATAGACGCGTCTGTGTACTGCAATCCAATGGTCTGAAGTAGTTGGCCCGCGGAGTAGAGTGCGCCGAGGACAAAGCCCCGCTTCCACTCCCTTACCCCCGCACTTCTAATCCTGTTGAACTGAAACACGGCCACCAAAAGCCCCGCCAACGCAAAACGGGCTCCCAAAAAATCGAGCGGCGGCATCTGCTTGACCAAGTCCTTCAACAGGAAGAATGTCGACCCCCACACGGCCGTGACAGTGATCAGCGCCAAGGTGGGCAGAACGGCGGAGCGGTTCAAAGACGTCATAGAGCGACCTCCAGAGGTCTGATTGCGGGTCCATCAACCGTGAGGCGAAAAACGTCGACGGATCCTTCCGGGGCCGACGCGAATGCCCAGGCCTGATCCAGTCCGACAACTAGGAACTGGCCTGGCTGAAGAACGACCGTCCGCCCTTGACCGCCGGCAAAAACCTGCCTATCCCTCGTGTCGTCATACGCGCCGACCGGAATCAAGTCGTGCACAGAAGCCAGGACCAAAGGCACCTCCACCTCACGCGCCCGCACGATCGTCTGATAGGTGCGGTGGGCAGTCAGTGGCATCGCGGAAGGCTCTTCCGTCCAGTAGGTAACCGCGACACCCACGGATCGCGCGTACGTGCGCGGCTCCCTCTCGGACTTGTCCAAGGCCTCACGAAAAGCCGCGAACTTCGGCGCCGGCGGGTTCGCCACCTGAAACTGGTCATACCCCGAAAAGATCATAGAAGACATCGTGCCCTATCTTTCCCCAACGTTTCCCAAAAGTACCTCCCGGTAGACGCGTGCCGCGACCTCGCCCGCATCATCGGCCGAACCCAACGCAACGCACGCAAACCGCAGATCAAACGGCCCGGTGTCGTTGCGGTACGAGGGCGTGACGTCCGCACCCCACGACGCCGAACCAAGACCCATCACCTTCGCCTCTAGGCGAACACTCAGATAATCGTTGGGCTCCGGCAGTTCGTGCAGGTGCGTTGCCGCGTCAATCTGCTCCGCACTCCACTGCCAGGTCGACCACGCCAGCGGCCTTCCGCACACCAGCAGGACGCCCTCGCCATTATCGTCGCGATGCGCAACCCAGTACGTATCCGTGTGCAGGCCGTAGTCCTGCGGCACGGGGTAGGGCGTGTAGAGCGCGCTGGCAGTGGTGCTGTAGCGGCTGATCGGGTTGGCGGCGCGGGAGTCGGGGTAGTTCTCACCCGGTCCGCGGCCCAGGTACTCGATGTTGCTGGCCAATTTCGGCAGCAGCAGGTCCACACCGGCTGAGGGTGTCGTCTCCGGACCATCACCGTACGGCGTCGCGCGCAGGTCAAACACGGCGATCCCGTCGTCGCGGATTGTCCACCTGGACTGGCAGTCCCACCCGAATCCCAAGGTGTCGGGGGCGAGGGCGAAACGGGACGTGACCAGCGCAGTTCCGTCCTCGTCCGTCACATCCACGCTCTGGATACGCTGTCGCACCAGGTTGAGCAGGTGGGGGCGCCAAAGTTCGTCGGCCAGCCGCTCGTGGTTGTCGATCTGCGGGCGCCAAACCGTGGCCAACGGGCCGCGGGACAAGAGGTCGCGCGCATCCGTCGACGCGCTTGTCGACGCGCCCTTGAGGACCCCGGTGACCGCGTCGAAATCCCACCGCGTGTTTCCCGCGGCAACGTGGAACGAGTCCTTGATTTCGCCCTCGCCCGGCCACGACACCTTGACGGAACCGGCGGTGTTTTCTTTGGGTTTCGAGGGCGTTGGGGTGGGCCCGTCCATCGGGAACTGGTAGACGCCAATCTGGCGACCCGCCTGCACAACCCGCACCGTGGCGTGACTGGTGCGCCCCGGCGGCAGCGGCGGCACTGGCAGAACCACGGCTTCGTGCGCTTGCGGTTCCAGACCGTTGAGGTCGAAAGAGGTGCGCTCGTAGATGACCCCGTCCACCGTGAACTCCACGTCAAACCGGGTATCGCGCAGCCGCTGCGCGTAGAAACCGTTGCGAATCTGGAGGTTGAGCTGCGAACCCGACGCCTGCGCGTCGCTCGCCTTCACGTTCGCCTTCGCCTTCGCCTTC
>CAZTTD010000149.1:0-2656 GCA_964616925.1 uncultured Actinomyces sp.
GCTCTCCGCCAGCGGCCGCATTGGCAAAGTGATGTGCTGGGCCGGCTCCCCGGGCACATAAAACGACGCGGAGCGCCCATCTGGGCGGGACAAAATGATGTCCCCCGATTCGCGATGCAGACGCAAATCTGTCAGACCAGGAGCGCCCTCGACCCGAACCATCTCCACCGGAACGTCCAGCCGAAGCGCCAGCCACGCGGCTAAGAGGTCGATTGCGGGGTGTTCGGCCTCGCCCACTACCGTCGCAGACAAAACCGGCTCATAAGGGGGTTGGTCCAGCATCGAAGCGATCAGCCCGCGCCACAACGTCGTCCTAGTCCACGACAAATCCGTGTCACCCGGCGCGTAGTGCTCGCGCAGGGATAGCAGCAGGTCAAGGCCATCTTCGGCGACATAACTGTCGGTGATCCGGCGCTGAGCCAACTCTCCCAGCGGGTGCGTCGACGGGGAATCGGGAGCGTTGCACGGCCAGTACACGACGACCGGCGCGTCCGGCAGCAAAAGCGGCAGGACCAGCGTGTCCAGGTGCTCCGCCAGCTCACTGCTGTGGTGCAGCACAATGACCTCACTGGCACCCGCGTCCCCGCCCAGGCGAATCTGAGCGTCCAGTTCCCCGGTCAGGTCGTCGTCATGTACGAGGGCGATCACGCGACACGGGTGCTCCCTACTTGCCGCGTTCGCCGCCTCAATCGCGGGTTCCACATCGGAGTGGCCCGCGTCGATGACCAGCGTGAGCACCCTTGATAGGGCGACAGCCCCGCCCTCGTCCCGCGCGACAACCAGACGCCTGTTGATATCTGCGACTGTCGTGTCTTCCAGGTTGATAATCACGGGCGCCTCCATTCGCGGCCGTCAATGGCCAAAACGTCATCCGATGACGACGGTCCCCAAGTCCCTGCGCGGTAGGGTTCTGGGCCACCGTTTGCGGCCCAGTGCTCTATGACCGGGTCCAGAATCTTCCACGAAAGTTCAACTTCCCGGTGGCGCGGGAACAGCGGTGCGTCGCCAAGGAGGACGTCTAGGATTAGGCGCTCGTACGCTTCCGGGGAGGCCTCCGTGAAGGAGTGGCCATAGCCGAAGTCCATGGTCACGTCACGCACCTCCATGCCGGAACCGGGGACCTTCGCGTTGAACTGCAAAGAGGCGCCCTCGTCCGGCTGAATACGGATTACGAGGGCGTTGTTGCCCGGCTCCAAACCACCCGCCGTGGAAAACGGGAGCGGCGGGGCTTTCTTGAAGATCACCGCGATTTCGGTGACCCGGCGCGCCAACCGCTTCCCAGTGCGCAGGTAGAACGGGACTCCGGCCCATCGGCGCGTATCGATGTCCACGCGGATCGCCGCATACGTTTCCGTGGTGGAGGAGGGGTCGAAGCCGCCCTCTTCAAGGTATCCGACGACCTGCTCCCCGCCTTGCCAACCCGCGATGTACTGGCCGTGGGCGGTGTGAGCGTCAAGGTCCTCGGGAACGTGTGCAGAAGCCAGAATCTTGGTCTTCTCCGCCGCCAGGTCGTCCGCGTCGAAAGTGACCGGCTCCTCCATCGCGGTGAGCGCCAGGAGTTGCAGGAGGTGGTTCTGGATGACGTCGCGCGCCGCGCCAACGCCGTCGTAGTAGCCGGCACGTCCCCCGACACCGATGTCCTCCGCCATCGTTATCTGGACGTGGTCGACGTAGCGACTGTTCCAAAGTGGTTCGAACAACTGGTTGGAGAAGCGCAACGCCAGCAGGTTCTGGACGGTTTCCTTACCCAGGTAGTGGTCAATGCGGAAGACGGACGAGGGCGCGAAAACCTCCTCCACTACTTTGTTTAGCTCGCGAGCAGACTCTAGGTCGTGCCCGAACGGTTTCTCAATGACGACGCGCCGCCAGGAATCGCCCTCGCCCTGAGAAAGGCCGGAGCGCGCCAACTGCTCACACACCGGCGGGAACGCGCTGGGTGGAACTGACAGGTAGAAGGCGTAGTTGCCGCGCGTGCCACGGGTGCGGTCCAGTTGTTCGAGGACGACGCGCAGGTGATCAAACGCCGCATCGTCGTTGAAGGAGCCCTGGACGAAGCGCATCCCGCGAACCAGTTGCAGCCACGTGGCCTCATTGAAGTGGGTGCGCGAATGCGCCTCCACACACTCCCGAACAAAACGCGCAAAGTCCGCGTCGTTCCAGTCCCTGCGGCCAAAACCGATCAGCGCGAAACTGGGGGAGAGCAGCCCGCGGTTCGCCAAGTCGTATATGGCGGGCAGCAGCTTCTTCTTGGAAAGGTCACCGGTGACGCCGAAGATCACCAGGCCAGACGGCCCCGCGATCCGGGCCAGCCGGCGGTCCCGCTTGTCCCGCAGCGGGTTGTGGCCCGCACTTATCTCCGCTGGACTCACAGGTCTGACTCCGAGCGGTCAAGGGACCACTCCGTGTGGAACTTGCCCGGCATGTCAACGCGCTCATAGGTGTGGGCGCCGAAGAAGTCGCGCTGGGCTTGGATGAGGTTTGCCGGCAGACGCTGCGCGCGAACCCCGTCGTAGTAGGCCAGTGAGGACGAAAATGCCGGCGTCGGCACCCCGTGCAGCGCAGCGTCCGACACGATGCGCCGCCAGGAGCGTAGCCCCTTGGTGATGGCGTCGGTGAAGTACTCGTCGGCGATTAGCAGGGAGAGTTCCGCGTTGCG
>CAZTTD010000150.1:0-2621 GCA_964616925.1 uncultured Actinomyces sp.
CGGGCGCGAAATACTTCGATTCGTAGTCGTAGAACTGCTCCCCGAGCACGCGAATCTCCCCGACCGACGACGCCAAAGTAGTCCCGTCCGCCAGCGACAGCACGCCGCATTCCACCTCACGTCCCGGGTTCGCGGCCTCCACAATCACGCGCGGATCGTGGAGTTGCGCTTCGTGAACGGCGGGTACGAGGGCGTCCGGCCCATCCACCCGCGACACCCCCAAAGAGGACCCCGCGCGACACGGTTTTACGAAGACGGGGTAGCCAAGTCCCGCCACCTCGCCCTCGTACTTCTCCTGATCCGCGCGCCACTGTTTCGCGGTGAACGACACCCATTCCCCCACGTCAATCCCGCTTTGGGCGAGGACGGATTTCGTCAGGTACTTATCCTGGCAAACCGCGCTGGACGCAACGCCGCACCCGACGTAGGGAACGGCGCAGAGTTCAAGGAGACCCTGGACCGTCCCGTCCTCGCCATACGGACCGTGGAGCAGAGGGAAGACGACGGACACGTTGCCGACGGCGCGCATGGAACGCTCAACGACGTCGCCGGTCTCATCGACCTCGTACTGGAAGAGGCGGCTGGAACCGGGGAAGAACGCTACGCGACTGTGGCCGGCTTCGACCGTGTACCCGCCGGTGTCGGACAGCGCGTATTCCTCCGGATTGGTGGGCAGCGGAATCCACTTGCCATCGGGGGTGATCCCAACGGCGTAGGGCTCCCACTTCTCCTTGTTGATGGCGGCAAGGACTCCGCCTGCTGTGGCGCAGCTGATCTGGTGTTCGCCAGATTGCCCGCCGAAGAGGACAACGACAAGAGGACGGCTCATGTTAGTCATGGTAGAAGAATAGTTCCGCTGGCCCTAGAGCAGCTCTATTTCCCAGCCGTCCATCTTTTGCGGCCGCCCGAGCAACATTTCCCCCATCTGTTCCACGGTTGCGCGGCCCTGAACGACCTCAACAACTCCGCGGGTGATTGGCATGTCAACTCCGCGTTCGTCGGCCAGTTCCAGCATTGGGGCGGCGGTCTTGGCGCCCTCCGCGATCCCCGGGGAGAGGGAAAGGGCCTCTTCCAGGCTCATTCCGCGCCCAAGGCGGTAGCCAAGGGAGTAGTTGCGCGATAGCCGCGATGAACAGGTCGCGACCAGGTCGCCGATGCCGGCCAGGCCAGCGAAAGTGGATGCCTGGGCGCCCATGGCCACACCCAGTCGCGTGATTTCCGCAAGTCCGCGGGTGATCAGGGTTGCGCGGGTGTTGGCACCCAGCCCCATTCCTTCGGAGGCGCCAATGGCGAGGGCGATGACGTTCTTAGCCGCGCCCGCGACCTCCACGCCCATGACGTCGGTGGAGACATACGGGCGGAAGTAGTCGTTGTGGCAGGCTTTGGCGATTTTCTTTGCGACCTCAATGTCGGAGCAGGCCACGACGGATGCGGTGGGCTGTCCCATAGCGATTTCCATGGAGAGGTTTGGACCGGAGATGGCCGCGACCTGTTCGGGCGCCAGACCGCCGGCTTCCGCGATTATCTGGGTGACGGTGCGTTTGGTGCCAGGCTCTATGCCCTTGGATAGCGACACGTAGGTGGCGTCGGGGGCGTACTTGGAGGCTTCCTTTGCAATCTGCGCTGTGACTGCAACGGGGACGGCCAGAACCACCAGGTCGGCGCCTTCCAAAGCTGCTTCCATGTCGGTGGTTGCTGTGATGGAGGGCGAAAGATCCACGCCGGGCAGATACGAGGAGTTTTCACCCGAGTTGATCAATTCCACAACCGCCTGCCGACGTCCCCACATCCGAACGTCGTGTCCCGCGTCTGCCAGCACTTTTGCAAACGTTGTGCCCCAAGAACCTGTGCCTATGACCGCAATTTGAATGTTTGACTGTGCCACGCCGACCCCCCTATTTTTTCGCTACTTTGCCAGCCGCGTTACGCTAAGGTTATCGCTTCTGAGGAGGACTGATGAGAGTACTGAAGACACGGATGCCGCTTATTGCTGCTGCCACGGCCACATTGGCGCTGGTCGCACTGGGTGGTTGCTCCAAGCCGCTTGATGTGAAGGAGGCCGCTGCCCCCGCGCAGTCGCAGTCGTCCCAGCCGCAGTCTGAGCCGGAGCAGCCGCAGTCGGATGTGGATGAGGACTTCGATGAGGCAGATCTGCCAGAACCGATTGAAGAGGATTACTGGGGTCTGTCCGCAACCGCCAACCCGGGCGTTATGCCAGATGGGGCAGCGATTGTGACGGGATTCGACGTGTCGACGGACAGTGAGTACGACAGGTTCACCATCACTTTGACGGGTGAGGGCCCGGTTGGTTGGGATGCGCGCTACGTGGAGCAGGCTGTGGAGGCCGGGCGTGGGGAGGTCATCGTCGTCGACGGTGAAGCGTTCCTAGACATCGGAATCACGGGCGTTTCCATTCCGGAAACCGATGAGGACTACGCGGCTTATTACGAGGGCGGCCCGATATCTTCCCCCGGCGTCGCCGGCGTGTACGACGGGACGTTTGAAGGCATTGCGCACTTCGTCATCGGCATGGAAACCCCACGTGAGTTCGACATGTTCATGCTCACGAACCCCCTGAGGGTGATAGTAGACATCCGGAAGTAGGTACGGGCGGGTCCGTG
>CAZTTD010000151.1:0-2602 GCA_964616925.1 uncultured Actinomyces sp.
AAAGACATTGAATCCGATCTCCGACGAGTGCTTCAAGAACGGCAGCAACTGCACGGTCAAATCGCCTTTAGTCATACTGGCAGAACTGAAGCCATAGTAAGCAGTCGCAGGACAACTCTCATTCGCACACCCTCAGTACTCCGGCCGACATCAGCCCTTACGTCGACGTCCAGCCTAGCGAAGAGCCCTCGCCCCGCCACTGTAGGGTGGTGCCATGGACGAAACATACGCGGACGTGCCGGACCTGGTCGAACTGCTAGAGGCGGCGGTGGACGACCCATCGCCGCTGGCTCTGCTGGACGTGGCCAGTTCAATATCTGTTGTCAGCACCCCTGAAGAGCCTGGCCCTTGGTCCCATATGTCAGTAGATGAAGACGATGACGATGGGCCGCTTCCTACCACGAATGAGCTCGTCGCCGATTTCTTAGCTGCAAAGCATCCTGAAACGGACGCACTGCTGCTTGTCTGGGCGGAAATGTTGGATGACGACCTGCTGAAGAGGAAGATCGCAAGGCAGGTACGCCCTCGCCTGAAACAGCTTCCCGCGTGGCTTGGCAAAGTGGATGAGATCCGCCCGGTGCGTGCGGTGGCGCTTCGTTCGGTCACGCAAGACGGAGAGATTATTCTGCTGGAAATCGCTACGCCGCACGGGCCCTTTACCATCGCGGTGTTTCTGGATCTCCTGGCCGCCACTCTTTTGGAAGATGCCTTCGCATTGCCCGGGGACGCTTCGAAGTTCACCAAAGGGATCTACCCGGCCGACCCGACCGACTTACCGCCGGTAGAGATCAGTTTGGCCGACGCCCGCGCACGCATCCTGCAAGCGCTGGAAGTTACCAAGATAAGCTACCCACCTGTGGAAACAGAGACTTGGCCGATGGTTCGGAACCTGCTGGAATGGCAGCTCCGTCTGATGCCAGAGGGCGGGGAGGGTATCCCCCATGCTGAGTGGCCTGAGGAAGAGGTCGATGAGTTCGTCGATGAGTTCCTACAGTCCGCGCATGCTAAACGACTGGGGAAGGTCGACAAGGTGGACGTCATGCTCCTAACCAACTTCGCGGACGCCTATGGAACGGGTGACCCGCGGGTTTGGGGCGCTTCCTTGTCGACGCGAGTTCTTGGTAACTTGATCCCCCGCAAGGTGGCGGCTCCGCCTGAACTGCTCCGGTCCTTCCCCGACCTGCTCATGGCGTTGGTCAGGTACTCCCACGAACAGCTGGGATGGCCCAAGGAAGTCACCACGGAAGTCTTGCGGTCAATCCGCCATGCGCGTGTTGACTACGACGGTTTCGTTGACCAGATGGAGGAGGACGAGGACGAGGACGCCACAAGCAGCTAAACCCGGAAAGTGCTGGCAGAATGGTCACGGTTTCGTTATATTTTTGCCATGGATGGGAAGTTATTGGCGAGGAACAAGCTGTGGGATATTGCGACCGTGCAGCATGGTTTTGTGACGGCGCAACAGGCTACTGAGCTAGGTGTTACCAAGGGTGCGCTTCAGATGATGGTGCATCGGGGAACCTTGGAGCGCGCGGCTTTCGGGGTGTATCGCTTTCCTCAATACCCGGTGGATGAGCATGACCAGAAGATGCTTGCGGTGTTGCGGACGCGTGTGCCGGAAGCGGCGCTTTCTCATGAAACCGCGCTTGATGCCTATAACCTCTGCGATGTGAACCCTAACCGTATCCATGTCACTGTTGGTAAGAAGCGCAGGTTTCGCCGCACCGGCGGCGACGATTACGCTATTCACTACGAGGACCTTGGCCCCAGACAGATTGGTTGGTGGCAAGAGATTCCGGCAGTGACGGTGAAGACTGCGATCGAGCAATGTATAGACTTCGGCACCCCGACCTATCTGCTGAGACAGGCGATCGAGCAGGGGTACGTGCAGGGCTATCTCAAGACCCTTGAACACGATGAACTGACCGCTGCACTGGAGGCCCGACATGAGCGATGACCAGGTAGAGTCCCGTTTGGCCGCACTGCTGGGCCACACCCCACGCCACTGGCCTCCCACCCTGATTGCCCACAACCATTGGGTAAACGACTTCGCCCGAGCCGCTTCATCAGGCGGCGTCGATCTATCACTGGATGAAGCGGTCGCTGAGGTAAATGATTGGATCAACGAGGTCAATTGAAAAGGTTCGATCAGGGTACGTGGGCCCGGTCGTGAAAGGCGACCGTCTGAATCACCTAGGGGTCAATATCTCGTTTTGTTTCGGGAACTTCGCACGCCGCGAACCTCCCCGCTGACCTGCATGTCAACCAGTAGAGATCGAGAGGTCCCCACTCCTCACCGCAAAATGAAATAGCCCATGGTGACTCCATAAACCTCAGAAAATTCTTAGGTGAAGACGACCTGATCCCTCGCAAGTTGATGGCTCCCCAGAACTGCTCCGATCGCTCCCCGACCTATTGATGGCGTTAGTCAGATATTCCCACGAGCAGTTGGGATGGCCCAAGGAAGTCACCGAGGATGTCCTACGGTCAATCCGCGGTGCGCGTGGCGCGTAGTCTTTCTTGGTACGGGTAGTCCGGGGACTTGGTGTGCTTTTCCTACATTTTTAGACGTGCTTTTGGTACATGACCATCGCGCGCGCTG
>CAZTTD010000152.1:0-2523 GCA_964616925.1 uncultured Actinomyces sp.
CCCGTAAACAGTCACCCCGAAACACCCCCAAGTTATGAACCCTAATTTTGAGCCTACCCACACCGGCGTGTCACCACCGACTCAAAAACGACCTATTGTGACAACATTCGGTGTGTCATCAGAATTTATTGAAGGAGAACCAATGGTGAAGTCTGCCCTTGGCTTAGCGATCACTGTCAGATTGAAAAACTCTATGAGTACCAAGAGGTACAGGGCAGACGGTAATAAAGTGCCGTTCTCGGACGACTACGAACTTACGACATGGATTCTCGATAGAGAGAGTTTCAGATCTTGGGCAATGGGCAGTGGGGTTTGAGTAACGTCGATTTCCATGAGGCCGTCGAGACGGTGAGTCCCAACTGGCAGTTTTTACCATAGCGGCCCCTTCCTAGTCGGAGCCCTATCCCGCGTCGCTCTTGGTTAGCACGATGAATGACACCGCGGCCACTAGCGTGAGTGCGGGCCAGATCGACAGCGGCACTGGCATGCCTACGGTGTCAGCGAGGATTCCGCCTGCAAGTGCCGCGATCGGGACTGAGCCCATTGTGATGGTTCGTGAGGCGGCGCTGGCCCTGCCAAGCGACTGCGGGTTCACAGCGGCAGCGGTGTAGGCACTTCCGGCGATGTTGGTGATGGTCAAGGTCACGGCCCACAAGACCTCAAACACAACAAAGATCACGTGCGCCGCCGCCGGGATCAGCAACGCGAGGAGCGGTAGTGTCGCAACTACAGTTTGAGAAACCGCCCCACCCGCGAACAGTCTCTTTACTGGAATTGAACGGCTGAGTTTTGGGGCGATGAACGAGGCGAGCAGGCCTGATAGTGCCGCTATCGTTCCCAAGATCCCGAAGAATTCCACGCCCAAATCAAGCGTACGTAGGATAACGATAGACAGCGTTGAATCGGCTATAGCCAGGCCAATGTTTCCAGCTGCAATCAAGAATGTGATTGCCCGCAGCGTCCGGTTCCTCCAGATAATGGCAAACCCGTGCGCAGCCGCGACTAGGAACCCGTCGGGGTTGGGTGGTGAATCGTCTGCGGCCTCGTCCTTCTCCGAAGAAGGCTCAGTTTTCGAGGCGGCAGCGTACGCGGCAGTCTTGCTGCGGATCAGGCCCAGCGCTGGGAGCACGGCTAGGATCAGCAACGCGCCCGCCAGCCCGAACACGGGCAGTCCGCCATACAAGGCAATCAGAAAGCCTGCAACCGCCGGGCTCACTATTCCAGCGATCCGGTCAGCAGAAGCCATTCGAGCAACCACTTGAAGTGTGTCATCACGGTCAAGGGCAACAGAAGGGGCCGTCGTGGTCTGGGCGTTCTCCGTTGCCACGACCACGACACCCATGACTGTTGCGATCACCATCATCCCGATCGTGGTTAGCAACCCTGCCGCATAGAGCGCGAAAGTTACGGCAACAATGGCTACTTTGCTGATCAGCGAAACTAGCAAGACGTTGCGGGCACCGACCCGGTCAACCATCATCCCAAGGGGCACCGCAAGCAGGAGGAACGAGATCATTCCCAACGCATTCAAGATCCCCAGTTCCGTTGCTGAAAGACCCAAAACGGTGATCGCAACCATCGTGAGCGCTAGGTCAAAAAGATTCGATCCAGCCGCGTCAGAGGCGTTAGAGGCGAGCAGAAGACGGCTCGGCCACCGAGGACTACGCATTTAGGCACCAATCAGTCAGAACAGCGTGATAGATCCTACATGCGATCTCAAGTGCAGCAACTAAAGTCAACTAGGTAACGCCGCCCCGACACCCACAATGCTCCCCTCATTCTGCGCCAAGGCGCTACTTCTCAACTGTTAGGCGACTAGATCGATGAACAGGTTGCCGGGCTCTTAGACTGTGGTTGCGGCGTTGCTGTTCCCAGACCCTCAACGAACCGCCTCTTCGTCAGCAGGTTGAAGCAGGTGGCGTGAAGCGCATAGGCCCAAGGGCCTATGCTACGGTGTTACGACGGAAAGATTCTCCGTCCATAACGAAAGGTTAACGATGACCAAGCTTCGAAACGCAATCCGGACCCGAACTGCGAAATCACTGGCTGCAAGCGGGTACAGCAAGCTCTACGGGGGGCGCGGCTAGAGTTTTCAGGAGGTGGAAGCCTCCACCTTCCCCCGGCCAAAAGAAATGGGCTTTAGACGGCAAATCGGCGAGTGGGTCGATGTTCGAGTTTTAAATCCATATGCGGTCAGATCTTGGAACGAAGACCGGAGGGTCAACCATTCCTTTGTAGTCCTCGCCGAGCATAGATCGATCACGGACCTATTGACTGGTAGAGCAAACAAGCTTCGGCCTGAATCTGGATTTTTCAGGATTGGAAGCAGTTCTCTCAATGACTCGCAGGTATCGGAAGGTAGCAAGTCAGCGCGCAGGATCTTGCTCGAAACCCGTAGTTCCCGTCAAGGTACCGCCGGAGATGTCCTCGCTAGACATCTCGGGTCGCCCTCAGGGTTCTTCACCCGAGGGTTCGGCCACCTCCTCGTTGCGGATTACTTCTCGACCTTTATTGCACTTGATC
>CAZTTD010000153.1:0-2517 GCA_964616925.1 uncultured Actinomyces sp.
ACAACCATGAACGTCGCGCCAAACAGCGTGTCCGGGCGCGTCGTAAACACCCGCAAATCACCAACGCCAGGAACATCGAACGTGACGGTAGCACCGCGAGACTTCCCAATCCAATGCCTCTGCATCAACCGCACCTTCTCCGGCCAGTCAATGTCAGTCAGACCTTCCGTCAGCCGGTCCGAATATGCGGTGATCCGCATGTTCCACTGGCGAAGATTCCGCGTGAACACGGGGAAGTTCCCGCGTTCGCTACGCCCCTCCGCCGTCACTTCTTCATTGGCGAGGACTGTTCCCAGCCCTGGGCACCAGTTCACCGGCGACTCCGACAGGTACGCCAGGCGGTATTCGGACAAAACGTCCGCCCGCCCGCCCTCGCTCAAATCCCTCCAGTCACGCCCATCCGGCGTCGCGCGCTCACCACTTTCAAACTGCGCAACCAGATCCGCAATGGGGCGCGCCTTACCCAGGCTGCCTTCCCCATTCGGCATTTCCGGGTCAAACCAAGAGTTGTAAATCTGCAGGAAGATCCACTGCGTCCACTTCACGTAGTCGTCATCAATGGTGGCCAATCCGCGACGCTCATCATGGGAGAGGCCCAGACGCCCCAGTTGGCGGGAAAAAATCTCCATCGCCTTCTCCGTCGTCACACGCGGATGCTGCCCCGTCTCAATCGCATACTGCTCCGCTGGCAGTCCGAACGCATCAAACCCTAGGGTATAGAGGACATTCTTCTGCTTCATTCGCTGATAGCGCGCCAAAATGTCGGTTGCAATGTAACCGAGCGGATGCCCAACGTGCAGCCCCGACCCCGACGGATACGGGAACATATCCATCACGAACCACGGGTCAAGTTCCGCGCGCGGCCCAGCCAGCTCCCCGGTTGGGTTATCAGCGTTGAAAACGCCTTCCTCCGCCCAGATCTTCTGCCACTTACTCTCTATCTCACCAGCCATTTTCGCGTCGTAGCGGAATGGGGGCACATCAGATACAGGGGCGCCCGTCTGCTCAGCCATGCTCATCTTCCTCCCAAGAGAATGTCGGGTTCAAGGTTAGCGCAGGCCTCCGACAACAAAGGCTTCGCGGTCAAAGGGTGTGCTGGTTGCCATGAATTTAGAGAGAATAAACCCATGAGCACAGTTTTTGAGTTGATCATTGAAGGGAAGATCCCCGGCAGGTTCGTGTGGTCGGACGACCTGTGTGTCGCGATCATGACGATTGAGCCGGTGGCGCCGGGCCACGTCCTCGTTATTCCACGTGAGCCGGTGGATAAGTGGACGGATTTGAGTGAGGGCGTTCTGGCACACGTCATGTCCGTCGCTCAGAAGATCGGCCGCGCGCAGGAGATCGCGTTTGACGTGCCGCGAACCGCCGTCGTGATCGCGGGATTTGAGGTTCCGCATACGCACGTGCACGTCATTCCCGCGAGGACGGAGGCGGCGGCCTCGTTGACGAACGCGTCGGCGGCCAGTGCCGAAGAACTGGACGCAGCCGCCACCTCGCTACGGGACGCGCTGGTGGACAAGGGTTACGCGGACTTTGTTCCGACTGACATGGGATCGCCCTCGACCCGATAGACGGCGCCAGTCCGCGTCGTACGGCGCCGCGCGTCGGTCACCAAACCATGCCGCGCGTCGGTTACCAAACCGTGTCGCGCGTGGGTCGCGCAATTAGAAGAGGAATCCGATCTTGTCGGACAGGGTGACTACGATGACGAGGACGACCAGCAGGTAGAGGACCAGCGCGATCGCCCATGAGTAGCGCAGGATGGAGCGGCCCGCCGACGTGGCCCCGGCGCCGAACGCTCCGGTAGACGCCGCGCCGCCAAGCGCCAGCGGCAAGAATCCCAGCGTCGCCACCCACGTGAGCATGCAGTAGGGGCACAGCGTGCGGAACTCCGTGACCGACGCGAACAGGAAGAAGACGACGAACGCTAGGCCCGCCAGTGCGCCGGCGCTCATGCCCCACCACACGATCTTCGGGAGCGTGCCGCGGAAAGTCACCACCGCGCCAAGCGCCAGTAGCGCGCCGAACGCGAACAGACCGATCGCGGAGTTGGGCAGCCCCAACAGGTGCGCCTGCGGGGATAGGAGCGAGGACGAGCAGCCGATCAGCGGGTTGACATCACAAATCAAGTTCGCGTCGGGGTCGGCGAGGACGTCCAGCTCCGACTGAAGCAGCATCACTGAAGACAGGAGCCCCAGGCCGGAGAAGACCATAATGGCAATCCCAACCCAGGGATGTAGCGACTTTGTTGCGGCTGCTTTGCTCATGCGAACTCCTCCTGTGTTCCTCTCTGAAGTGTAGTCGCCGCGCGGGTGGGAGCAGGCTCACAGGGGTTTGGGGGCGCCACGGCTTGCTCAGGGGCGCTGCGGTCGTCTAAAGTTTCTGATTGTCGCAAGGGTTCGTTTGGGCCTCGCGAAAAACTGGATATGCGCCATTAGCTCAGTTGGCTAGAGCAACAGACTCTTAATCTGTGGGTCCAGGGTTCGAATCCCTGATGGCGTACTAGCAAGGGCT
>CAZTTD010000154.1:0-2510 GCA_964616925.1 uncultured Actinomyces sp.
AGCGAATGCCCTTCTATTAGGTGCGATCCGCTCCTTGCGACCGTCCGGCGCTTAGCGGCGCACACCGACTGGAGGGCCCGTATGCGTGCCTTAGAACTAAAGTCCGTAAGTCGAAGTTTCGGTTCAATCCAAGCGTTAAATGACCTCTCCCTTGGCGTTAATAAAGGGGAGATATACGGTTTCGTTGGCTCCAACGGTGCCGGCAAGACGACCGCGATGCGCATCGTGTTGGGCGTCCTTTCTGCAGATTCCGGAACGGTTACCCTGAACGGCAAGTCCTTGGACTTAGCAACCCGCACCCGCGTCGGGTACATGCCCGAAGAGCGGGGTCTCTACCCGAAAATGAAGGTCGGACAGCAGCTCACCTACTTGGCGCAACTCCACGGGATGTCTCGCCAAGACGCCACGGCCGCGATGGAGCACTGGACTGAGGTGCTCGGGGTTGCCGATCGCCGCGGAGATGACGTGCAGAAGCTCTCACTGGGAAATCAGCAGAGAGTCCAGTTGGCCGCCGCCCTCGTCCACAACCCGACGCTACTGGTGCTTGATGAGCCGTTTTCCGGCCTCGACCCGATAGCCGTGGACGTGATGAGCCGGGTTCTGCGCGAGCAGGCGGATGCGGGCGTGCCTGTCATTTTTTCCTCCCACCAACTTGACCTGGTGGAGAGGCTTTGCGATCGCGTGGGCATCATCCGCGCCGGCACGTTGGTTGCGGAAGGCACGATAGACGACCTGCGCACAACGGAGAACGCGCGCTTCCGAATACGCGTTGACCAGCCAAAAGACCCCGGTTGGGCGCATACGATTCCGGACGTTCGTGTTCTGGACGAGGGCGAGGGGACCGTCGTCCTCGAATCCCAAGGTCGCACCATTGAGAGCGAGCAGGCACTGCTTCAAGCCGCCAGCCACGCGGGTATATTGCGCGAATTCACGCCCGTCCGCCCGCACCTGGCCGACCTGTTCCGCGATGTCGTCACGAAAGAGGAGACGGGGAAATGAGAAACGTTTTCTTGGTAGCGCGCCGCGAACTCCAAGTTGGGGTGATGAAGCGCTCCTTCGTCGTCACCACCGTAATCATGGTTGCGCTCATGGTCACGGGCATCTTCGTGCTCAACTACTTCGCCACACGTGACGGGGGTGAGCGGACGGAAAGCATTGCGTTCACGGCGGACTCTTCCGTCCTCGTTCCCGCCATCGAAGCGGTCGCGGGTGCGCAGGGGTTGGTTTTGGACGCGGTTACGGTTTCGGATAGGGGCGAGGGCGAGGCTGCAGTTGCGGACGGCGACGTGGCCGCCCTCATCAGTGGTGTCCCACCGGCGGTTGAGGTGACGTTCAAGTCCTCCCCGAACCAGACTGTCATGCAGGTGGTATCCCAAGCACTTCAGGATCAAACGATCACCGATCAGGTCTTGGCTCTTGGGGGTGACCCGGAGGTATTCACGCAGGCAGTGGCCTCTGCGGTGCCGAGTGTGACTTTTCTGGACGGCGACATCGATGACTTCGGCCCCTCATACATGGTGGCGGTTGTAGTCGCGTCCCTGCTGCTGTTCGGGCTGATGACATCCGGTTCCATAATCTCTATGGGCGTGGTGGAAGAGAAGTCGTCCCGTGTTGTGGAGATTCTGCTGGCGACGATTCGCCCCTCGCAGTTGTTTGCGGGGAAGGTCTTGGGAGCAGGCCTGATTGGGCTTGTCCAGTTGGCCATCTACGGTGGGGGCGTCTTTGCCGCAGTGAAGATAACGGGCCTCTTGGACGGATTTGACTTGTCGGTGGGGCCGGCACTGTTTGGGATGCTCGGTTGGTTTATCTTGGGGTTTGCATCAATCGGAACCCTTTGGGGTGCTTTGTCTTCTTTGGTGTCCAGGCAGGAGGACGTCGGATCGGTGACTGCACCGATGATCTTCGCAGCGATGATTCCGTTCTATGTTGGGATCTACCTAGTTCCAAATGCGCCGGAGAGCGCGTGGACGGTAAACCTTTCTATGATGCCGTTCTTCGCACCTTTCGTGATGCCGATCCGCCAGGTATTCGCGGAGGTTCCCGGTTGGCAACTTGCTGTGTCAATCGCGCTGAACTTGGCGGTCATCCCGCTGATCGTTTGGGTCGCCGGAACAATCTACAAGCGCTCCATCCTGCACATCGGTTCACGTATGAAGCTGGGTGAGGTGTTCGCGAAGAAGGCGTAGCCCTTGAGGTTTGTGGCCGGATTCGGTGCCTGCGTTTGGTTGCCCTTGAGGTTGGTGGCCGAATTCGGTGGCTGCGTTCGGTGGCCGTTGGGGTTTGTGGCCGGATTCGGTGCCTGCGTTCGGTTCTCCTTGAGGCCCGGTGGGCACGTTTCACCCGTTAGATCGCCGTTATCGCTTAAGATCGCCGTTGTCGCACAGCTATAGCGGCGATCTAGGACGATAACGGCGATCTAATCGTTTCGAACTGCGCCGCAAGTGGCTATCGCAGGTCTTTTAGGACGTTTCGGGGGCACAACGTCGCAAAACAGCTCCTTTTTGGGCACA
>CAZTTD010000155.1:0-2505 GCA_964616925.1 uncultured Actinomyces sp.
ACAAAAACAAACAAAAACACACTATCAAGTTCACAAACAACACCAACACAAAAAGTTGGAAGTTTTGCCGCTTTTCGTCCTAACCCTTGGGGGCTTCGGCCTCAAGTGCGGCGAGATATAACTTTACCGAAGACCCCCTCCAACGTCCAGTCCTCGCCCACGTGACGGGCCACACACGGCCTTGTAACACCCTCCGACCTGCGCGTTTACACTTACCGTAGGAGGGCGCCCACGATCCTGTCTCGGGCGTGTCGTCACCCCGAAATCGACCCGGAGCCACCCCGCGGTCAGCCCACACCAAGGGCGCAGCGCGCACCGCAGACTCTGCAATCTTGCCGTCCCTCAAGACTCACGTAGCGGCAACCCCGAACAAATCCACCAGGTGCTCCAGCCAACCTGCTACACCCCCGGGACCATCGCAAAGCACATCGGCCTCGCCCTGCAATTCTGGCGCCTCAGCAGACCCGGAAATAACCACACACCCCGCGGGAGCACCGTGCGTCTGGGCGAAACTGTGGACAACCTCGATCGCAGCCAAGTCACCCAAGTCGTCTCCGGCAAACATGACCGCGCGCGGATTAGTCCGCTGCACCAAGTCGCGTAGAGCGTCGCCCTTGGTGATTTCCGAGGCGCGCAACTCCCACACATAACGCCCCGGCTCCACAGTTAGGTTGTGGCGGGCTGCGATGGAGCGCGCATCGTCCTCGACATTAGAGAACGTCTGATCTGGATTGGCGACCTCACGAACGTGCAGGGCAACGGCCAGACGCTTGTCTTCCACGCGAGCCCCGGGATACTTGCTGGCGAGCTCCTCCAACGCCCGCTTCGCCGCCCCGATCCCCTCCGGCGGTTCGGGCAGATGGCGATGGCCCGTGCGCATGTCCAGGGTCTCCGCGCCGTACTGGCCGTAGATAACCGCGTCGGCAAGCCCGGGCCGGTTGGACGCATCGGCGAGCTCGACAATAGTATCCACGGGCCGCCCCGAGATGATCGCAATCTGGACGCCCTGGTGCGCCAGCTTTGCGAGGGCGTCCGCCGACGCCTCCACCATCCGCACGTCCTGCGGGTTCTTGACGATTGGGGCCAGCGTTCCGTCGAAATCGAAGGCCAACAGCGCGCGTTTGGGATCAGTGGTGAGCGCCTGCGGGAAGTCGCGGCCGGCCTGCGTCACGGGTTTCCATGTGTTCTTCATGGGTCCAGCGTGACATGTGGACGAGGGCGTTGCCAAACATGACTATTGATCGACGACTATTAGTCGTGATTGAATAGAGGCATGAGAGACAGTGGCGCGACTCCGGATCCGCAACTGCTGCGCGGTGTTTTGCCGATGCTCATATTGGCGCTGCTGCAGGAGCAGGAGTCATATGGGTATGAGTTGGTGGAGCGGTTGCGGGATTTGGGGCTCACGGAATTGGCGACGGGGGCGGTTTACCCGGTCCTGAGTCGTTATGAGCGCGCGGGGTTTTTGGTGAGTCGTCGTTTGGCGTCCCCGGATGGGCCACCGCGGAAGTACTACGCGATTACCGCGGCTGGCGCGGTGGAGCTTCGGCGTTCCGTTGGTCGGTGGCAGACGATCAGTCGGATAGCGGCAAGGGGCTTAGAGACTTTGCAAGGAGATGATGATGTCTAAGGGAACAGAGGCCAGCGTGCGCAGCCGGATAGCACGCGGCGGTCGGCGTGGCCTGGCGGACCAGTTGCGCCAAAACGTGTACTTGATGAAGGTTGACTGGGCGCTGGAAACTGATGTGGGTGTGCCCGGCAGGGAGCGGCGCGCGATTGTGCGGGGCCTGCGGGAGGACCTCAACTCTGAGGATCCGGACCGTCGCATGAAGGAGATCCTCCAGGAGCTGGGTAACCCGACGCGGTTGGCATTCAGCTATGCGGCTGAGCCGAACGCGCTGCGCCCGAAGTGGATTGCCGGCGCGGTCAGCGCGGCCGTCGCTATTGGGGTGTATTGGGTTTTGTTCGTTACGTACGCGTTGGGGATGCTGACTGTCTTGCATCAGAGCGGTGTGGAGGAGGCGCACTCCGTGTTCTTCTTTACGCCGACGTCCGTTTTCGACAACAGTGGCGGGTTCGGGGCGGCGTGGGACGTTTCGGTGCAGAGTCTGCTTGTGCCTCTATTAATAGGAGCGATCGTCTTCCTGCTGGTGAGTCGGTCTTGGCGGTTGTTCAACCGGGGGTGAACGAGGGCGTTGCGGGCTGGGTGCGCGGAAACAACCTCGGCCTGCCGGCGCCAGCGACCGCGTGAAGTCCTTATGCAAGGACTTCGCCGAGATGAGGCCCGGCGTGATGAGTCTTCAAATGAGTATGAGGCGCACACGCTTTCCGAGTAATCGGGGCGTGTGCGCCTCATAGTAAGTGGTTTGCGGGGGGGTGCTAGTTTCCCGCACCCTTGGGGGTGGAGTATCTTCGCCGCTGCTAAGCTTAGCTTCCAGGTTCGGAATGGGTCTGGGCGTTTCCTTAGTGCTGTGCCCCCCGCAAAACTGTTTGTCCAACCACCCC
>CAZTTD010000156.1:0-2382 GCA_964616925.1 uncultured Actinomyces sp.
CTCACCGCAGACCAGGCGAACGCGATACGAAACACAATCTATCGGGCTCTTCATGACGGTCCGGTGATGGAACTGATCTGAATACGATAAGCCCATGCTGTGGTGGCTCTGCGTCGCCGTAGCAGGGGCTTATCAGATGTGCTTGGCGTGTCACTGGATGCTTCGAAATGCCCGTCAGCGAATCTTGATCTATTGCATCCTCCAGGGTGCTGTACCGTGCGCCAGCCGCGCGCCAAGGCACGCGCCAAGGCACGCGTGAGCGTATGGCTGGAGCTGCATCGCGGAAGTTGCCCGAGGGAAGGAGCAGTTCGCCTGGCCCGACCTACCCAGAGGATCTTGCGTTCCTTGTGACGAGGATCGCACAAGGAATGTAGAGCGCAGCGGCGCAGAACCATAGAGTGCCATCGGCGTCTATCTGACTCAGGGCGAAGATCGTCGTGAAGGCAATAGGCCCGAGGATTGATGTGAGGCTGTTGAGGCTAGCGAGGTGGCCTTGCAGCCGGCCTTGGTGCTGCTCGGGAGTACGTTGGGAGAGCAGTGTCTGCAGGGCCGGGACCGTGATACCTCCGACTCCGAGTGCTGCGAGGATGGGCATCATCGCCCAGGAGCCGGTGACGAATGCGAGACCTATGAGACCCGACGCGTCGGCGACAATACCGAGATAGATCGTTCTAGTTTCGCCGAGTCGCGTCACGACCCGTCCGGTGAGGACGGCCTGAACAAGCACCTGCACCAGACCGAAGAGGGACAAGGAAATCCCGACTTCAACGGGGCTCCAGTCGAGACGTTGTTGCGTGAACAGAACCCACGTCGAGCCGGGGGCCTGGCCGATGAGCTGTACGAGGCCGAAAGCCGCAATGAGGGGCACCACCCCCTGGATAGCTTGGAGTCGAAAAGGCGCAGACGTCGATGCTGACTCCTGTGACTTGATTGGGAGATCTGGTCTTGTCTCGTGCAGCATGCTCAAGCTGAGAGTGAGATTCACCGCCGTCAGGAGAGCAGCTACGAGGAACGGCAAATGGGGTGAGAAGCCACCGAAGAGACCGCCGATTACCGGGCCGGCGATCATTCCTCCGCCGTAGCACGCCCCGAGCCATCCGTATCGCTTGGCCCGCTCTGCGGGTGGGGTGACGTCGGCGATCACGGTGGCGGTCACGGCATTTGTTGCCCCGGTGATGCCCGCGACAGCCCGTGCTACGTAGAAGACCCAGAGGGTCGAAGTCAAGGCCAGAATGAGATAGTCGACAGTCGCGCCGGCCAAGGAAGCCAACAGTACTCGACGGCGGCCGAAGCGATCGGACAGCCTGCCCAGTACCGGAGCGCAAAGGAACTGCATTACCGCGTAGAGCGCGGTAAGCAATCCGACATGCATGGGGATAGTGCTTGCGGCCGAGCCGACCTGACCCAGTAGTGCGGGCAGGATCGGGAGAACCAGGCCTAGCCCCACGGCGTCGAGGCTGGCGGTAGTGAGCACCATGACGACGGTTCCGCTGTGTGGGTGACGAGGTTGCACTTTATCAACGATAAAGTTATCGATGATAAAGTTCAAGTATGACTCAGGCGCGGACACGGCTGGACCGAACGGCAGTTCTCTGCGGTGCTCGCGAGGTTCTCGACAGAACTGGGCTTGACGGCTTCACGACCCGCGCATTGGCGACCCACCTGCAGGTGCGGCAGCCGGGACTCTACTGGCATTTCCCCACGAAGGCTGATTTGTTGTCTGCGCTGGCTGCGGACATTCTCGAGCGTGAACACCATGCTTCGTTGCCAGAGCCAGGTGAAGGGTGGGAAGCGTTTCTGATGCGCAACGCACGAAGCTTCCGCACAGCGCTTCACGCCGTGCGTGACGGTGCGCGATTGCACGCGGGGTACCATCGGAGGCTCTGCAGTGAGTCGAGCAACCTCTCTGAGGCGCCCAGTCAACAGATTAGGCTACTCATGAATCAAGGCTTCGAAGAGCACTCCGCTATCAGCGCGCTGATAGCAATCAGTCGATACACGGTCGGTGTTGTATTGGAAGAACAGGCCGGAGTACGCGACGACATCGACAAGACCGATAACGACGACACTTTTGAATTTGGGCTCACTGCTCTGGTCGATGGACTGGCCGCAGGTCTTGAAAGACCTTTGTGACTCATCTCATCGTGGCGTCCCGGATCTCCTTGAGGCTGCAGGCGCAGAGCAAGGCTATTGACCCATCTGAAACTCACTTTGTCGAGATGCTGAGCTGCGCCCGACGCCGCATCATGGCTATCAGCGCCCGTCCGTCCCGCTTCACTTCTTCTCCGAGGCCCCTCGAGCAATAGCAGCCGACCACGCCTGTATTTGATCGTCGGATCACAGTGCGACACTTTTGCAGCCCGACCTCTTCGGCGGAGATGA
>CAZTTD010000157.1:0-2379 GCA_964616925.1 uncultured Actinomyces sp.
GCCTGATCGAAGGATGTGGCAGGTGATCGAAGGATATTCCCGGGCACAACGATCGATTAGGCGCCACATCCTTCGATCAGGTCCTCAAACACCACGTCTGACCGACAACCCGCGAACAATGTGCGCGTGGCCAAGCCGGTTTGGGCATGATGTGCCCAAAAACAGGGCCTGCCATCGAACGATGCGACCGAAACCGGACCAGTTGGCTAACGATATGCCAGAAGCGGGGCGGGTTTGTGGCAGGCGGGTTTGTGAACGAAGTGCGCAGCGCAGAGCGCGGATTGGCGGCCGCTTGGCTCACATCTGCTCGGGTGCGCCCACTCCCAGAAGGTCCAGCCCATTCCGCAGCACTTGGGACACCGCTTCATTGAGCCAAAGCCTGGCGACATGGGCATCCGTTACGTCCTCGTCCGCACGCGGCGTGACCCGGCATTGCGCGTACCAAGCGTGATAGGTCGCGGCAAGCGACTCAAGGTAACGCGCAACCCTGTGCGCTTCACGCATTGATGCTGCTTGGGCAACAATCGCAGGGAACCGCGCCAAAGCACCCAGAAGCTCTGAGTCCGCAGGGTGGTCTAACGTCTGTGGATCGAAGCCTGCGTCCATGCGAACGCCGTGCTCAGCCGCATTCCTGGAAACCGAACGCGTACGAGCATGCGCATACTGCACGTAATAAACAGGGTTGTCATTGGTGTTCTGGGTCAAGAGGTCCAAGTCGATCACCAACTTGGTGTCTGCTGACGCACGGACCATCGCATACCTGGCAGCGTCCACGCCGACCGCGTCAACAAGGTCCTCTTGTGTCACCACATTGCCGGCACGCTTGGACATACGCACGGGCTTCCCGTCCTTGACCAAGTCCACCAGTTGACCGATTATGATCTCCATATTCTCGCCGGGCGTATCCCCAAGCGCTGCACAGACCGCCATCATCCGGCCGATGTACCCGTGGTGGTCCGCGCCCAACAGGTAGATCGCAGAGTCAGCCCCGCGGGCCCTCTTGTCCATGTAGTACGCGACATCGCCGGAAAGGTACGCAGTTTCACCGTTGGATTTGATCAGGACGCGGTTTTTATCGTCCCCGAAGTCGGTGGAGCGCAACCAGAGGGCGCCCTCGTCCTCGAACAAAACCCCACGTTCCCGAAGTGCGTCAAGCGCGCGGTCAACGGCACCTGATGTGTGCAAGGAATCCTCATGGAAATACACGTCAAACTCAACGCGGAAGTCCGACAGTCTCTGCTTGATTTCCTCAAACATGATCTCAACACCACGGCGGCGGAAAACCTCAAGCGCTTCCGGTTCCGCAAGGGTCACGGGATCCGGATTCCCCGCTGCTTCTTCCTCCCGGCGGACCTTGTTCGCAACTTCCTCAATGTAGACGCCACCATAGCCATCCGCGGGCGGCTCCTCACCCCGCGCGCGCGCCAGCAGCGACTTGGAAAACCTGTCGATCTGCGCGCCGTGGTCATTGAAGTAGTATTCGCGCACCACGTCCGCGCCGGACGCCTCCAATAGACGGGCGAGGGCGTCGCCGACCGCTGCCCAACGCGCCCCTCCCAGGTGAATCGGCCCCGTCGGGTTGGCGGACACGAACTCTAGGTTGATGGTCTGGCCGCTAAGGCTGTCGTTCTTACCGTAGGTCTGACCAGCCTCCACGATGGAGCGCGCCAGTTCGCCGGCGGAACCTGCGTCCAAACGGAAGTTCAAGAAACCAGGCCCCGCAACCTCAACTTTGGCGATCCCGGGCTCTTCTTCCAAGCGGTCTGCAAGAATCTGTGCCAACGCACGCGGATTGGTGCCCGCTTTCTTGCCAAGGCGCATGGCAATGTTCGTCGCCCAGTCCCCATGCTCACGAACGCGCGGGCGCTCCACCACGATCTCCGCAGGGACTTCATCCACGGCTAACTGGATCTGGTCCGCTTCTATCGCACTTTCAAGTGCCGAACGTATAAGTTGCGCAAGCTCTTCTGGAGTCATGGCACTAGATTAGTCGACCAATCCACA
The DNA here is from genome assembly GCA_964616925.1 of uncultured Actinomyces sp. GTDB lineage: Bacteria > Actinomycetota > Actinomycetes > Actinomycetales > Actinomycetaceae > Scrofimicrobium. Next base: position 2,005 of record CAZTTD010000157.1, read on the forward strand.
GGGCCGTGAGTTAGCGGGAATCCACAGACGCGCGGATGTGGCCGTTCTTACAGGCCGCGCGCTTGGAAAAATGGGAGTCAACGAAAGGAGGCGGCAAATGAGAGGGCCCGACTGCCCACAATGGTGTGCAAGCAATCACGCAGTTGAAGAGGCCTACGGCCAAGACCCGCACACGATAACCGAAATGGTTCATGCCACGGGGTCTTCACCGGTGCCCGTGGTGTTACTATTGCGCACCTCCGATGGCTCAAGAACCATGGAGGCGGAGAGCTTAGATGTAATTCTCTTCCAGCATCAGTTCCTAGGTGAGCGGACCGCGGAAACGGAGGAGGAATGGGTGTTCTTAGGCAATGACTACGGTGCGTTCACCATGAC
>CAZTTD010000158.1:0-2300 GCA_964616925.1 uncultured Actinomyces sp.
GTTTTCCTGGATGTTGTTTTTTTCCTACTTGTCGCAACCACGGGGCCTGCGGCGGCCGTGGGTGGTTGGGTGGAGGCGGTTGGTGGGTAGCGGCGTGCCGCTGCCGCGCAGGATGTTGCGAGGCAGCGGGCGCGGTGAAAAGGCGACGGACGCTGCGAAAAGTCAGCGAAGGAGCTCTTGGGCCAGGGCTCGCACCGTGTTCTCGCGATGCTCGGACCGCTCCAAGTCGTCCCCTTCGAAGGCGCCATCGGAGGGCACAATCATGAGCTCATCGACCTCGAACTGATCGGCAAGACTGACCAAGCCATCGGCTACCTCCTCGGGCGTACCTACGTAGAGGAAGGGCGCGCCCATGGCGCCGGCGGAGCGCTCGGCCGCACTCCAGGACCGCGCCTCAGCTTGTTCAACGGTGACCGAAGGCCCCAGTCTGCCACCACTTCGGAGCGTGGCCTGGCGGAGTCGATGCGGCAGGGCCAGGCGTTCCGCCTGCTCCCGCGTTTCCCCGACGACTACGTTCACCGGCACAAACGACTTCGGCTCCGGGAACTGGGCGGACGGCTGGTAGTGCGCACGGTAGATCGCCAAGACCTGCTGCATGCCAGGGATCCCGAAGTGGTTCGCGAACACGTATGGGAGTCCAAGAGCCGCGGCCAACTGCGCAGAGTGAGCAGAAGATCCAAGCAGCCAGATGTCTACAGGCGAGCTGGCCGCACCCGTTGCTTGAATGTCATACCGGCGCCCTCCGATATCTAGGGGAACCGCTGAACCGAGCGGCGTCTCTCCAATCCCCAACAGCTCCCTCAGAAGCTGGACATCGTTTGCGTAATTCTGCACGCCGTCACCGGGCAGTCCTTGGCGGAGAATAGCGGATGTAAGAGGGTCGGTGCCCGGGGCTCGCCCTAGCCCCAAATCAATGCGCCCCGGATACATCTCCCCGAGCAACGCAAACTGCTCCGCGACTGAGAACGGAGCGTGATTCGCCAGCATCACCCCACCTGACCCGAAACGAATCCGTTCGGTACCCGCGGCAAGATAAGGGATGATCACGCTGGGCACCGTTGACGCAATTGCTGCAATGTTGTGGTGTTCGGCCACCCAAAAACGGGTGTAGCCGAGGTCGTCTGCCAAGTGCGCCAGCGCACGGCTAGATTTCAGAGCCTGGGAAGAGGTCTGTCCGGTTCTAAGTGGGATCAGATCAAGAATGCTCAGTTTCATTCCGGGTGGCTCCTTAATTCCAAGACTTCGGTGAGGCGGGGCCTTCCCGCCAGCAGCGCCTTCCCGCCCCACGTGGGGCATGGCCCGCGCGGGCCGTACCCGACGGTGCACCCCGCTAAACGACACGCTCTATGAGGATCGGTATGCGCCAGCTTATCCCCGTCACTAGGCTAGCCATAGGGAGTGATGCAAAGCACAAGGGGCGGCGCGTAAGAGACACACGAAAGACCCACAAACCCACGCACAACAAGAGATACACGAAGGACCCACAAAACCGCACACAGCAAGACAAGGGAGCCCCCATGCCGACGACCCGCCAACCCGCTGTTGCGGGCTCGTTCTACACCTCCGACCCAGTCCGGTTGGCTCAGGAGGTCGATCAGTTGCTCGCCGCTGCCCCGGAATCCACCGAGTATGCACGCGCCGTCATCGCCCCCCACGCGGGATACATCTACTCCGGTCCGACGGCCGCGTTCGCTCACCGCGCCCTCGACCCGAAGACCCGCCGCGTCCTTATCCTTGGCCCCACCCACCGCGTCGGGATTGAGGGCATGGCGCTCACCGGCGCCGACTACCAGGGCACTCCGTTGGGCGCGGTGCCGACGGATGCGGAGTTGACCGCGACTCTTGAGGACATGCCGGACGTGATAACGGCTCCAATCGTGCACGCTCAGGAGCATTCCTTGGAGGTCCACCTCCCGTTCCTGCAACGTCACCTTGAGCCGGGTTTCACCGTCGTCCCCGTCGCCGTCGGGCATGCGACGCCAGAGTCTGTTGCCGCTGCGATCGAGGCCGCCCTAGCCCTTCCCGACACCGCCGTCGTCGTCAGTTCTGACCTGTCCCATTTTCTGCCCTACGACGTCGCGCGGCGGGTGGACGCGGGCACGGTTGCGCAGATCCTCCACCGCGGCCCGCCTCTGCATCCGGAGCAGGCCTGTGGTGCCTATCCCGTCAACGGAATGATGCGGTACGCGGCCGAGCACGGGTGGGACGCGACCCTCCTGGACATCCGCAACTCCGGTGACACAGCGGGTGACCGTCGGCGAGTCGTCGGTTATCCCGCACTCGCCTGGGCCCCGTCCGCG
>CAZTTD010000159.1:0-2293 GCA_964616925.1 uncultured Actinomyces sp.
TTGCCGTTGGGTTGAACCTGCTCAATCATGGCAGGTGGAACAGCCAAGTACCCCTTCAAGACCGATGGCAGATACTTTGTGGCCATGGCCTCCAGCTCATACTCATACGACGCGTCGTTGGATGCACTTTTCCGTTCAGCATCGATCAAGGCATCCAGTTCCTGGGCGATTTCTAAGATGGCTATGTAGGACTCTGAGGGAAGCCTCTGTTTGTTGCGTTTGGCGGTTGAGGTCACCCATTCCAGCGAGGACGAAAGATCGTCAAGAGATCCGGACGAGGGCATCTGGCGCCCCTGTTGAGGAGCCGACTGCGGCATCGACTGCGCCATCGGTTGCCCCATCGGCGGTGGGAACGCTGCGGCTCTGGCTGCCGGATGCGCCTGCTGCGGGAGGTTACGCGGCACCGGCTGCGCGACCCTAGGGGGCGGCATCACCAGTGGTTGCTGCAAGGTGAAATCCTGATAAGGCCTTGACCCGATCTGTGAATAAGGCGGCGGATGGGCAATCTGCCCCTGTCGCAAAGGACTGTTGGGCAGCGGCAACCACAGGTCACGCAGTTGGTATGAGCGCACGCCGGACGCAACCATCGCACCCAGGCCCAAAAACGCGGGAAGCGCCCCCAAAAAATCAGAGGGGAGGGCGATCATTGCGGAGAAGACGATGGCGTACAAGGCGCCCTCGGCAATCACCTTCGGTTTCTTAGCGTAGAGGCCGATTATGAATACAAAGTAAGCAACAAACCCGCCCAGAAAGAACGCACCAATCCCCTTACCTATGTTCTTCCCTGTCCAGCGGGACGGCTGCCTGTTCACCGCGCGCCCGGATCCGTAGCGACATCTGTGGAACGGCTGCGCTCAAGCTGGCTCCTGGCGCGCATAACCTGCCCCTCAAGTGCATCAACCGTCTGCTTCATCGACTGGTTGGCCTCCAGCTTGTACCTGTCGATCTCATCCAGCGCCTGGAAGACATTGTCGAATGCCTGCTGCAGCTTGCCCGGATCCACTGCGGCGGAAGTGGCCTGCTGGTGAATCGCGGTCCCCTGCGTACGCAGCAGTTCAGAAGTCGCAACGATCATGTCAGAAGTGGTCGTGTTCAGCGCGTCAATCTGTGCGAGGACGATCTTCTGTTGCGCCAGTGCCTGCGACAAAATGACGGCCACCCGCAGCGCGGACAACGTGGTGTCGAGGGCGCGGTCAACACCTTTGATCAGCTCCGCATTGTTCTTCTTGACCACATCCAAAGACAGGTACGCCTGTGCGGCCACCGCCAACTGAGTCATCAGGTCCTGGTTCCGCTGACGGATGTAGAAGAGGGCGTCGGTCTCCAACGCGGCTGCATCATCGCCCTCGCCCTGAGACTTCAACATGGCTATCCGCTGCTCAAGACCATCCGCCAAGTGCCGGGCCAGCACCGCGTAGTTCGCCAACTGACCCATCGCTGCCCACAGAGCATCCCGCTCCGTCTGAATCGCGGCGTTGTCCTGGCGGAGTTCGTCCTGGCCGCCCTTCAGCGACTTGGTGATGGCGTCCAACTGCGACTGCGCGGACTCATACTTCAGGAAGTACCGCTGGATGTTGCTGCCGCCGGGCAGGAACTTCAGCAGGCGCTTCGCCCCCGTGAGGTCGTGGCGCTTCGGATCCAGTTCCGCAACGATCAGGCGCAGTTCCTCCAGCGACCTTCCGGTGCGCGACGCTGGGTCATCCCCGCGGGCCGCCAATGCCGCCGCCGGCCGTTGAAGCATGCGGTTTGTGGAGCGCGCCGCCTGCTCCATGGTGCCCTCCCCCAACTTCGTCAGCTGGGCCAGCATTGTGGCAAACTCCGGGCTCTGCATGGGCTGTTCAAGCAGCTGATCTAAGAACTTCTCCGCCGTCTCAGAGTGCTGTTGCTGAGCCGCAACATCCACCATCACGAAGCCGCCAACCTTCTCCGGCTGGAGGATCTCCACCTTAGGTGCAGGCTTCGGCGCCTCAAGTATCAGAGGGACATTGGGCGAGGGCGAAGGTGACGCCGAGGACTCAAAGTTCAGGTCCAGGGGATTTGATGACATAACTTGGACTCCCCTATAAATAGGCTCTACAAGCAGCAGTGCAGGCCACCACTGCGCCAAACCAGTTTAGCACTCGACCGATTTTCCACAGCCTGAGGCAGTAGGCCTACAGGCCCAAGAGTTTCTGTTTGGCGGCGGCGAACTCCGCGTCCGTCAGTACCCCGTCGGCGTGGAGTTGCGCCAGGCGCAGTAACTCCGTGTTGAGGACCATCGCGGCGCTCTGCCGGTCTTCTGGCGAGGGCGAGG
>CAZTTD010000160.1:0-2265 GCA_964616925.1 uncultured Actinomyces sp.
ACAACCCTTGGGAGCGAGGAGCCCCCGTGGTCGGAAGGCAGGCACATCAGACATGGTTTCTCGCGATGAAGATTCTTACAACGACGACTTTCACGACGAAGAAAGAACCGCGGCAAACAACCCGCTGACTTCACAAGAAGAGCTTCGGCTGTTAGCCCAAATACGCCCTGACCTGTGGGAAGACATACTTCGCAACCCCAACGTGTATCCGGATTTGTCGGAGTGGATAACGCAGGAACTCGCCCTCGCAAAAAACACGGCACCTCACCAACCGCAGGTAGAGCCCAGCCAGCAGCCGCAGCCACAGGCGGAGCTTGTGCAGCCGCCGCAGCCGCAGCCCCAGTCACGGGCGGAGCTCGGGCCGCAGCCGCAGCCACAGGCGGAGCTTGGGCCGTACCCCCAAACGCAACAAGGACCGCCGGCGGAGCTCGGGCAGCCGCAGCCACAAATGACCCGCCGGCAGCGCGGACAACTGCTACTCGGGCTAAGCATCGGGGTCGTTGTGGCGCTTGCGGTCATCGCGGGTCTTGCCTGGATATTTCTCAAAAGCGACGACCCCGGCACCACGGCCAGCGCCTACACGCACGCCCCTCAGGTCGCCCACGTTACAGACATCGGCCCACTTGAGGGGCCATTGCAACTGACGCCCATCACGCCAACCGAGACGCTCCTGCACTATCAGTCCCTGACTCTGGTGCGGGTCCGCGGCGAGGCCACGCAAGCAGTCGTCGCTGTCGACACCTCGTCCGACTCCACCTACGCTCAATGGGTGGTTCCGGTGGCGGATACCAGCACGGGTTGCTCGCTCAGTGGCGCGGTGCTGGACTGTGGGGGCGAGGACGTCTTCGACATCGGCAACCAGAACCCCGTTCCTATCCAGCCGCCGAAACAGGAGAATTCCGGGGAAACCTCGCAGCCGGACACTCCTGACGAGGGCGAACTGCCGCCCGACGATGACGACGCCCTCGTCCAAAGTGGGGCCGCGGAGACGCCCTCGACCGAAGGATCTGAGGAACAAAACGACCAGCCCGCGAGTTACCCGATTGGCTCCCAACCCACCTCCGAAGTTCCTTTTGCGATCGAGGGCGGAAAGCTCCTCGGCGCAAACGGGGCGGTCATTGCCGATTTGCAGGGTGACGTGGACGCATATTGGGCGGTCTCCGCGGGCAAGGGCGACGCGTGGTTCGTGTCGGATGGGCGGGAGTTGCTCGCCGTGGAAGGGGACGGGCTCCTCTGGCGCGTCGCGTTGCCCAATGGTTCCGTTGAGGTCAATGGTTTCGGAGGGGAAGCGGCGCCCTCGTGGGCAACGTCCGGCGGGATTCTTGTGCTGGGAGATCCCGGCGGCTTGAGCGCGTACGGAACCGAATCGAGCGAGCCCCTGTGGCACCGCGACCTGCCGGTTGAGTCCTTTGAGGTGGCAGCCGAACAAATCGTCGTCTCCACTGACAACACCTTGGTGTTTTTGACCTTCCCTGCGGACGAAGGGGCAGTGAACGAGGAGCAGAGCAACGAACCGTTCTTCGCGCTTCCGGAGAACGCGGACGCCGGGCTGAGCATTGAGGAGGTCATGAACGCGCCGTTGGAAATCCCGGCGGAGTGTGTGGTCTCGCACGACGGCGACGCCGGCGACTTGGCGTACCAGTTCGAGGACGGAACGGCGTGGTGGTGGACTGGCTACGCCGAGTTGCCCTTGATCATCGCGGCAGCATCCCCGCTGGTACTAAACGGGGAACCGCACTATCTGGTGGACCTCCATTGCCATGCGTCTCCGCGTGCGTATGAGTCGTATTTGCTCCTTTACGACAAAGACCTCCGGATTGATCAGTATCTTTCCCAGATGAGAGCGCCTGCTGAACCGTGGGCACAAGGCGGATTCTTTCAAAGTGCAGAGCAAATTGGCTCTTTGCTCAAGGTGACGTGGAGCAGCGCGGGGACTGTTGGTCCGCCTGAGTGTTTGGAGTGCGAAACCAGCCCGGACATCGTCACGACACACTGGTGGGACGGCAAAGAATTCTTGTACATCGATGCGTTTGTGGAATAGGTTGGCGACCCCGCGTGGTCGCGGGTCTGAACGCGCTCCTAGGATAGAAGGGCTCTTCTGACCCATTCGGTGTCACAAAAGAGGCTGTGGATCAAACCAGTTTGTCCGCCGCTTGCCTAGCTGGTTGCAAACTGTGCCTGTCCCGCAGCCTGCAGCACATGGTCAACCACAGAAGTAGTCAAGATGGCATGCCAACCCCCAAGATGGCTGTGCCATCTTGGACT
>CAZTTD010000161.1:0-2251 GCA_964616925.1 uncultured Actinomyces sp.
CTACTTTTGCAGCCACCGGCCCTACTTTTGGACTGCGAATCCGCCGGTCCAGCCGATTTTCTCAGCAGCCGCAAGGGTGAGTTGGAGGAAACCGAGGGCTTCCATCTCACGCGCGCGCTTCAGGGAGCCGGCGTCGACTACTTGCAGGCCACCGCCCTCGACAACCTCCGCCAACTGCTTGCGGGAGGCCTCATCATTGCCCGCGATCAAAACCGTCGTGGCGACGTCGCCGACCTTGCCGGTTGCAAGGGTGGCCGCGAAGTTCGTGTTGAACGCCTTGAGCACGTTCGCCGTGGGCACCAGATCCTGCAGTTCCTGGGCCGCGGACGAACCGGCAGGCACCATCAAGGAGTCGAAGGTGGCGAAGTTGAGCGGGTTGGAAACGTCAACAAGGGTTTTTCCGTCGAGGGCGGGGCCGTACAGGTTCGCAATCTCCGCCACGGCAGGGTAGGGGACCGCGAGGACCACGATGTCGCCGGTGATCGCGTCTCCCACCTGTCCTGTGGTGGCGCCGGTCTGCTCCGCGACTTCTTCAAGCTTCTTGTGCCCACGGCCCAGCACCTGGACGGATGCGCCCGACTTTGCGGCGATTGCTGCCACTGCAGAACCTATGTTGCCTGACCCGATTACTGTTACTTTATTCATTGCTTTCCTATGTATTATTGATTCTCAACGAGTTGGTTCTCAACGGGTGAGTACCGATTGGTTGCTTGTTCAACCATAAACACCAAACTGTTTGCTCGGGCAATAAAATATTGTAAAGTGAGGGCCATGTCACGAACTATTAGAGGGATGAGCCAAGCCCAGTCACGGGTTTGGTTGGCACTGGTGTCGATAGGCCAGTTGTTGCCGTCCGCCCTCGATAGTCAGTTGACCGCCGACGCGGGCCTGATCAACTTTGAGTATGGGATTCTGAGCGCTCTGCGGCTGGCTGAGGATCAGACGATGCGCAGTGGGGACTTAGCGACGGCTCTCGGGTCGCCTGCTCCGCGCATGTCAAAGGCGATTTCGCGTCTGGAGAAGCGCGGACTTGTGACCAGGGTGCCGTGCGCCAGTGATGGGCGCGCGCGGAACGTCACGCTGACGCAGGACGGTGAGGAGCTGTGCCGTAAGGCTTCCAAACCTCACGTGGATTTCGCGCGTGACGTCGTGATGGGCGGGGTCGGGGATGAGGAGCTGGCCGCCCTCGCCGAACTCTTACGACCGATTTTGCTGAACCTGGACCCGGAGGCCGTTTTTGAGAAGGCGTTCGCAAGGTATGACGCGGATGGGCTCGACGACGACTGACGTGGTCAGCGACGACCGCCTTGCTCAATGACTACGGACGCGCTCCCTCTTTCCGCGTGACGCAACAGATGCGGAGCGGTTGGGCGAGCGGGCACCAAACGGTCCCATCGCGTAGAGCAACAGCAGGGTGAGTACGCTTAGAGGTGCTAGGACTAGGAGTTCTCGGCTGTGGAGCGCCAGAACCAGTAGGCCTATTGCCGCCAGTTGGGACCATGCAAGAGCGCGGGGCCAGGCCATCGTGATACTGCCGTGGCCTGCGGACAAACCTGTTAGAGCAGTGGCTACGGAGAAGCCGTATACAGCGGCTGCAATGTGTGCTGCTTGTAGTCCGGCGGTGACGGTGGTGCTCGCGGAAACGTTGGACGGATAGCCGGCTGACCACGCGGCCATCGGAGCTGCGCAGATCAGCATCAGAGCCGCGGTGCTGTGCAACAGGGCTGCCTTGAATTGGATGGCACCGGGAGAGGTTTGTGGATACATGGAACCTCCAAGAACTCGAACGCCAGCAACGCCGCTGATGCCGGCAACGCGTGGATCTCATGCCGCGATCGCGCGGTCTTGATCCCCGTGGGCGCGCGGACCATAGTAGCGGCCGCGCGACTGCTGTGTTGAAGAGTCTGCGCTTCTCAACGGGCAGAGTCCACTGCCGAAAGGGATGATCGGCGCTGTTTGGGGCTCATCCTTTAGGGTGATGCCTGCCGTGAGCCGTAAATAGAGCTCTTCGTACGGGGCAAGGCCAGGTGTTCAACTGGGTCTTCATATGGGGTAACGCCAGGTGTTCAACTGGGTCTTCATAAAAGTGGGCTGTGTGCGGTGGAGCCGCTTGGCTCTTCGCGTGGTGTGTTCGTTCAACGAGGGCACATCAATTCGCAAGCTACGGCGATCAGCGCGCATCAATTCGCGAAGTGCGTTCGGGCGGTGTCTGGCTAACTGTGGCACGGGCCGAACTGTCCCGGGCACGACC
>CAZTTD010000162.1:0-2225 GCA_964616925.1 uncultured Actinomyces sp.
TTCGAAACGCGATTGGCGAGACCTGAAAGTTCGGTCTGTCTTTGGCGAACTTTATTGCGACCTCCCAGATGCTTGCCGCCGAAAACAGGGCGGTGTGGCCTGGGTGTTCCAAGAAAGTGCGCACGGTGTCCGGAAGTCTGGGGTGGTCGGTGGCAGCCCAAAGTAGAAGGTGCGTGTCAAGCAGGACTTTCATACGCTTGCGTTTCCAGCGAACTCAGCTTCGATTTCATCCGCCAGCATTGTGTCGAAGTCGGCTGGGACCTCAAGGCTCAGATCCGCTAGGAAGCCAATGCGTTTAGTCCGGTGGGGTGCCTGGATTGGAACCAGCCGCGCAACAGGAACTCCGGCCCGGGCTATGGTCACCTCTTCACCCCGCTCCGCAGCACGAAGAAGGCTAGAGAAGTGGGTTTTAGCCTCATGAATGTTCACTGCCAACATGGCAACCTCCTGACCTTAGTCCACCTAGCTTAGTCCACCAAGTGTGATGAAGGCTAGGCGTGTCGATGGGGTCTTCCACGCCAGCAGCGTCTGAGTCCAGGAGTACCTTTGAATAAGAGATTCCTTCCTCATAGAGATCTTTGCGGGCGTGGTCGAAGGCAGTTGCCCCTACTGTTCTGGCGGCAACAGCGCGGGCGGAGGCCATCCCGAAGCTCCCCTTGTAAAGACGTCCTGCCCCATCCGTTCTTAAGTCGCCGGGGGATCCGTAGGTGCCAGCGAACCCAGCGTTTTGATCGAGTGGACAATGGGGGGTGCCCCTATGTTGTTTGTCAAGCCATGAGGACGGTTTCTGGTGTGTTGTAGAGGGTGCCGTCTCGGAGCATGGCGTAGAGGACGCCGAGTCGGCGGTGGGCGAGAGCGATGATGGCTTGGTTGTGGCGTTTGCCTTGGCTGCGTTTGCGGTCATAGTAGGCGCGGCTTACCGGGTCGGTGCGGATGACCGCGAAGGCGGAGAGGAACAGTGCGCGTTTGAGCCGCTTGTTCCCGCTGTGGCTTACCCGCTCGGACTTGATTGAGGTTCCGGATTGCCTGGTAGTTGGTGCGAGCCCCGCATAGGAGGCCAGGGCTGCCGCACTGGTGAAGGTCTTCCCGGAGAGCTCAGCAATGATGACGGCCGCGGTCCTGAGCCCTACTCCAGGCATTGAGGTGTGGACCAGGTAAAGAGGGTGGTGGACCACGATTTCCTCAACCTCTTGGGCGACATCGGCACGTTGGGCGTGAAGATGAATGAGTTGTCTTGCCAAGTGCGGGATCACAATGCCCGCGGCTTGGGTGCCAGTGACTGTCACTGTCTGTTTCGCTAGGGCAGTGAGGATCTCCTCGGTCCAGGCTGCGTGTCTGCGGGCCCCGTGCTTCTTGAGTTTGGCATCAATGCGGGCCCTGCCGGCTTTGCGGAGCTTTTCTGGGGTGGGCCAGGTAGCGAGCATTTCAAGGATCGCATCGTGTTCTAGGCGTAGTCCCAGTACTTTCTCAAGTGCGGGGTGAATCTGAGTGAATAGGCCGCGAATGCGGTTAGATACTTGATTGACTTGGCGAGAAAGGTCTAGGTCAAAACCAGTGAGCATCCCCAGGGTTGCTTCATCTACGTCTGCCTCGGTTAGTTCGCGCAGTGTGTGTGGCAGGCTGCGTGCAGCATCCGCGATGATGAAGGCATCCTTTTCATCTGTTTTTGCGTCCCCTGGATACAGGTCTGCGATACGCCGCATCGTCAAACCTGGCTGGTAGGCAACCGGTACGCCCATGTGTTGAGCGACGGCGACCGCCAAGGCTCCAATGGTTGCGGGTTGATCTACAACAACTAATAGGGGGCCGTGTTCTTGCAGGCGAGTGTACATGTCAACGAGTTTTGCTTCGTCATTGGGTAGCGCCTTGTTCCAGATAACCTTCCGACCCGAGGTTATCGCGCAGGCCCAATGTTCGGACTTACCAACATCTAGGCCGAGGAAGACCTGCGGGGTTTCTTGAGTGACCATCATTGCTCCTCTCAACTGACATTTCAGTGCAGTCGGTCAGGTCCAGACAGTAAGCCTCACATCCACGTTACGACAGGCATCTGATGAATCAGTGCCGAGCCCCTAATCAGCGATCACCCACTGTCAATCGACCCTGGTGGCAACACCCCCCGGATCATTGAATAGACAGGGGCAAGACACCATGCCAGGGCGACTGACCAACAAGCCCAATCAACACCCGTCAAAAGGACCTGTCAACAAGGTAACGGAGGCAGG
>CAZTTD010000163.1:0-2213 GCA_964616925.1 uncultured Actinomyces sp.
CATTTTTGTTTGTGCATGACTCGCGTCATTGTTGACGTTTTCGGCTTTTTGCCGTGCACATTCACCCGCACCCGCACATGCAAACGCGCCCGTGCCCGCACATGCACGTTCGCACATACGCACGTACGCGCACACGCGCGTTCACGTGCACATTCATACGCCCGGGCACACGCACGCGTACCCACACGCGGAGGGTGGCCCTTAAACCAGTCTCGAAACTACATGAGGGGGCCAAAACTACATATGGGGACACAAAACAGCAATAAAAACGCTGTAATCTTTACCCGCTATGTAGTTTCGGCCCCGCTATGTAGTTTCGAGAGCAGAACGGTAGCCACACTGCGGCAGCCAACCCTGGGGAGAACGGTCGCCACACTGAGGCAGGTGGCTGTTGCGCCCACATTCCTGGGTCTTTATGATCAACGGTTTTCTAAGACCGAAGGTTGTGGCACATGATCGATAGTTAATCCCGGGATTAACCATCGATGTTGGGGATAACCATCGATCTTAGAAATCTTGGAGGCCACCGGCCCATGCAGGAACCGACCCGCACAAGACCGACCCACGCAGGACCGGAGAATGGCTGCGGCAACGGCAGAGGCACCGGCAAAGGCAAAGGGAACGGCAACGGTGGACGCAAAGGCAAAGGCAACGACGGACGCAACCGGGGAATTCGACTCCACGCAACACACGTCGCACAATGCGGCCAACCACACAAATCGCCAAGATGGCATGCGGACCCCCGAGATGGCTATGCCATCTCGGCCCCTCTAGAGCCAACTTGATCCGCACAGAGCCATCTCGGCACATCCAGAGGCAACTTGACGCAAGGAGTGCCGACTCGGCGCTCATATATGCACCACAAGAAGACCTCTCTGAGGCCAACCATCCCTCCCAGTTAGTCACGCACCGCTGACGACATGGCACAACCAACCGTGAACCAACCGGCACCCACAACTCCTTTAACCAAGCGTCTTTTAACCCTTTGTTGTTTCTGAACAGTCGTTGTTTTCCGGCGTGTTGTCCGTTTTCCTGCCCGGCGTAAGTATGGCTGTTCGCTGGAGCCGCGGACTCTCTGGTTTTCCTGGATGTTGTCCAATTTCCTGTTGGTTGCAGCGCGAGGCTTTCGGGCATTCCAGATTCGGTCGCCAACCAGACTTTGCGGGTTCCTGTGAACCTCTCGAGGTCAGCCTGCGACGTGGGTTTGACCTCCGCACAGCCCCAAATTGGTCGCCGTGCTCACTAGATGGCCGTTATCGTCTTGAATCAGCGCTACAGCTATGCGATGACGGCGATCTTAAGCGACACGGAACGGCCCATTGCCAACAGTGCCTTGGGGTGTCTACCGGTCCTTGCCTTGGCGGGTTGCAGTTACCGCCCCTGTGGCAACTTGTCCTCTTGCGACAGTGCGGCATCGGTTCTGGGCCTGTCAAACCCAAAAACGCCAAACCCCACCCCACCGCCAACTCCAACGCCGGCGCCAGCTCCGGACGTAACCCTCACACCACCGCAAGCCCGAACGCAGGCCCCAACGCTGGTTAGCACACGTCGAGGCTACATAGCGGGGGCGAAGATACATACGGGGAGGCAAAAAGGCAATAAAAACGCTGTAATTTTTACCCCGTATGTATCTTCAGCCCCCGTATGTATCCTCGACGGCCCTCAATCCAGTGGACCCGAAGGAGTGCAGTGCTCAGACTGAGGCAGGCGACTGCGCGGGTTATAGAAGCCCGGTCTTGTGTCCGGTTCTGTGTTCCTTAGCGTCAGAAGACCCGGTGGTCCAGGGCTGGAAGATTCTAGATGTCGGATTAGATACGCGATGTCCGCTTAAATACTGGATGTCCGTTTAAATACGCGATATCCGGCCCCGATATCGCGTACCTAAGCCGACAACGCGGATTTAAGAGGACATCGCGGATCTAGTACATGCATTCCCGTAGACGGTCACAAGACCCAGCTTGGCCACCGCGGACTTTCGATCCTCACGGGAGGCGCCGCTGCGGCTGGGCTGCCAAGGCCTGAAACCGCACCGCACGAGTGAGGAAAAGACATCCACGGGTGTTTCCATGTTTCCACCGGAATCTTCAGGTTGGGCGCCGCTGGAAAGCAGGTTTCCAAGACGAAAACCGAGTGCGCGGCCGACCATGTGGGGCCTGAATCGTTCTGATTCGCTAAGCATCCACAACGCGCGCCGGATCCACACAGTGCGTCGG
>CAZTTD010000164.1:0-2115 GCA_964616925.1 uncultured Actinomyces sp.
CGTAGAAGGCACCCGCGTTGCGGACAAAGCGGCTCATCGTTACGTATCCGACGGCGAAGATTGCAAGTGAGATAGCGAGGACGATGTAGGCAATGGGGACCGCTGTAGATCCCGTAACGGAGAACGCTGTCGTGGCGCCTCCCGCAACAACGGTTAGCGGTGCGGAGGCCGCGATGATTAGGACGACGACGTGAGGAACAGTTAGTTTCCTGCGGTCACTGATGTCGGTCAGGACAGCGTCTTTGCTATCAGACATGGTGTGCTCGCTTTCTTGGGCAGTGGGGCTGGCGCAGTGCGGCCAGTTGGTACATCACTGATCGTGCCGGGCTACCTATGGGTTGGTCTTGCACGGTGGCGCACAGGTCTTGCATTTGCGTGCACGCCTCCCATTTACCTCTCCCCATGCGGTTTCGCGTTGGATAGCGTGGCAGCAGCCGCAGTCAAGGTAAGAGGGACCTGCGGAATGAAGAAACTGTAGAGAACACGAAGGCGAGTTCACATGTCTAAGAAATGGAACATCACGATTATTGGAGCCGGCTTTTCCGGTCTGATTGCCGCACGCGAGTTGGTTGCCGCCGGTCACGACGTCACGATCCTGGAAGCGCGTGACCGTGTCGGTGGACGCACGTGGACCGAGGAACGCATGGGCATGCCCCTTGAGATCGGCGGCACCTGGGTCCACTGGATGCAACCGTACGTTTGGGCTGAGATCAAGCGTTACGGTCAGGACATCTACCCAAGCCCGTTCGTTGACCGCGCCTACTGGATCAGCGGGGGAGAGGTGCATGAGGGGTCTGAGGAGGAGCTCGACGCACTCCTTGCCCGTCCGCAGGCCGCCATTTTTGAAGGTTCCCGCGAGCTTCTCCCACGTCCGCACGACCCCCTCTTTGTGACCGAGGACGGCCAGCCCGACGCCGAAGAAATGCGCCGCCGCTTTGAGGAGCTGGATAACGGCGACCTCCTTGCGCCGCTGCGCAACGGTGACTTCTCCCAGCAGGAAATCGACCTGGTGGACGCCTACTGGTCTGCCGGATACAACGGCCCGACCGCCACCGCCAGCCCGATGATGGCCAAGCACTGGGCCGCCATAAGCGATCACCGCCTCTCCCTCCTGGATGACCAGACGCTGCGCTGGAAGCTCAACAACGGCATGCAGGGCATATACAACCAGATTGCCGACGGACTTCCTGGGCGCATCCGCCTGAACACCGTGGTGAAGGAAGTTGAGTACAGCAAGGATGGGGCTGCCGTTGTTCTCGAGGACGGAAGCCGCATTGAGTCCGACGCCGTCATCGTCACCGCCCCCGTTGGTGCGCTGAACACGATGGAGTTCTCCCCGGCGCTACCCGCCGAGGCTCAGGAACTGGTGGACGAGGGCTGGAACTGCACCGGCCTCAAGGTCTGGATCAAGTTGGAAGGCCACCACAACATCATTGCGTACGCTCCGACGGGAAGCCCGCTGGCACTGATTCGCTCCGAGTACTTCCTTGACGACGGCACCACCGTCTGCGTTGGGTTTGGCCCGGACCACTCCGCCCTCGACCTCAATGACGTGGACGCGGTGCAGGAAGTGGTGTCCCAGTGGCGCCCCGACCTCAAGGTCGTTGACGCGACGGGTCATGACTGGGTGGAGGATCCGTACGCGGGTCAGACGTGGCGCAGCCCGAAGAAGGGGCAGTTCGCGAAGGCTTGGCAGGGTTTCTTCGCCGACACCGACAGCCGCCTGTACTTTGCGGGTTCGGACTGGGCGAAGGGCTGGAACAGCTTCGTTGACGGCGCGATTGAGACCGGCCTGGCCGTCGCCCGTGAAATCGAGCTGGACTCCGCCAAGTAGCAGCCTCCTCCGGGTCCCGCCGCCTGACTCAAGTGGTCACGAGGCGCGGGTCCCGGAGCCTGACTCAAGTGGTCACCGATCGCAGATCCCGCCGCCCCGAATCCAGATTTTCTTGACGAGGGCGAGCGGCACGTAGTGAGTACGCCTAGCAGCCGGCTACTCGCACAACACTGGGGTGTTGCCTGAAGTTCCCTTGCTTCGGGCAACACCCCACTGTTGTGCCTCTGCTTGCCTTGTGCCTTTTGTCGCCCCCGTTCGCCGTTTGCCGTTTTCTTGCTTGT
>CAZTTD010000165.1:0-2065 GCA_964616925.1 uncultured Actinomyces sp.
ATGGAAGGTACTTGGCCGCAAGCGGGAGGACGACCAGACCGATCGGCAGATTGATCAGGAAGACAAGTCGCCACCCCAGATCAGGGCCCGCGATCGCAATGAGCGCGCCGCCCAACGCGGGTCCAATAGCTGTGGAAATCCCGACGATCACGCCGAAGACGCCGAACGCCCTAGCCCGCGCGGGTCCGGTGAAAAGGTCTTGCATTAGGCCCAGTACCTGCGGGTTCAGGACGCCGGCGAACATTCCTTGGGCTAGGCGCATTGCGGCGAGCATCGTGGCACTCGTCGCGAATCCACAGCCCGCCGACGCCAGCACGAAACCGCCCAACCCGATGATGAACAGGGTTCGGCGGCCAAAAATGTCTCCTGCGCGCCCGGCGGCAACCAGTGTGAGTCCGAATGTCAGTGCGTAGCCCGCGACGATCCACTGGACCTGGGCCGGTCCCGCGTGCAGGCCCGCTTCGATAGAAGGTAACGCCACGTTGACTATGGACACGTCCAGCAACGTCATGAAGCCAGCGGCCAACACGATCGAGAACGGCACGATCGCGGACCTCAATGAACCTGGCTCTTTCACCGGACCCCCTCTACCTGCCTCCAACCAGCCGGTGGGTATTGCACACCGTACCTATGGCCGAATCTGCCAACCCAACCAGCGTACGCGCCAAAGTGGCGATAAGTCAGGTTCGGGTCCGCCTGCCGACCGTGTGACCGTTTGGAGCGAAACTCAAGGTCATGAAACCACGCTTCGGCTACGGTGAGGTTATGCACACGGGAGACACAGACTTTGAGTTCGAGCGGCGGTTCCTAGTCACCGAACTCCCCTCTGAGCTGCTGGACAACAACGTAGCCGACCTAATCGTGCAGACATACTTTCTGGCCGAGGACGGTTATGCCCTGCGGGTGAGGTTGCAGGCGACGCAGCCGGACGTCACCTTGCCGCTGGACATGGATGGCAAAGAGGCGATTCGCCACTTCATCGACTACTTCGATCTTTGTGTGCTGACCGTCAAGGGCCCACACATCGGCGGGACTAGGTATGAGGCGGAGCGGCCACTGGACATCGGCGTGGGGGCGCAGATGTGCTTGCGCGGGGGCAACACCCTGGCCAAACGTCGTTACGGTGTCTGGTTGAACGAGGACGGATGGGTCATCGACCAGTTTGCGGGTGCCAATAGGCCTTTAGTCGTCGCGGAGTGTGAACGCACCTCACCGGTGGTTGACCTGCAGATACCCAGTTTCTGCCGCGCAGAGATCACGGGCAACCCAAGGTTTTCAAACGATGAGCTGACGAAAGAGCCGTACTCCAAATGGTCAGAGAAGTACCTGATTACGCTGGGTGATCGCGACAGTTCTTTCGAGAGCGGGTTTGGGCGCAACAGGACCTCACCTTTCTAGCCGCCCCTTAATTTGCCCTCCTAACTTGGCCCACCTGACCTCGCCTCAACTTGCCCTCCTACCATCGCCTAGATTTGCCCTCCTAACCTGACCCACGTGACCTCGCCTCAACTTGCCCTCCTACCATCGCCCTTTTGAGTAGCAGCTGTGAGGTGTTGGCCGCCATCCTCCCTCTGGAACGGCCACAATAACCACGTCGAAGGTACATTGCGGGGCCGGAGGTACATGCGGGGTAGCAAAAGCGCAATAAAAACGCCGTAATCATTACCCGCTATGTAGCCTCGACCCCCTGATGTACCCTCGACGGCCCTCGGTGTGGCGGCTCTCTCTGGAAACTACATGCGGGGACCGAAACTACATACGGGGACACAAAACAGCAATAAAAACGCCGTGCAATAAAAACGCCGTAATCTTTCCCCGCTATGTAGTTTCGGTCCCGCTATGTAGTTTTGAGGGAGAAAAGTCGCACAACACTGAGCAGCCAACCCTGGGGACAACGGTAGCCACACTGGGGCAGGTGACTGTTGCGCCGACATTCCTGGGTGTTTATGGTCAACGGTTTCCTAAGACCGAAGGTTGTGGTGCATGATCGGGGATTTCTGCGTGTGGCACGCCTGATCGAAGGATGTGGCAGGTGATCGAAGGATATTCCCGGGCACAACGATCG
>CAZTTD010000166.1:0-2048 GCA_964616925.1 uncultured Actinomyces sp.
CCCTTCAGCTTGGCCAACAGGCCCTTCTTCTTGGGCGCGTTTTCATCCCCGACCTCATCAAACCACGGGATCCCCTTCTCCACCGCGCGGTAAAGGTTGACCGTCGTGACGACGATGATCATTATGACCGGGCCGAAGACGATCCCCATGAAACCGAACATCGATATACCGGCAAACACGGCCAGCAGCATCAGGGCGGAGGGCAGATAGGCGGTCTTGGGAACCAACATGGGCCGCAAAATATTGTCAATGTTCGACGTGACGAGGACGTGGAAGAGGACCACGAAAATGCCGCCCGGGATGTTGCCCGACAGAGCCATTCCTATACCCAAAGGAATGGTGATGATCCCACTTCCCAACGGGATTATCGACATGACGGACAGGAAAATCAAGAACATGAAGAAGCCCTGGTGGATTCCGCCAATGTAGATGGATATGGCACCCGCTAAACCTTGTGCTACCGCAATAACGAACTGGCCGCCCACGGTGGCCTTCACCATCGCACCGATCTTGGTGAGGTAAACACTGGTGATCTCCGGATCCAGGGGGCTCAGATCCCGGATCATCCCCACGACCTTATCGCCGCCACTGAGCAGCGCGATGAAGACGTACAGGAAGATTATGGATGCGGTGACCATGCCCGCAATTCCACCAACAGAGTGCTTCGCGGCGTTAAGCGCGAACTGCCCAACGGTGGTCGCGGCGGTGCCGATGACGGATTGGATCTTCTCTGCCGTTAGCTCGAAGTGGACAAACGGGATTCGGGCAAGCGTCTCGTTTATCCAGCTCAAGACCTGCTGACCCAGTTCACCCATGTCGGTTTTGGACACCCAGGTGGAGACTGTGCTGATCATGTGCGCGATCTGCACACCGGAAAGCGCGAATATCACGCTCAACGGGATGATCACAATGGCTATCGCGCACAGGAGCGTCAGCGTCGCCGCTACCCCGCTACTCCTCTTCCGACCGAAGCGTCTGTAGAGGGGGCCGAAGAGATACGCAAGCACCCCGGCCAGGGCGATCAGCTCCAGATAGCCACGCAGGAAGTACGCCCCAAAACCGAGCGCGATGAACGTCATCACGCCGAGGGCGCGCTTCTGGCTGGGAGAGAACGCGGCTATGGCGGACCGGAGCTTCCCCGCGGAAGGCTCCGTAGTCTCTGCTACGTCTGCCGTGGTTTCTTGGCCTGTCTTCTGCTCATTCATCCCCTGATCCTACCAACGCTGCCTACCCGCATTTCGCTGGCGCACCTCCGATAACCTCATTGTATGAATGACGATTTCCAAACCCTTGCCGACGCCGTGCTACCGCAGATCCGCACCAGGCGCCAAGATCTATGGCGTTACGCAGCCGCCAATGAGCATGGTGGTTCGATGCACGATGCAATTGATCTTCTGGAAACAGCCCTGGAGCACCCGGAAGTCCTGCCGCGATTTGGGATCCAGGCGCCGACCCCTCAAGAAACGTACGCGGTGGCTCATAAGGCTCTGGCCAGCGCGATCCGGATTATCGCGCGGGCGGATGACTCAGCGGGCATCATCGGCGACGCATGCCGGCGCTTGATTGAACTGCACCCCAAGGCCGCCGCCCTAGCCCAACCACAGCAAGCGAGGATCGCAGACTGGTTCTGGAATTTCCACTTCAATGATGAGGTGGACTATTTCCAATTGGATCCCGTCGCTTATGCCCCAGCTCTTGGGGAAAGAGGACTGGGACTAATCCGGACGCGCGTGAACGCGTTGCGGGAGGAGCTCCTGCCTCAGAACTCCACCGCCGGGTCCTCTTGGCACCGCCACAACGAGTTCCTTGTGGGGTGGTTTGACCAGCGCTTTTCCGTCCTCGACCGCGACTTCGACGCGATCATCCGGACCCACCTACGCGACGGTAACGTGGCGGCTTGGTATGAGGACGTGGCGGAGGCGTTCGAAGAGATTGGCGAGGTCGATCTGGCAATCGAATGGGCCGAACGCGCGACCATGTTCAACTTTGGACACCAATCACAAAGCGCGGCGAAGCGTTGGTGGCGGCTGCTAAGCGAGCACCGATCC
>CAZTTD010000167.1:0-1943 GCA_964616925.1 uncultured Actinomyces sp.
TCTAGACCTACTACTTGCCCGTTCTGGATATCCCATCCGAACTTTGTGGCGATCTGGACTTGGTCCCTGATCGGCTCAAGAGCTTCCCCCACAAGTTCTTCGTTGTCATAAGGCCCATAGACTTCCGCTGTATCGAAGAACGTGACTCCGTATTCGGGCGCAGAACGCAGTACCGTCCTCATTTCTGAGCGATCACCGGGGTTCGGACCATAGCTCTGCGACATTCCCATGCAGCCTAAACCGACGGCAGAAACCTTCAGACCCTGTCCAAGCGTTCGTATATGCAGTGTTACCTCCCTTGAACTTGGAGAACCTGTCTGCACGCATTCTCCACATCACACAGTAGGGACACGGACTTAACGTGCATAGATCTCATCCGCTTCTTCTTCCATTGCTGAGAAAAAATGTGGGTTACATATACCAGCCACCAAGGCCATATCCCAAGGGTGCGGGAGCCGATGCGTGGCATGCCAGGCACAAGGGCGCACCCTACTTGCCGGACTTGTCCTTCAGGATCGACTTGGCCGCCACCATCGGCAGCAACCATCCGCCCAGCGCACCGAAAAGCCAGACAACCAAGGTTCCGATCACCCATGCGGAGACCCCTGAAATCGAAATACCACCGGGAATCAACGAGGCGACCAAAAGCGCTACGAATGTCGAGATCAGCCCGACTCCCCCACGCAGCCCCTGGGCGTACTTTTCCGCCACTTTCATCGCGATCGGTGCCAAGATGCTCTGCGCAATCGCGAAGATTACGGTCGCCAAGAAGAACCCCTCAACACTTAGCTGGAACCCCGGTACCAACCAAGCCGCAACCAGCAACCCAAGGGCTGCACTTGCAAAGTAAATCACCACGTTGGTGACAAGTCTGAGCATTGCCGCCCCCTTATATTGAGCCTCGCCTAACGCCAGTCTAGGGGACTTGGGAAAACCAGGGGGCTTGAGAAAACGCGGGGACTAGGGAAGACCAGGGGGCTTGAGAAAACGCGGGAACTCGCCCTCGACCCAAAACACCAACTTTCCAACATGGCTTGACAGTTTGGAAAGTCACCGTAGACTTGACGATATGGAAAGTCGAAGAGTTCGGCTACCTAAGGGGAGGTGAAGGCAATGGACCAACGTGAAGCAAGGGATGCGCTGGAGCAGATTGGCGACGCGAAGAGGGTGGCGTCGACACACTCAAGGGCGCCAAGGGGTTACTACGCGCTGCTGGGACTGGCGATAGGGATTGACGTGGCGGCCATAGTCTTTCCTTTTCCGTGGAACTTCACGGGGATTATAGCCACGCTCCTGTTGGTGGCAGCAGCAATAGCTTGGTATCGGTCGGTGGTTGGGACCTGGTCTTGGGGCACGGTGAACGTGTTGAGCGCGTGGCCGTTCTGGGTGCTGGTAGCAGTCGTTGTGGCCGCGCTGATCGTGTCAATAATGGTCGGGACGGTTCCGGCGGCAATAGGCTCTGGCCTTGTCGCATTCGTGGCGGTCTGCATCTTTGGGCCAATCTGGGATCGCAACTACGTGCAGCAGGTGCGTGAGCGCTGATGACAACCCAAGAAGAGCGGTTCGACACCGTCATCCACGGGCCGCACCGGCTGAGGATTTGCGCGGTGCTGGACTCCGTCGACCAAGCGGAGTTCGCGGTCTTGCGCGACGCAACCCAAGTGAGTGAGTCCGTGCTGAGCAAGCAGGTGAAAATACTGGAGGACGCCGGCTACGTGTCCACAACCAAAGGAAAACGTGACCGGCGCGTGCGAACTTGGGCGTCACTCACTAGCGAAGGCAAACGCGCCTATCGCGGACACGTCGCCGCATTGCGGGCCATTGTGGAGACGGGCGCGGGCTGAGGCCTCGCCCTCGACACGCTAAATTTAAGACAGACGAAAGTGGGGACAAATGGCAGTCAAGAACGCAAGCGGGGACTACAACATCGACAGGCCGAAGGG
>CAZTTD010000168.1:0-1922 GCA_964616925.1 uncultured Actinomyces sp.
CGAGGGCGGCTCCGCGTTGTCCGAGGGCGGCTCCGCGTTGTCCGAGGGCGGCTCCTGCGACGCTCCCCTTGGTGGCGGCATGGTGCCCGGGGCCGCAATGGTGCCCCAACCCTGCCAGCGGCCAAGCAGCCAAGCCAGCGCACTTAGGCGCAGAGGTAGATCAGATGGAATCTCAAACATGACTCCAAGGGTACCGACTTCGATGGCGCAGGTCACGGGGGCAATGCCCAAGGCGAAGAACGACGCGGAAAGAGGGGTGCTCGGGAGCGGCAGGCGGGTAGTACGCGTGGACTTGTTGCCCTCTAGGACGAAGGTCTTAGTAGAATTTTGCCAAAGCAACCAATAGGAGCAGTCATGAACTTCCTGTCCGATGAACTTCTGAGTGAGATCCACGCGCGCGCACCCCAGTACGACGCTGAGAACGTGTTTCCACAGGAAGACTACGATTCCTTGCGTGAGGCGGGCTACTACAGCGCGTTCGTGCCAGAGGAGTACGGCGGCGCTGGTCTTACCTTGAAAGAGATTGCCGCAGAACAGACACGGCTTGCGAAGGCAGCTCCCGCCACGGCGTTGGGCATCAACATGCACCAGATCATCGTGGGACTTGCACGCCATCTTGTGGATAACGGCGTGGAGGCCGGGGAACAGATTCTGCGCGACGCCGCTGATGGGCACCTTTTCGGATTCGGTATTTCGGAGCCGGGCAACGACCTAGTTTTGTTTGGGTCGATAACGAAGGCCACTCCTAATGACGAGGGCGGATATTCGTTTCACGGGACGAAAGTGTTCACATCGCTTGCGCCCGCATGGTCGCGCCTGCTTACCTTCGGGGCGGATTCGGAGAGCGAGGACGCTCCAAAGTCGGTGTTCGCCATCCTCCACAGGGAGGACGGCGGCTTCGAAATGAAAGATGACTGGCACGTATTGGGGATGCGGGCTACGCAGTCGAACACAACGATTCTTGATGGCGCGACAGTGCCGGCATCCCAGGTACTCTCACGGGTTGACCCGGGACCGTCTCTGGAACCCGTGATCTTAGGGATCTTTGCAAACTTTGAGATCCTGCTGGCAGCCACATATGCCGGCATCGGGGAGCGTGCCATTGAGGTGGCTGCGGAACACGTGAAGAAGCGTTTCTCTGTCCTGAACCAGACCGTGTATGCTAACGATCCCGCTATCAGGTGGAGGCTTGCGGAAGCAGCAATCACGATGGATGCGGTTGGTCCTCAGATCCGGGAGTTGGCGGAGTTGGTGACGTCGGATGCGACGCCCTCGATGGCATGGTTGCCGCGCCTGTCAGCGGTGAAGAACGTGGCTGCGGAAGCATCCTTGCGAACAGTCGAGCAGTGCATTCGTGCCTGTGGAGGGTCTTCTTACTACGACAAGAATGAGCTCTCCCGTCTCTACCGTGACGTCCTAGCCGGCTTGTTCCAGCCCTCTGACCAGGAGTCTTTACACAGCGCCTGGGCGAACGTGGTGCTGGGGCCGGTGGAAGAGTAGTGGGCGACGCCCCCATGCACTACACTGGGAAGTGACGTCGGGCCCGTTGCCCCGGGCTCCAAAATTAGCCGCTTCGAGTGGCCTTCGCGCCGACAGGCGCATGGGCCCGGCGTCACTAACCCCCTTCATCGCGCGAACCGCGTTGCGCGTGCACGTGTTACGCACTGAGTTGTCCGCACGGACTTTTTACGCGCACGGGCTTATTACGCGCACAGACCTTTTACGCACAAGCTTTCTATGCACAGGCTTTCTATGCACAGGCTTATTACGCACCGACTTTTACGCACGGGCTTTCCGCGCACGCCGTTCACGAACGAGACTCATCTCGGGCACATCTAATTCGCAGCCGTCAGTCAAGCGGTGCGTTTGGGGCCCTGATCGAATGATGTGGCGTCTGATCGATGCTTGTGCCCGGGAATATC
>CAZTTD010000169.1:0-1920 GCA_964616925.1 uncultured Actinomyces sp.
CGGAAACAGTATGAGTACTACAGGGACAAATTGCTGACATTTGAGGAGAAGAAGCCGTGAGCACCGCTTGGGTTAACGCACATACCTCAAGCGCAGCGGCCGCCCTCGGGCTTCAATCCTCCAACGGCTGGACGACGTGGCACATTGGGTCCCTTGACGGGCCCATGCTGGACAGCCTTCGCTACAAATGGTGGGCGCAACAGGAAGGGGTGATTCCGTGATTCCTGTTTTCTATACCCCGAAGCCCGCGTGGGGACCCCAGGTAGAGCACATCATCGAAATGGTTGGGCGCGTGTCAGCGTTTGACGAAATGTCGGGACGGGCAGCGGAGCTTCGTCGGGACGCCCAGATTGCCTCAGTTCATGCTTCTACTGCAATCGAGGGAAACACGCTGACGCTGCCTCAGGTGGAAGAAGTCGCGGCGGGGAGAGAGGTTCCGGCTCCACCGCGGGAGATCCAGGAAGTTGTCAATGGTTTGGCTGCGAATGCTGAACTGGGAACGCTTGATCCGTGGAACGTTGACGACTTTCTTAGAGCACACGCGTTACTGACTGATGGACTAGTGAAGGAATCTGGTCAGTTCCGCACGGTGGACGTGCAGATAGTCAACCGCTACGGGGAGGTGCTCCATTCCGGCTCCAGCATTGAAAAAGTCCCGCGGCTGATCCAAGAGTTACTTGAGTGGGGTAGCAAGTCAGAAGATCACCCGCTGATCGTTTCCAGTGCAGTCCATTTCCTCATCGAATACATCCACCCCTTCCGCGATGGGAATGGAAGGATCGGCAGACTCTGGCAAGCGCTTATCTTGAGTTGTTGGAGGGAGATCTTCGCCAGTATTCCCGTGGACACGGCGATACGTCAGAACCAGCTTGGCTACTACCGTGCGCTGCAGGCCTCCCATGAGGACGAGATAGACGCCGCGCCCTTCATCCAATACATGCTGGACACAATCGAGGTGGCACTGGGCTCTTTCGAAAATGAATTACTCCCGTGGACACGCAATGTCGGAATGAATGTCGGGATGAATGTCGGAATAAAAGACGAGTTGTTGCAAATGATAATTCAGTCGCCCGCAGTAACCGCCGAGCAAATGGCCCAGCGCCTTAGAAAGAGTGCTCGCACCGTCGAACGCTACCTTGCCGAACTCAAACAGGAGGGGCGCATCGCAAGAGAAGGATCGCGCAAAGCCGGAAGATGGGTCGTGATTCCCCAATGACCACAACCAACGCCGCCCACCGCTGACGGTTGATGTATCAAATGCTCGCTAGATAGATCTCCACACGCGCACTTGTCCACGTTGCGACACCGGTTCCGAAGAAGTCTTGGTCTTCAGTCCAAATAGGACAATCCAAGGCTAAAGCGGTCGCAACCACGGGCCAATCCATTGGGTCTCGCGTGCCTATGCGAGCAAGCGCAGCGTCCTTGAATGGGCCGATTATGTCTAGTTCTACGGGTTCCACAACGTGGCGTAGCCTCTCTACCGATTCAAGAAGCGGCGCCGCATCCCAGCCTCTCCGCCCAGCAATAGTCGGCAGATGGCGCGCTGCCTCCTCAAACGCTATCTGGGGAGCGAAGAACCTTACCTCGGTGCTATAACGTTCCACCATCGCCGGGACGTGTTTACCGAGCACGGCGCGAATAAGAATATTCGCGTCGAGGACGATGCGGCGCGACTTCATGTCTACACCCGCGATGAGTCGGATTCGCTGCGGCGTAGCTCATCAAACTCCGCAACTACGTCGTCTTCGCTGGCGCCCCACTCTGCCAACAGTGCGCTGGCTTTCTTGGCGGCTTCCGCATAGGCCGCGATGTCTGCTTCACGACCCCGACGGATCGGGATGAACAAACCAACTGTTTGCCCGTGGCGCGTAATCGTTACAGGTTCCGGCTGGTCGATAAAATCACTCAAGCTGCGCCTAA
>CAZTTD010000170.1:0-1909 GCA_964616925.1 uncultured Actinomyces sp.
GGTGAGCACCACGGCCGCTACGCACGCTTTGTCAAGGCGCTGAACGCCGCAGGTTACGACACTTGGAGCTTCGACTTCACAGGGCACGGTACCTCAGGCGGGAAGCGCGCACGTGTGGATGTGCGCGCTCTAATCGTCGAACATCTTGAGGCCCGCAGGGAGATCCTCAAGACCGCGCGGACTGAACGCGTTTTCCTGTTCGGGCACTCAATGGGCGGGCTCATCACCTTGGCGTCCACACTTCTGGACCCCACCCATATCGAAGCCGTCGCGGTCACGGGCCCCGCGCTTCGCCCCCTGCCCTCCACCAGCGCCAAACTGGCCGCGCCGCTTGCGGGGGTCGCCAAGATCGCGCCGTGGATCGACACCATTTCATTGGACACTGGCCTGCTCTCACGCGACCCGCAGGTAGAAAAGGACTACCTGGCAGATCCCCTTGTTTTCTCCGGCCGCGTCCCGCTGCTTACAGCATCAACCATGGTCAGCCAAGGTGCGCGCGTGATTGAGAACGCCCCGATGCTCAGCCGCCCCGTCCTCATCCTCCACGGTCAAAATGACGGCCTAGCGTCCTTTGAAGGTTCCGTTGAGTTCGCTGAACGCGCCGGAGACCTTGTCGAAATCGACCTAATCCCGGGTGCGTTTCATGAGCTTCTGAATGAGCCGGACAAGGAGACGTACACGAACCAAATCCTTGAGTGGTTCGGTAAGTGGTAGCAACCCCGGACCCCCTTGTATCTCTCCCAAAAGCCCACCTCCACCTCCATTTCACCGGGTCCATGCGACCCAAGACAATGGTGGAGTTGGCCAGTGAGCAAGGGGTTCGTCTGCCCTCCCACCTCCTAGACCACGACCCCCTCACCGTCCCGGCGGACGCGCGCGGGTGGTTCCGGTTCCAGAGGTCTTACGATTCCGCGCGTTCCCTTGTCCGCAGCGAGGACGTGATGCGGCGCGTCATCGATGAAGCCGCTGAGGACGAGGCCGCGGAGGGTTCCGTCCGTCTTGAGATCCAGGTGGACCCGACCTCGTACGCCCCGTTCGTGGGTGGGTTGACGCCAGCGTTGGAGATCGTCCTCGACGAAGCGAAGGCTGCCAGCGCCAAGACGGGCGTGGAAATCGGGGTTATCGTCGCGGCGTCGCGGACCCGCCACCCGCTGGATGCGCGGGTTTTGGCGCGACTGGCGGCCCAGTACGCGGGGGACCAGCCGGGCGATGTCATCGGGTTCGGCCTGTCCAACGATGAGCGCACCGGGGAGACGGCGACGTTCGCAAACGCGTTCCAGATTGCGCGGCGGGCCGGCCTCACGCTGGTCCCCCACGGCGGGGAGCTGCTGGGCCCCCAGTCCGTCCGCGAGGTCGTGGGCCACCTTGCCCCCCAACGCCTGGGTCACGGTGTGCGTGCCGTCGAGGACGCGGAGCTCCTAAACCGTCTTGTGGACGAGGGCGTTGCGTTTGAGATTTGTCCGACCTCGAACGTATCCCTTGGCGTATACCGGGAAACGGCGGAGGTCCCGCTCAGGGCGTTTTACGACGCCGGTGCGACCGTGGCGCTTGGTGCGGACGACCCGCTACTGTTCCGCTCCCGCCTTGTGGATCAGTACCGGATGGCGCGCGACACCCACGGGTTCGCTCCCAAAGAGTTGGCGGATTTGGCGCGTTCAAGCATCGAGGCCTCCACGGCCTCAGATTCCTCCAAGACGAAGTGGCGCGGTCAGATCCAAGAGTGGGAAGCCGCGAACGCCTAGTACCACCAGATCCCCCGACTGTTGGAGACCCGGCGCCGCGCGTCTGGGTGCAACGCCCACCGCGACCCTCGCACCGGGACCCAAGCCGCCGGTATCACCGCCACCGCGACCCTCGCACCGCGCACCGGGCCGCCCGTATCACCGCCACCGCGCAACGCGCACCCGGG
>CAZTTD010000171.1:0-1892 GCA_964616925.1 uncultured Actinomyces sp.
TTGGCGCGTGCCCACCTAGACGCCCTCGACTCCCTGCGGGCCGGCTCGTTGAAGAACCTGGCGTATAACGTGGGAACGGGAGAAGGTAACTCAGTATTTGAGGTCCTAGATGGGATGCGTGAAGCGGCCGACTGGGACTTCCCGCACAGTGTTGGACCGCGACGTGAAGGTGACCCCGCATCGCTAACCGCTGATACATCACGCATTGAGGAAGAGATGGGCTTCAAGGCGCAGTACAACCTGAAAGACATCATCGATTCCGCGTGGCAGGCTAACCAGCACGGCTCAAAGCGGATTGCGGTGCCTGAAAAGTAGGCTTTTGTGGGCTGGTCCGGCTGGTCTGGGCCAACCAACATGACCGTGCGCCCCGAACGGTTGGGGCGGCCGCGTCACATCACCCGAAAGTCCGACTCAGTCAGTGTTCCGTCCAGCATGCGCTGGAAGAATGTTGGTGCGGATTCGCCCCACAGCATTACTGAACCGACCTCGTTATACGCATTCGGGTCAGCGATCGGAGGTGTTCCGACAAGCCCCGCGCTTGTTGCCTTACGCATCGCCAGCATCAGCATGGCAATGTTCCACACGTTCGTGTTGTTGCCGACGGTCAAAGTACTGGCCGCAGCGTCGGATAGCTGAAGCTGCTTCACCGGATTGAGCAGCACTGAGGGGGTGAGGGCTTCGTCAACTACCGCCCCCATCACCTGCCTTTGCCGCATTTGGCGCCCGACGTCACCTAGGGGGTCGGAGTAACGCATCCGCGAAAACGCCAGTGCCTCTGCCCCGTCTGACTCATGGCAGCCAGCCGTCCACTGCATCCCGGACAGCTCATCATTTACGTCATAGTCCCAACACAGCTCCACGCCACCTAGCGCATCCACAATGTCGGTAACCCCGACCATGCCGATCTGGACATAGTGGTCCACTTTGACGCCCGTGTTGAGCTCCACGGTCTCTACAAGAAGCTTCGGGCCGCCCAGTGAGAATGCGGCGTTGAGTTTGTTGTACCCGTAGCCAGGTATCTCCAAATAGGAGTCCCGCGGAAGAGAGACCATGGACGCCTGACCGTTGGGGGCGCGGTGGACCATGATCGTGGAATCCGACCGTTCGCCTTCTGTGGGGTCCTCCGGATTCCACCCGTCACGGGAGTCCGAGCCCGCAAAAATGTACGTCGTTCCCCTTGTATTACCAAAGTCGCTGGTTGCATCGACCCTGTTCAGGTTTGCGTTTGTGTGCCACACCAGCCATATCGGCCACGCCACGATCGCGACAAGAAGAACCGTCAAAACACCGGTGATCGTCCGGCGGGCAGATCCCGCTCGCCTGCGCCGCGACCTCTTCGGCCTCCCGGGTTTTGTCGGGGCGTTTCGTTCGAGGGCGGCCGGCGGCGCAGAGGAACCCGCACCATATCGGCGTGCGGCCGCGGCGGGTTGTGAGGTCGGCTCCTTGCGCTGCTGCGGTTGGAATGATGGCGGCGCGGGCGTGGGCACCGCTTGCAGTGTCGGTTCAGGAGTCGACTGAGCACTTGCTGGCGCGGTGGCACGCGGTGCGAAAGAAGGGGGCGGCGCAGGAGCACTCTTCTGAGGCACCACGGGTGTTCGGGCCGGTGGAGCGGCGTCGCCATTGTGGTTAGTCGCTTGGCTCTTTGGACGCACGCGTCCCCGCTCCGGTTGGTAAGAGGGCGGTGGAGGTGCGTCAGTCATGACTTAAAGCTTCAGCGATTGGACGGCGGTCGGCAGTCCGCTATTCCGTTTCTGAGACGTCGGTCGTGAGGTTCCTTCTGGAGTGGCCACCCGATGCACCATCGTTGGTGGAGAAGTCGAACACGCCCACCATGTTGTCGGTCCTGCGATCACCGCCAGGTTCCGGGGTGCCGTCCTCACCAATCGTGAACA
>CAZTTD010000172.1:0-1708 GCA_964616925.1 uncultured Actinomyces sp.
TCCTACGAAGCCTCACCGCATACGACCACTAACCCCTTGGAACTGATCATCCAGGCTCCGAAACGTGTGCATTGAGAATCAACGCAGCGGTGAAAGCGCCCCGGGCGGCCAACACCTGCTTGGGTGGGGACGTAACTGCGCTGGTCAACTAGTTCTCTTGACTCTGCCGGGATTCCAGCCGCTCTGTGCTCTAGCTTGAAAGGGGGAATCCCGGCCAGCCTCTACGACTTATCCCCGATCTTGCTTCCAATGCGATAAAGGAGCCATAACACACCTACACCATAGGCAACCTTAAGGACGACCTGCAAGATACCTAGTACGCCGATGACCATGAGCGCAACCTTTCCCAAAATACAAGACTGACACCGTGCCGTCTAGTTTCCCTGAGTTGTGGAGGCGACGTTTCCGCTCACATTTGCCTGTATCCACGCAGTATTACTTCCCAAGTTATTGTAGAGCGTAAAGGTTCCAGAATAACGTACCGAAGTTGCGCTCTTCTTGGAGAAGGCACCCCCCGTGAAGCTCCCCCCATATGCGACGTGGCTAGGGTCGTACCAGTTCGTTATCGAAGACCCCGTGTCTCGAATGTTTTGATAGTCGAAGCTGAATCTGAGCGTCAGCGCAACGAGACTCACACTAGCTCTACAATTCTTCCAGTATCCAGCGTAAGAACTACCCGAGTAGGAACATCCAGAAACACTGCGAGTAGGGCCCGTCGTCCCCTCGGCTACCGCTTCCAAGTCTGGGGCCACGGTAACTATGATCGAACCATCCGAGTAACGTTCGATCGTCTCGATTGTGCTGTCCAACCTCACTGTTTCTCTGGAAACCGGAACACCCCCTTCCAGAGACTCCCATGACTCGCCACGGTTCAGCGCTTCAATGAGCGAGTCCTGTGTTTGAGTATCGACTCCGTACCTAGTCATCTCCTCTCTCATGTGCACGGCCTGCTCTGGAGGAACTTCCGTCCCTTCAGCTGCCAGTGCAGACGTCCCCGGAGACAAACCAATTAAGCTCGCGGCCAGCACCCCTGCTGCCAGAATCCCAATTCTTCTCGACACTAACATTGTCAATGCTCCTATCTAGTTGCAGTTGAGGTCTATGCGAAATCAACCAACTATCCTTAATTTATAAACCTTAAATAACAATAAGTTAAAGGGCATGGTTAAGTGTGCAGTTCAGACGAAATTTCTCTCCGCGTCGACCACTGAGCCCGGATCCACCGATGGGTTTTTGGGGTTTGGCTGGTTTGTTGGGTTTGTGGTTTCGTGTTTTGGCAGGGGAGGGTGTGTGGTGGCTTGTGTCTTGTTTTTTTTGGGTTAGGAGATAGTGTTTGTGGCCTTGCCCCGTTTGAGTGGACACGTTTTTTATGCTGCTTGTTGGTCCTTGGGGTGATGGTTTAATTGTCGCATCTCATAGGTGACTGGGTCAATTTGGCCTAGCGCTGAGTGACTGCGCCGGCGGTTGTAGACCTCTTCGATCCACCGGCCCACGCTTTGTTTGGCGCGTTTCTTGGTGGCCCATACATGCCGGTAGTAGTACTCAGTCTTCAAGGTCGCGAAGAAGGACTCGGCCATGGCGTTGTCCCACGCGACCCCGGTGGCTCCCATTGACCGGATAATCCCGTTGTCACCGGTCCACTGGCGTATCTGGTTTGAGGCGTACTGTGTGCCTTTGTCCGTATTAAGCCGAATTCGGCTTAACTCAG
>CAZTTD010000173.1:0-1636 GCA_964616925.1 uncultured Actinomyces sp.
CAACACCCGCGTCCACCGTCATTTCTTCTTGCGGTTCGGTGGCCAACGCCACCCCTCCTGTTGTGAGCATTAACGCCAACGCTGCCGCCGCGCCCACCAATCCCCTCTTCATTGTTCTCCCCCTTGGGTAACGGTTTGGTGGAACCAACCAGCCCCAACCAACCCTGCGCGCCGCGGGTGCGACGCTGTCATTTCCACCCTACGACCACCCGAATCAAACCATTAGCAAACTCATCTTGACAATTGACCGATTCACCGGTACGAGCGCCTAGCTACGTAGTTTGAGGACGTTCGTCCCAACAACCACCGCACGTCCAGCCACCTTGCATTACAGGGCGACAGTGAGGAGCGCAATGGGAAAAAGCAACCATCAGCCGGTCACGCAACACTCGGAGCGACCGCGCCACAGCTACACCCCAGAAGCTATCTGCACGGGCTCGTAACATCCAGACACTCGAATAATGCGCATTATCTTGTGCACACCATTGAACGCGCATCCCGACATCCTTGACCTCTGGCTTGACGGCAGGCGCGCAGGCAGTTACCGCAGCCGACGTTGGCTGAACGGTGCTTGACCTTCACGCAACCCGCACTCCCCACTCCCCCGCGGCCGGGCCTCCCGTGAGGATGTGGAGCAACCGGCAGAACTGTAGGCTGGGATGCGTGTCTAGCGGGCTGGTTCCAAAGACGGAACACCCCGTGGACGCTGGAACTGAATCACCGGGTCGGCGTTGACCCGAAGTCAAGGAGAGCAGCAGTGGCTGGAATTTTGCAAGATAAAGTAGCAATCATTACGGGGGCAGCAAGCGGGATGGGCGCGGCGGACGCTCGCCTGTTCGTGGCCGAGGGCGCCAAGGTCGTCCTCACCGACATGAACGAGGAACAAGGCGCAGCACTTGCGGAAGAGTTAGGGGAAAACGCCCTCTTCATCCGTGAAGACGTATCCAGCGAGGGCGACTGGGACAAGGTCGTGAGTGCCACCATGGAAACGTTTGGGCGCATTGACGTCCTGGTGAACAACGCGGGGATTCTGCTCAGTAAGCGTCTAGTGGACACGACGCTGGCGGAGTTCCAGAAGGTGATGCGTGTAAACGTGGACGGCGTATTCCTGGGGATGCGCGCCGTAGTGCCGTTCATGAAAGAGCAGAAGCAGGGCGTAATCGTCAACATGTCCTCAGCCGCCGGAATGGTGGGCCAGGTGCAGACCGTGGCGTACTCCGGCTCCAAGTTTGCTGTTCGCGGCATGACTAAGGCCGCCGCCATGGACCTGGGCGTTCATGGGATCAGGGTCATCTCCATCCACCCCGGCTCCATCGCCACCCCGATGACTGCGCAGGCTGGCGTGGTGGCAGGGTCGCCGCTGCCGTTGGCGCCGCTCAACCGCAACGGTTCCCCAGAGGAAGTGGCGCACGTGGTGGCGTTCGCAGCATCCGACGCGGCTTCCTACATCACCGGGTCGGAGCTGCTGGTTGATGGCGGTTTGACGATTGGGGACACGCCGCAGGTCTACGCGATGATGGCCGCTGCCGCGAAAGGTTAGTTTCCAGGTTGCTGCGCCAACCCGACCTCGTCCCACCGCTCCCGCCGCCCCAGACGCCCGAACCTCCGCGTCCGCCCCCTCCCTTCCGCGAGATCG
>CAZTTD010000174.1:0-1614 GCA_964616925.1 uncultured Actinomyces sp.
AAAGTTCCGAGATCTGGCAGGTCGCGGGGTGACCTCAGAAGGTGAGCAGGCGCTACTTGGCTGAGGACTTGGCGGATCACCTGTTGGAGACCGAGTACAGGTTTCCGTTTAAGCCGGGTGGATTCCGGGCATGGTTCGAAGAATACGGGCTCTAAGTGATTGCACCCGCTTCCCGAAAACTAGAATGTTTCGGCGTCCTAGATAGTCTCGCACCTACCCATATGCCTCGGGGCTCGATTCCAGTCGATCGGCCGAGTGCGGGACCATTCGTATTTGGTCCTGGCTCCTAGCGCTTCCAGGGATCATCGAACTCGGTCGTTCGGGTCGCCTTGCTTTCTCGTTGTTGTCGGGAGCTTATAGCTCTGTGAGCGACTTCCTCAGCCAAGTAGCGGTGACGTGGGAGTAATTGGCCGAGCGGGTAGGTCTGGGTGAGCAGGTCAATGCAGTCCTGCCCTGAGCTGTATCCGAGTCGGTTGAACAAGACGGCGGCGTCATCAAGATCACGCTCGTCACGTGATGCGTGGAGCTTCATCGCTAGCAGGTATTGCGGGGACGGAACCTGTACCAGGAGTGATTCGGACTCGAACACTGTGC
Source organism: uncultured Actinomyces sp. (assembly GCA_964616925.1). Lineage (GTDB taxonomy): Bacteria > Actinomycetota > Actinomycetes > Actinomycetales > Actinomycetaceae > Scrofimicrobium. Next base: position 595 of record CAZTTD010000174.1, read on the forward strand.
GCGGGCTCTCATCGTCTCCGGGCAGGAACCCCTTGGCTGCGTCGTTCAACCAATCCGGTTCCAACCCGTGAGCAATGCTCATGTCCTCTGCCACCTGACGCACTTCGGGTGCAGGCACGAACAAGGCGTCCACGTCGCGAGTCACGCGACCGTCATCGTAGGCAAGCGCCATCGCAGCGCCGCCCACGACGAACAACTGCGCTGCTACACCAGCGTCGGCGAGACGATCAGAAAGTTCTTGAAACAGTGCGAGGACTTTCGCGGCGTTGAGCGTGCCGCCCTGGCTCATGCTCGATCCAGAGAACGCGACGTAATCAGAACCCCGCGGCTACGAAACGCCTGGGGACTCTCGGTATCGGCTTCAGCACGAAGAATCATTGGCACTGCCGGGTACCAAGTCTCAGCCGCGCGGGTCGGGTCAAGCGCCCACTGGGGTGTCGTCCAACCGTCGCGCTCGGCCAGATAGTCGGCCAGCGCCGCGAACGCCGCGTCAAGCTGGGGAGCACCGGTACGGGGTGGCTCATCACTGAAGACCTGAGCGGCCAGCTCAGGGCCGCCACGTCGCCGAGTCGAGGTGTAGTCGTCAAGGGTTTGCAGAATGCCGAACCGCCAGCACCCGTCCAGTCCCTCACCGTCTGCCAGCAGGCGGCGACAAGTAACGGCGCTGTCCGCGGCAGTGTGCAGCAAACCGAACCGGCTGCCGGGTGTGCGCCGGAAGGGCGTGCGGGCAGCAGCGTCGAGCAACGCCGTGACCGAACGGATTTCTCCTTGGAACACTGTGACCACACCTTCTTTCCTCTCCGTCTTATTCTCTCAGACCCTGATACCAATGTCTCTATCTCGAACCGCTGGCGCACGTCACGGACTGTTGATACATCGTGCAGGTTTTACCGCTTCTTGCGCGCCGTCGTGAATCGTGGACAGATGCTGACCCGAGGCCGATTGGCGGTGCGGCGTCACTACGCAACTCCCGCGGTTGGTGCTGGGAGTTAAGGTCTTCCCGCGCTTCGGTCAATCCCT
>CAZTTD010000175.1:0-1586 GCA_964616925.1 uncultured Actinomyces sp.
TGCTTCAACATATACGGCACCGTATGCGACGTGTTACCAACGAAGACCATGGAGGCCTCCGCACCCAAGGTCGTCACCCCGCGGGAGAAAGACTTGTTCGCCATATAATTCTTCATTATGTCCACAAGCGCCCTGTCGGTCCGCTTCTTCTTCCCCGCGAACTCATCAAACGCGACAACATCCCAGTAGCCAACCAGGCCGATCTTCCCATTCGAGTTATTCACGAACAGCTTCGGCACCGTCACCTCGCCCCCAGAAATCAGCATCCCGTGCGGGGAAAACTCCGAGAAAATGTGCGACTTCCCCGTCCCCTTCGGCCCCAACTCCACCAGGTTGTAGTTCCGCTCCACAAACGGGATCAGGCGTACAAGCTGCAGCAGCTTCGCGCGCCGCCCAAACAAGTCCGGGTTGAAACCAATGGACTGCATCAGCAGATCCACCCACTCCTCACTGGTGAACTCCCGCCGCGCCTCCAAGTACCCCTCAAAGTCGAAACTGGACATCTGGATCGGCTTCAGGGAGCCCAGAATCCACGGGACGACGCGGGGATCGTCGGACTGGAAATACTCGATGTCACAAATGCACCAAACGCCGCCGACCAGCAGCTTCTCATTCCTGTTCACCGTGTCCTCGTCAACCAGCACACGGCTAATCCCCAGGTTCTCAAACGCAGCCTCATGCAGGCCCGTCTTCTCATTGAAAACCACGCTGACCCGGTCAATGATCCGGTGGCTGCCCTGCCTGTGAATCGTCGACTTCACCAACTCCGCCTCATTGCGGTGAACGTAATGCTGCGCAAGAATCCGCCGCACCGCCTCAATCCCCGCCTTGATCGTCTCATCATCATCCGAGGCCGCGTACTGGCCCAGTAGGTACTCCAGCACATACGTCGGCACAATCGCGTTGCCCTTAACGGCCTTCACCAAGTCCTTGCGGACCACGACACCCGGGAAGGCGCGGTTAATCTTGCGATCCAGCGCGCTCTGCACGGGCGCCTCCGCGTCCACAGCTACGCCCTCGCCCGCGTCCAACCCGCCCGCAACTTCGCGTTCCATATTCCCACTCCCCTAGAAATCGAAGTCCGTCGTGAACGACCTGCGCAACGTGTACGGAGCGCGCTGGTAGACGCGCCATTGCGAGGTATTCGGGATCTCCTCCTCCAACCTGAACTCCACAATCCGGTTGTTGTACGCATCAGCGTCCTTGTTGAGCAGCAGCGCCACGGTCTGGTACCGGTCGCGCGGATCCGTGGACTCCTGATCAAAGATAAGCAGCGCCTGGTTGGAAATCAGGTCCTCCCCCACGAACAGACCAGCGCGAAGGGTACGAGGGCGCACCTTGTCCGTCACCGGCTCACTCTGGTGCAACTTCACCACCAACTGCCCCGTGGTGATCCTGTCCGTCTCTGGCTGGACCTGCACGTTTACCTGGCGCACGTCGCTCTTGCGCTTCTTGTTGATAGCCAGCACGGGCACAACAATCTCCTGCAGCGAGGCGCCCCCGTGCACGTATCGCGACCCGCCGCCAGCCTTCAGCCGACGTATGGACTTGGGAATCTGTATTTCGAGGGCGGAACTCAACCCCAC
>CAZTTD010000176.1:0-1578 GCA_964616925.1 uncultured Actinomyces sp.
AACTCCCGCGGTTGGTGCTGGGAGTTAAGGTCTTCCCGCGCTTCGGTCAATCCCTAACGGGTATGAAGCCTTCTTTTCGGGCAACGCGGGTGCGGCGGGCGTGCATCGTCTGAAGGACGAGGACGTTGAGGTCGGCGAAGTCATGGGCGGTGGCCGTCGCTTCGCCGTCGGTGGTTCGCGTGATTCTTCCTAGTTGTTGGATGACTCTGCCTTTGAATGAGATCGGCATTGCTAGGAAGACGGTGTCCAGTGTTGGGAGGTCTAAGCCCTCGCCTGCGATCTTGTCCATCGCTACCAGTACGAATGGGTCGCCGCTTTCAACTATTTCGGAGAGTTGTTCCTGCATAGTTCGTCTAGCTGCTGGGGCAGCGACAGATTGGCAACGTGCCTGTGAACGTGACGTCGATGCGTGGCCGTTTCCTGCGTGGCCGTGAAATAGTGACGGTGAAGCCCGCGGCTTCCAGGATCTGCCGTGCTTCTTCTTCCAGGCCGCGGGGGATGCGCAGTTCTCCGCCTTCGTCCTCGAAACACGTCACGTAACGTGGCACGCCGAACGTGCTGATCCGGGACGCTTGCCGGCGGAAGAACTCCGGATTAGCGATCGAGGCGAGGTGCTTGAGTGCGGTGATGACGTTGCCGGGCAGATCGTCCTCGGGAATATGAACGACGGCGTCTGTACGCAGGCGGATCTTCTCACCGGTCGTGGCTGCTGAAACTCATTTTGGGGTTGGTTTCCATGGCGTGTCGCAGGAGGGACGTGCCGGCGGAGCGGACTCGGGCGGCGGACATGGGTTTCTCTAGGAAAATCCAGACGTGGGCGCCTTGGCCGGAGCGGGAGATCTCTGTGAGTACGTGGATGCCTGCGTTGTTGCAGGCGTTTGCGTATGCGGCGGCGTCGGATTTCCAGTTGCCGTCGTCGAAGTCGCAGACGAGGAGTTGGCAGCGGTCCCCGGGGAGCATGGGGTAGATGCCGGCGTGGAAGGTGTCTTGGTTGTGGGTGCCGTGGGCTGCTGATCGGCGCAGCTGGGTGTCGACGACTGAGGGTGTGAAGGGGAGGAAGTCGCTGGGGGTGGGTTGCCGCTTGTATTTGTGGCGTAGTGCGGGGCCCCAGCCTTGTTTGCCTGTGGTTTTGCTGATCCAGCGGGTTGCGTACACGTCGGTGCGGCCGGTGAAGCGGGCCATGAAGAGGGCGATTTTGTCCTCGACGGGGGAGTCGGCGGTGACGGAGAGCAGTGGGGCTAGGGAGGTGTGGGGGGAGCTGCGCGGCTCGGGCATCTCCTTGGTCGGGGTGCGGTCGGTTTCTTGCGAGTCGAGGGCGGCGAGCTGCGTCCGCGCGGTCGCCAGCTGGCTCTCCAAAGTCTGGATTCTTGCCAGCAGTTGGCCGCGATGGTCTTCTTCAGCGGACTTGTAGCCCATGACTAGTACCGTACCCGGTGGGATGGCGGGGGTAGCTCGTTTTGAGGGGGCGTCAATCTCGGGAGCACACTTGGAATCTTTTAGTAGGGGCGCCCGCTGTAGCCGCACTCGAGTCCCAGGATGGCAGCACTGTTCAAACGACAGGCCGCACCCGGCAGGCGT